>NZ_JBNCLC010000002.1:191289-522558 GCF_049844475.1 Micromonospora sp. DT47 | reverse complement strand
CGTAGGAACCATGATCACTGATGTCTGTGCCCGTCTCCTACCCGCCCGATCCTCACTGACCTATTTGCGCGGCCTCTAAGGAAGAGTTAAGGCGACTTGGACTCACGAGGTGACCGTACGCACATTCCGGGGCGTACAGTTAAGAAGTCCGGACAGAGCGTGTCCGAGCCTTGGGGCCCCCGGCAAGTGAACAGGGTAGACGTGGAGATGATCTACGGCCTGCGAGAACTTGACGAAGGAGGGGGTTTCGGCTCAATATATAGGTGTCGCCAGTCGCGCCCGGTCATGCCCGCATAACGGCGGGTGGGCAGCCGCGAACACGAATTGGGCGCGCGTTGGCCGGCCTTTCCGGCAGCGCATATCAAGGAGTCAGCATGGCTAAGGCCCTGTACGGCCACGTAGGCGCAGCGCCCGACCGGCGTCTGCTCGACGAGGTCACCCGACTGCGTGCCAGGGTTCAGGCACTGGAGTTCGAGATCACGCGTCTGCGTGCCGACAATGATCGGCTCGCGGCGGCGGCGGCGGAGGCGGACGACCTCCTGCGGCTGGCCGAGCCCGCGCTGACCTGATCTTCGGCGTCGGAAAACTGAATCGCACCATCACGAAAACGCGCGCCGACACTTAAGTGCCGGCGCGCAGCTCTGTCTCCCGCACTTTTCGGCGTCGCAATTTCGCGATCTTGTCGGCCCGTCCCGGAACGGCTCCGTCCGGTCCGCCGTCACCATTACCGCCGGTGATCAATTCCCGGTCGCGGTGATGCGAGGCGGGTCGCGTGCCGGCCGGTCGTCGCCAAGGGGTTAGTCTGCGGGTTCGCCAGGTCCGCGCAGCCGGCGACGGTACGGCGGCCACCGGACGAGGATCGAGAAGGTGCATCTCAAGAGCCTGACGGTGAAGGGGTTCAAGTCCTTCGCCTCCGCGACGACGCTCAAGTTGGAGCCCGGGATCACCTGTGTGGTCGGCCCGAACGGCTCCGGCAAGTCCAACGTCGTCGACGCCATCGCCTGGGTGCTCGGCGAGCAGGGCGCCAAGGCGCTGCGCGGCGGCAAGATGGAGGACGTCATCTTCGCCGGCACCGCCGGGCGGGCCCCGCTGGGCCGGGCCGAGGTCACCCTCACCATCGACAACACCGACGGCGCGCTGCCGATCGAGTACACCGAGGTCTCCATCACCCGCCGGATGTTCCGCTCCGGCGAGAGCGAGTACGAGATCAACGGCGACTCCTGCCGCCTGCTCGACATCCAGGAGCTGCTGTCGGACTCCGGCATCGGCCGGGAGATGCACATCATCGTCGGGCAGGGCCGGCTCGACGGCATGCTGCACGCCAAGCCGGAGGACCGGCGGGCGTTCATCGAGGAGGCGGCCGGCGTCCTCAAGCACCGCAAGCGCAAGGAAAAGGCGCTGCGCAAGCTCGACGCGATGCAGATCAACCTCAACCGGCTCACGGACCTCACCGCCGAGCTGCGCCGCCAGCTCAAGCCGCTCGGCCGGCAGGCCGAGGTGGCCCGGCGGGCCGCCGCGATCCAGGCCAACCTGCGCGACGCCCGGCTGCGGCTGCTCGCCGACGACCTGGCCACCCTGCGCGCCACGCTGGACAAGGAGATCGCCGACGAGACCGCGCTGCGCGAGCGGCGGGAGCAGTTCGAGGGGGAGCACACCGAGGTGCAGGCCCGCCTCGGCGAGCTGGAGGCGGCCCTCGCGGAGGACGCGCCGCTGCTCGCCGCCGCGCAGGACACCTGGTACAAGCTCTCCGCACTCCAGGAGCGGTTCCGCTCCATCGAGCAGCTCGCCCGGGAACGGCTGCGCCACCTCAGCGCCACCCCCGACGGCGAGCGCCCCGGTCGCGACCCCGACCAGCTGGAGGCCGAGTCGCAGCAGGTCCGCGAGCAGGAGGAGGAGCTGCGCGCGGCGCTCACCGACGACCAGATCCGGCTGGCCGAGGCGGTCGAGCACCGGCAGGAGCTGGAACGGCAGCTCGCCGCCGCCGAGCGGGAGCTGGTGGCCGCCGCCAAGGCGATCGCCGACCGGCGGGAGGGGCTGGCCCGGCTGACCGGCCAGGTCAACTCGGCCCGCGCCCGGACCACCAGCGCCGGCGAGGAGATCGAGCGGCTCGCCGCCGCGCACGCCGACGCCCTCGCCCGGGCCGAGCGGGCCCAGGCCGACCTGGACGCGGTGGCCGAACAGTCCTCCGAGGCCGACCGGGACAACGCCGACCTCGACGAGCGGCACGCTGAGGCGGTCGCCGTCCAGGAGAAGGCGCAGGCGGCCCTCCGCTCCCTGGCCGACGCCGAGCGCGCCGCCGAGAAGGACGCCGCGACCTGGAAGGCCCGCGAGGAGGCGCTCGCCCTCGGGCTGCGCCGCAAGGACGGGGCCGGCGCGCTGCTCGCCCGGGCCGGTGAGGTGCCCGGGCTGCTGGGCGGCCTGGCCGGGCTGCTCACCGTCGCCCCGGGCCACGAGGCGGCCCTCGCCGCCGCGCTCGGCGGGCTCGCCGACGCGGTCGCGGTCAGCGGGGTGGACGAGGCCGTCGAGGCGATGCGGCTGCTCAAGATCTCCGACGCCGGCCGGGCCGGCCTGCTGGTGGGCAGCCCCGCCGGCCCGGGGATGGACGGCCCCGCCGACGCGCTGCGCCCCCGGCTGCCCGACGGCGCCCGCTGGGCGCCCGACCTCGTCGAGTGCGCCGCCGAGATCCGCCCGGCCGTGCACCGGGCGCTGCGCGACGTGGTGCTGGTCGACGACCTCGCGGCCGCGGCCGAGCTGGTCGCCGGCAATGCGGAGCTGCGCGCGGTCACCCCGGAGGGGGACGTGGTCGGGGCGTACGCGGCGGCCGGCGGGTCGGCCAAGGCGCCCAGCTACATCGAGGTGCAGGCCGCTGTCGAGGAGGCCCGGGCCAACCGGCTCACCGCCGAGCAGAGCGGCGCCGAGCTGCGCGCGCAGCTGGTCGACGCGCGCGCCGAGGTGGCCGCCGCCAAGGAGGCCGTGCAGCACGCCGCCGCCGCCAAGCGGGAGGCGGAGAGCCACCGCAACGCGGCCGCCCGGCGGCTGGCCGAACTCGGCGCCGCGGCCCGCTCGGCGAAGGCGGAGACCGACCGGCTGGGCGAGTCGCGGTCCCGCGCCGAGGCGGCCCGGGAACGGGACCTGCTGGCCCTGGCCGAGCTGGAGGAGCGGCTGCGGCTGGCCGAGGCCACCCCGCTCGACGCCGAACCCTCCACCGAGGAACGCGACCAGCTCGCCGCGATGGTGCCCCGGGCCCGTCAGAACGAGATGGAGGTCCGGCTCGCGGTGCGTACCGCCGAGGAGCGGGTCGCCTCGATCGCCGGCCGGGCCGACTCCCTCGCGCGGCAGGCCGCCGCGGAGCGCGCGGCGCGGGAGCGGGCCGCGGCCCGCCGGGCGGCGCGGACCCGCGGCGCGTCGATCGCCAGCGCCGTGGTCGGCGGCGCCCGCGAGGCGCTCACCCGGCTCACCGGGTCCATCGCCGCGGCCGAGGAGCACCGCGACGCCGTGGCGCGCGAGCGCGCCGCCCGGGAGGCCGAGCTGCAGGAGGTACGCGGCGCGGCCAAGCGGCTCGGCGCCGAGCTGGAGCGGCTGACCGGCCAGGTGCACCGGGACGAGGTGGCCCGGGCCGAGCAGCGGCTGCGCATTGAGCAGTTGGAGGCGAAGGCCGCCGAGGACTTCGGCCTGGACGTGGAGACCCTGGTCGCCGAGTACGGCCCCACCCAGCCGGTTCCGCCGACCCAGGTCGACGTGGCGGCGGCCGAACGCGACGGCCTGCCGGTGCCCGAACCGGTCCGCTACGAGCGGCCGGTGCAGGAGAAGCGGGCCGCCAAGGCGGAACGTGAGCTGGCCCTGCTCGGCAAGGTCAACCCCCTCGCGCTCGAGGAGTTCGCCGCACTGGAGGAGCGCTACAAGTTCCTCTCCGAGCAGCTGGAGGACCTCAAGGCCACCCGGCGGGACCTGCTCACCGTGGTCAAGGACGTCGACGACCGCATCCTGGAGGTCTTCGCCAGCGCGTTCGCCGACACCGCCCGGGAGTTCGAGCAGGTCTTCACCGTGCTCTTCCCCGGCGGCGAGGGCCGGCTGATCCTCACCGACCCGGAGGACCTGCTCACCACCGGCGTCGAAGTCGAGGCCCGGCCGCCGGGCAAGAAGATCAAGCGGCTCTCGCTGCTGTCCGGCGGGGAGCGCTCGCTGACCGCGGTGGCGATGCTGGTGGCGATCTTCCGCGCCCGGCCCAGCCCGTTCTACATCATGGACGAGGTGGAGGCGGCGCTCGACGACGTGAACCTGGGCAGGTTGATCACGTTGCTGGCACAGCTGCGGGAGAAGAGTCAGCTGATCGTCATCACGCACCAGAAGCGGACGATGGAGGTCGCCGACGCGCTCTACGGGGTGACCATGCGCAGCGGGGTCACCCAGGTGATCAGCCAACGGCTCAACCGGGCCGACGACGAGAACGAGCGGCACCGCCGCGGCGAGGAGAACTGAGTGGCTCGGGAACGCGCGACGGCGCTCCTGGTGGACTTCGACGGCGTGCTGCGCCGCTGGGACCCGGCGGTGGCCGCCGGCGTCGAGCGGGAGTACGGGCTCTCCGAGGGGGTGCTCGGCGAGATCGCCATGCAGTGGGGCCGGCTGCAGCCGGTGCTGACCGGCCGGGTCAGCCACGCCGAGTGGGTGACCAGCGTGGCGGAGGCGCTCACCGAGTCGGTGGGCAGCCCGGAGCGGGCCCGCGCCGCAGTCGAGCAGTGGCAGCGCTACCGGGGCGAGGTCGACCCCGAGGTGCTGGCCTTCATCCGTGAGGTCCGCGCGGCCGGGGTACGGCTCGGGCTGGGCACGAACGCCACCGACCTGCTCGACGCCGACCTGGCCGCGCTCGGCCTGACCGACGAGTTCGACGCGGTGGTCAACTCCTCGGCGATCGGTGTGCACAAGCCGGCGAAGGAGTACTTCCAGGCGGCCTGCGCGGCGCTGGAGACCCCGCCGGCGCGGGTGCTCTTCGTCGACGACGAGGACTGGGCGGTTCGGGGCGCCCGCGCCGCCGGCCTCTCCGCGCACCGCTGGAGCGGCCTCGCCGACCTGCGTTACCTGCGCGCGGCGCTGGCGTACTGACGCCGCCGAATCACTCACCCGTTTTCGCCGAGGTGGCGGCATCCCGAGCACGGGTGATGCCGCCACCTCGGCGGAACAGAGTGGATCAGTGGGCGGTCAGCGCAGGCCGGGGACCTGGGTCACCGTGAAGGGCGGGGTCGGTGTGGCGGCGTTGAGCTGGCTGTTGACCCAGAGCAGGCGGTCGGCGTCCCGGGCCAGGGTGGTCGGGGACTGCTCCAGGCCGGCCGGGTGGGACTGCCGGACCACCCGGGCGGTGCGCCGGTCGGGGTCGAGGACCGCCAGGTTCACCGCGAAGCTCCAGCCGCCCCGGCCGTCCGGGAAGTTCACCACGCCGTAGAGCCGGTCGCCGTCCAGCAGCAGCCCGTCGGCGCCCATCTGCCCGCCGGTCACCTCGACCGCGGTGACCGTACGGTCGCGCAGGTCCACCCGCCAGAGGCGTTCCGTGCCCGGCTCGCCGGTGCCCTGGTCGGCGACGAGCGCGACCCGGCCGTCGGCGGTGGCGACGATGCCGTTGAGGAAGCCCGGGGCGGCGGGGAAGGCGGCCGGGGTGATCCAGGGGGTGAGGTCGCCGACCTCCCCGCCGTCGATCGCGGCCCGCCAGAGCACGCCGCTGGTCGAGTCGGTGACGTAGACGGCGTCGTCGGTGATGACCAGGTCGTTGAGGGCGGCGCCGGCGGCCGCCACCCGCTTCGCCAGCAGCCTGCCGTCCGGAGCGTGGACGAAGAGGGTGGCCGTGTCATACCCGGCGATGAAGAGCCGGCCGAGGCGGTCCACGTGCACCCCGGCGGCGTGCGTCCGGCCGTCAGAGCCGGCGGGGAGGAACGGTCGCATCACCCGCTCCCGGGTGTCACCGCGGTAGACCGCCCCGGTCCCGACGCTGGTCACGTACATGGTGCCGTCCCGGGTGACGGCGATGCCCTCGGGCAGCACCCCCGGCTCCCGGGAGACGACGTATGTGTTGGGGCGCTGCGGAGCGGCGAGCGCGGGCTGCGGGACGGCGACGGTGAGGGCGGCCAGTCCGGCGGTGGCGGCGGCGCGGAGATTCGTCATGGGGTGAGGGTCGGTGCCGGCCCGGCCGCGCCTCCACCCCCTTTCGGCCGTGCCTGAAAGGTGGCTAGCGTTCTCGGCATGATGACCCTGCACCTCAACGCGACGGATCTCAGCCGCACCGTGCTGCGGTCCGCGCCCGCGGTGCTGCTGGAGCTCGGGGCGGCCGGCCAGCGCCTCTTCGAGGCCACCGTCCCGGAGCACCTCGCCGCCTGGCAGGCCCGTACCCGCGCCGCGCTGCGCCCCGAGATGCGCCCGTACCTGGACCTGTGCCGCCTGCCCTGGTGGTTCCCGGACTTCCTCACCCCGCCGAGCTTCGGCCGCGACCTGGCGACCGGGCTCGACGAGGTCGCGGCCACCCCGGCGGCCACCCTGGAGGCGGAGCTGCGGCCCCGGATCGAGGCCGGCGACCTCCCGCCGCGGGTCGGCGCCCTGGCCGCCGGTGCGCCCGCTGCCCGGCAGCGGCTCCGGGCCGCGATGGTCGCGTTCCACGAGGTGGCGGTGGCCCCGTACTGGGACACCGTCACGGCGGCCGTGCAGGCGGACCGGGCGGTGCGAGGACACACCATGGTGGACGCCGGGATCGACCCGGTGCTGCGCAACCTCAGCCCGTACCTGTTCTGGAAGCCGTGCGGGGAGAGGTACGAGCTGTCGTACGAGTGCGGGTTCGCCAACGAGATCGCCCTGGCGCCCGCCGGCCGGGGGGTCACCCTGGTGCCGTCCTACCTGGTGCCGCGGCCGTGCGTCCTCGACGACCCGACCGGCCCGCTCGTCCTGGCCTATCCCATCCGACCGACCCGGCGCGAGCTGACCAGCGGCAAGCCCCTCGCCGACCTGCTGGGGCGGACCCGGGCGGCGGTGCTGGGCGCGATCGCGGATGGTCCGAGCACGTCTCAGGTCGCCCGGACGATCGGCATCTCGGTCGCCTCGGCCAGCCAGCACACCACGACGCTGCGCTCGGCCGGACTGATCAGCACGCACCGGGCGGGCTCCGCCGTACGGCACACCCTGACCCCGCTCGGCCAGCACCTGCTGCGGGCCGGGCGCGCGGGGTGAAGGGCGCCCGGCGGGCGGGTCAGTCGCCGGTGACGCCGTCGAGGCGTTCGCGGATCAGATCGGCGTGGCCGTTGTGCCGGGCGTACTCCTCGATCATGTGGACGTAGACCCAGCGCAGGTTGAACGTCCGCTTCTTCGAACCCACCTCGGTGAACGTCTCGTCGAGTGAGTGACCGGCCGCGGCGGCGCGGGCCAGTTCGACCTCGCGGTGCCAGGTGGCGAAGTCGGCCTCGGCGTCGGCGGTGCTGACGTCGTGGTCGGCGTCCGGCGTCTCCGTGGTGAAGTACGGGTAGTCGACCTTCTCCCCGGCGAAGTTCTCCCGGAACCACCAGGCCTCCACCTCGGCCAGGTGCCGGACCAGGCCGAGCAGGGTCAGCCCGGACGGCTCCACGCTCGGCGTCCGCAGCTGCTCGGGGGTCAGTCCGGCGCACTTGAGCAGCAGGGTCTGCCGGTGGTAGTCCAGCCAGCTCTCCAGCATGGTGCGCTCGTCGCCGACTTTGACTTCAGGGGTCCGGGTGATCTCCGGTGCTCTCCAGGTCATGCCGGCCATCCTGGCGGACGGGTGCGACAGCGGCGAGTGGTTATTCAGGGCACGACGACGACCGGCCAGCGCCCGGTGCGGACCAGCCGGGTGGCGACCGAGCCGACCAGGCGGTGCCCGGCCTGCTCGGACGACCCGACCACCACCAGGTCCGCGCGCGTCTCGTCGGCCGCCCGGCAGAGTTCGGTGTACGCGTCCCCGCGCCGGCACAGGAAGGTCACCGGCACCCCGAACTCCTCGGCCCCACGCCGGCACTCCCGGCGCAGCTCCTCGGCCAGCTCGTCATGGGTCCGCTGCACCGCCCCGGCGTCCACCCCGGGCACCAGGGCGGCGAAGCCGGCCGGCGAGCTGACGAAGACGACCACCAGGGCGGAGCCCTGCCGGCGGGCCAGGCCGGCGGCGTACCAGCCGGCCCGCTCGGAGGTCCGGGTGCCGTCCACGCCGACCAGGACCACCCGGGGCCCGTCGGTGCCGCGTTCGAACGGCAGTGGACGGGCCTCCGGGCCGTACTCCTCACGATCGACCGGGGTGCTCATCGGGTCAGTCCCGGATGCCGGTCCGTGCCACGGCCGCCCCGCCGCCGGCCGCGACGGCAGACTCCTGCTCGACCTCGGCGGCGATCGGGTCGCTGTTGTGCCGGCGCAGCGGCACCTCCTTGATGAAGCTGACCGCGATCAGGGCGATCAGCCCGAACGGGGCGGCGGCCAGGAAGATGTCCCCGGCGCCGTGGCCGTACGCGCTCTCGACCACGGCGCGGATCGGAGCCGGCAGGGTGTGCACGTCGGGCAGGGTCCCGTCGCCGCCGGAACCGGAGGCGGGGATGCCGAGCCCGGCGAGCCCGTCGGCGATGTAGTCCTTGACCTTGTGGCCGAGGACCGCGCCGAGCGCGGAGACGCCGATCGCGCCGCCCAGGCTCCGGAAGAAGGCGGCCACCGAGCTGGCCGCGCCGAGCTCGTGCGCGCCGACGGTGTTCTGCACGGCGAGCACCAGGTTCTGCATGGTCATGCCGAGCCCGATGCCGATCAGGGCCATGTACGAGCTGAGCAGCCAGTAGTCGGTGTCGGCGCGGAGTGTGCCCATCAGGGCGAAGCCGACGGTGAGCAGCGCCGAGCCGGCCACCAGGTAGCGCTTCCAGCGCCCGGTGTTGGTGATGATCCGGCCGGTCACGGTGGAGGAGACCAGCAGGCCGAGGATCATCGGCAGGGTCATCAGGCCGGACATGGTGGGGCTCTCGCCGCGGCTGATCTGGAAGTACTGGCTGAGGAAGACCGAGGCGCCGAACATGCCGACGCCGACCGCGACGCTGGCCACCACGGCGAGGGTGATGGTCCGGTTGCGGAACAGATGCGGCGGGATCACCGGCTCGCTGGCCCGGGTCTCCACCCGGACGGCGAGGGCGGCGAGCAGCAGCGCGCCGGCCACCATGACGGCGGTCTGCCAGGAGAGCCAGTCGTACTTGTCGCCGGCCAGGGAGACCCAGATCAGCAGCACCGAGACGGCGGCGGTGATCAGCGTGGCGCCCCACCAGTCGATCTTCGCCTCGCGCTTGACCACCGGCAGGTGCAGGGTCTTCTGGAGCACCAGCAGGGCGAGGACGGCGAACGGCACCCCGACGTAGAAGCACCAGCGCCAGCCGAGCCAGGAGGTGTCCACGATCACGCCGCCGATCAGCGGGCCGCCGATGGTGCCGACCGCCATCACCGCGCCGAGGTAGCCGCTGTAGCGACCCCGCTCGCGCGGCGCGATCATCGTCGCCATGATCACTTGGGCCAGGGCGGTGAGGCCGCCGGCGCCGACTCCCTGCAGCACCCGGCAGGCGATCAGCTGCTCGGTGGACTGGGAGAGCCCGGCCAGCACCGAGCCCAGCACGTAGATCGCCAGGGCCAGCTGGACCAGGACCTTCTTGCTGGTCAGGTCGGCGAGCATGCCCCAGAGCGGGGTGGTCGCGGTGGTCGCCAGCAGCGTGGAGGTGACCACCCAGGTGTACGCGGACTGGCCGCCGTGCAGTTCGGTGATGATCCGCGGCAGCGCGTTCGAGACGACCGTGGAGGAAAGGATCGCGACGAACATGCCCAGCAGCAGGCCGGAGAGGGCCTCCAGGATCTGCCGGTGGGTCATGTCGACGGCGGTCGCCCGGCTGGGCGCTGGCGCCTGGGTCATCGTGGCTGCCTCCGGTGGGAGTCGAGGGGGAAGTGTTGCCTCAGGCAACCGTACGACTTAGTTGCCTGAAGCAACAACTCGACGTGACGCGGCGCTGTTCCGCCCCGGACCGGTCAGAAGGTGTCGTTGAAGCGGTGCAGCAGCCGGGCGAACTCCTCGACGTCCCGCTTCGGCCAGCGCTCCATCGTCCGGCGGATCTGCCCCATCCGGGCGGCCCGGGCCGCGTCGAAGCGGCGGGTGCCCTCCTCGGTGAGGCTGAGCTGCGCCGCCCGCCGGTCGGTCGGGTCCGGGTCGCGGCGCACCAGACCGAGCCCCTCCAGCCCGTGGATCTGCCGGCTCAGCGTGCCCTTGCCGATGCCCAACCGGGTGGCCAGGTCGGTCAGCCGGATCGAGCCGGACCGGCGCAACCAGAGCAGCAGCCCGTACGCGTTGGGCTCCAGGTTGGGGTGCACCTCGCGGGCGATCTCCCAGGAGAACGCCCGCCCCCGGCGCAGCAGCGCGGTCAGTTCGTGCTCCACCGCGCGCAGGGTCTCCGGCAGGTGATCGTCCACGGCACAGAGCGTACGGTGCCCAGCTCAGTCCGCCGGGGCGAGTCGCTGCCGGGCCACCTCGCGCAGGTGACCGTCGCCGGTGGTCCCCTCGATCAGCACCTCGGCGCGCCGGCCGGTGTGCTCCAGCGTGGCCACCGCGTTGCCGAAGTACGGGCCGACCAGCTTCTTCCAGCGCACCGTCGGGCGGCGTACCCCGGCGGAACGGGCCAGCGCCCGGGTGGCCGCAGCCGGCCCCGGGTTCCAGCCCAGCTTCATCAGCGGGCGGATCGCGGCCGGCACCTGGTTGTGGATCGGCGAGCAGGTGAGCTGGTGCACGGGGGTGCGCACCGACGGGTCGTCGAACCGGGCCCGGGCCACGTACGAGTGGTGCACGTCCCCGGAGAGCACGCTGATCGAGGCCGGTGGCGCGTACGCGGGCCCGGCGCCGACCCGGTCGCCGGTCGCGCCCGGCGTGCCGCTGCCGAGCCGGACGAAGAGCGCGCCGAGGTCGTCGAAGGAGCGCCGGAAGGCGGCCCAGTGCTCCAGGTCCAGGGCCCGGCGCAGCCGCTCGGCGAGTCGGGCCACCCAGGGCCGGCCCGAGTCGGCGAGCCGCTCGTTCCACGCCTCCACGTGGTGGATGCCCGGCGGGAGCAGCCAGGGCAGCGAGGTGCCGACCACCAGGTGGTCGTAGACGCCGTGCGCCCGGTCCAGGAACCAGGACCACTCGCCGGGCGGCAGCATCGCCCGGTTGCCCGGGTCGAGCACCCGGCTGCACCGGTTGTCCAGCATGACCAGCCGGGTCCGGCCCAGGTCCAGGGCGTAGCTCCACTGGTACTGCACGGCCCGCCAGCGCTCGGTGTCGTGCGCCTCGTCGGCCTCCCTGTCGACCCGCTCGCCGAACTCGCGCAGCACGTCGGTGGCGTCCTCGGCGGCGACCACCTTGGCGTACAGCGGGTCGTCGGCGATCTCGTCCGGGGACAGGTTGCCCAGGTGCTGGTAGACCCAGTAGGAGGCGAGCCCGCTGCGGATCCGCTCGGCCCACCAGGGCTGCTCGCGCGTCTCCGCCCGCCAGGACGCCGAGGTGTTCCAGTCGTCGATCACCTCGTGGTCGTCGAAGATCATCGCGCTGGGCACGGTGGAGAGCAGCCAGCGGATCTCCGGGTCGCGCCACGACTCCAGGTAGAGCTTGGTGTACTCGTCGAAGCTGACCACCTGGTCGGCCGGGGCGTCCTTCGGCCGCCGCCGGCGCCGCTTGAGCAGCCGCTTCACCGTCGGCGAGGTGACGTCGGCGTAGACCTGGTCGCCGAGCAGCACCAGCAGGTCGGGCAGGGCGGCCGGCCCCGGGTCGGCGATCAACCGTCGGGCGTACGCGTCGAGCGCGTCCGGCGGCAGCCGCCGGGTGGTGGCGTGCTGGGTGGTCTCCCGGCACGAGCCGAAGATCAGCTTCACCGGCTGGTCCCGGTCATCGCCGGCCCGGGTCCGGATCACGCTGGGCGGGAACCCGCTCTCCGGGACCGGCCAGGCCACCTCGCCGTCGACCAGCACCTGGTAGGCGGTGGCGCTGTCCGGGGTGAGCCCCTCCACCACGACGAGGGCGTAGTGGTGGTCGTACGCGGAGAAGGTGGGTGCGGTGCCGGAGGCGCCGTCGGCGGTGCGGACGGTGACCACGGCGGGCACACTCGTCTCGACCCAGACGGTGGCCCGGGTGCCGACCACCCGCCGCAGCAGGGGACCGATCAGCAGGCGGGCGGCGGACATCGTGGACCTCCGGGATGAGCGAGCTTCATGTTTACTACCCCGCCCGCGGTCGCACCACTGCTGGCTGCGGTCGAGCCTACCGCCGGCTTCCGAACGGCCCCGGGTGCCGTGGTGAAGACGTCGTCGCGGGCATCTGACAGGATTTCGGCATGAAGGAATACCTCCTCATCGCGCTCGCCCTGCTCGGTGTGCTGATCCTCGGCGGCCTCAGCCTGGTGGTGCCCCGGTTGCGTCGGCGCCCCGAGCCGCCGCTGCCGGAGACCGAGGTCGACACCCGGGCCGAGGAGGACCTGGCCGGTCCGCCGGTCGAGGCGCCGGAGTCCGACCTGTCCACCGGCGTCCTGGTCGAGCCGCCGGTGGTCGAGGCGCCCCCCGCGCCGCCGCTGGAGGTCCCGGAGCCGACCGCCGGCCGCCTCGTCCGGCTGCGCTCCCGGCTGTCCCGCTCGCAGAACGCCTTCGGCAAGGGCCTGCTCGGCGTGCTCAGCCGGGACCACCTCGACGAGGACGCCTGGGAGGAGATCGAGGACAGCCTGATCACCGCGGACGTCGGCATCGACGCCACCCGCGAGATCGTCGACCGACTCCGGGAGCGGACCCGGGTGCTCGGCACCCGGTCGGCCGGCGAGCTGCGCGCCCTGCTCGCCGCCGAGCTGGTCAACGCCCTCGACCCGAGCCTGGACCGGTCGCTGAAGACCGAGCCCAAGGACGGCATGCCGGCGGTGCTGCTGGTGGTCGGCGTCAACGGCGCCGGCAAGACCACCACCTGCGGCAAGATCGCCCGGGTGCTGATCGCCGACGGCCGCAGCGTGACCCTCGGCGCGGCCGACACCTTCCGGGCCGCCGCCGCCGACCAGCTGGAGACCTGGGCCCGCCGGGTGGGCGCGGAGACCGTCCGCGGGCCGGAGGCCGCCGACCCGGCCAGCGTCGCCTTCGACGCGGTCCGCCGGGGCATCGACGCCGGCACCGACACCGTACTGATCGACACCGCCGGCCGGCTGCAGAACAAGATCGGCCTGATGGACGAGCTGGGCAAGGTCAAGCGGGTGGTGGAGAAGCACGGCCCGATCGACGAGACACTGCTCGTGCTCGACGCCACCACCGGCCAGAACGGCCTGGAACAGGCCCGGGTCTTCACCGAGGTGGTCAACGTGACCGGGGTGGTGCTGACCAAGCTCGACGGCACCGCCAAGGGCGGCATCGTGATCGCCGTGCAGCGCAAGCTCGGCATCCCGGTCAAGCTGGTCGGCCTCGGCGAGGGGGCGGACGACCTGGCCCCGTTCGACCCGGCGCAGTTCGTCGACGCGCTGCTCGGCACCGAGCCGCTCGCCCGGGACGCGTAACCTCGCGGTGACGAACGACGATCGCGCGTACGCCGGGTGGCGGGACCCCCGTGACCCGGCGCCGGGCCTCGGGAGACCGTACGTGACTTCGCAGGAGATCCCGCTGCACGGCGGGAACGTGAGCACCGTGGTGCGGGTCGGTGACACCGTCCGGCGCAACGCCGGGCCGTGGACGCCCTCGGTGCACGCCCTGCTGCGTCACCTGGAGTACGTCGGGTTCACCGGCGCGCCCCGCGCCCTGGGCATGGACGAGCGCAACCGCGAAGTCCTGTCATACCTGGAGGGGGAGTGCGGGGAGTACCCGCTGGCCCCGCACTGGGTCACCGACGAGGCGCTGGTGACCGTGGCCACCATGCTGCGGATGTTCCACGACGCCCAGTACGGCTTCGCCCCGCCGCCCGGCGCGGTCTGGCGCTCGTTCGGCCCGCCCCCGCCGGACACCGAGGTGATCTGCCACCACGACGCCGCCCCGCACAACGTGATCTGGCGGCCGGACGGCACCCTCGGGCTGATCGACTTCGACCTCGCCTCGCCCGGCGCCCGGATCTACGACGTGGCGTACGCGGCCTGGACCTGGGTGCCGATCTTCGCCGACCGGGACTCGATCACCCTCGGCTGGAAGCGCCCCGACCGGCCGCGCCGGCTGCGCCTCTTCGCCGACGCGTACGGGCTGATCCCGCGCGACCGGCACCGGCTGATCCGGACCATCCGCAAGCGGATCGTCGACCACGTCGAGGGCATCCGCCGGATGGCCGCCGCCGGGGAGCCGGCGTTCGTCCGGATCGTGCACAAGGGTCACCTCCGTCGCCCGATGCGCGACCTGCGGCTGCTCGACTACGAGCGGCACGCCCTGGAGAACGCCCTGCGCTGACTTCCGCCATCCCGCGACGAGTGGCCGTTCCGCGGGGAACGGCCACTCTTTCCGTTCCCGGGGACCAAGATCAGGCTTCTTCACACGCCGGAAACAACCCGTCACGCATCGGAAATCGAGCGGTGTCGGTGAAGGAAACAGCGGGCGGCCAGAGTTCCCGCAACCGGCTGACGGGCGATGCTGCCAGGTTCCAGTCGGATGGGAGGACTTCCACACCGAGAGGAGGCAGCGTGGAGATCAACACCGGCAACACCGCCTGGTTGCTCCTGTCGTCTGCGCTCGTGCTGCTCATGACGCCGGGTCTGGCCCTGTTCTACGGCGGGCTGAACCGGTCCAAGGGCGTACTCAACATGATGATGATGAGCTTCTCCGCGATCGGGCTCATCTCCGTTCTCTGGGTCATCTACGGCTTCAGCCTCGCGTTCGGCACCAACGCCAGCGCGGGCGTCAACAACGTGATCGGCAGCTTCACCCAGTACCTCGGCACCGAGACCAGCTTCATCGGCGAGGAGTGGCTGTTCCTCGGCGCGGGGACCGGCATCCCGACGTACGTCTTCATGGTCTTCCAGATGATGTTCGCGATCATCACGGTGGCCCTGATCTCCGGCGCCGTCTCCGACCGGCTCAGGTTCTCCGGCTGGCTGCTCTTCGCCCTCGCCTGGTTCACGCTGGTCTACATCCCGGTCGCGCACTGGGTCTGGGGTGGCGGCTTCATCGGCTCCAAGATCAAGGCCCTCGACTTCGCCGGTGGCACCGCGGTGCACATCAACGCCGGTGCCGCCGCACTCGGGCTGGTCCTGGTGCTCGGCAAGCGGATCGGCTGGCCCCGGGAGAGCTTCAAGCCGCACAACATCCCGTTCGTGGCGCTCGGCGCTGGTCTGCTCTGGTTCGGCTGGTTCGGCTTCAACGCCGGCTCCGAGCTGACCGTCGACGGCACCACCGCGGTGGCCTTCGTCAACACCCAGGTGGCCACGGCCGCCGGTGTGCTCGGCTGGGTCCTGGTGGAGTGGGTGCGCAACAAGAAGCCGACGCTGGTCGGCGCCTCCTCCGGCGCCATCGCCGGCCTGGTCGCCATCACCCCGGCCTGCGGCTTCATCGCCCCGCTGCCGGCGGTGCTGCTCGGCCTGATCGCCGGCGGGGTCTGCGCGGTGGCGGTCAGCCTGAAGTACAAGCTCGGCTTCGACGACTCGCTCGACGTGGTCGGCGTGCACTTCGTGGCCGGCTGGATCGGCTCGCTCTTCATCGGCTTCTTCGCCACCCTCCAGGTCAACTCCGCCATCGAGGGCCTGGGCGCCAGCGAGGGCCTGTTCTACGGTGGTGGGGTCACCCAGCTCGGCCGGCAGGCGCTGGCCAGCGGCATCGTCTCGGTCTACTCCTTCGGGGTGGCCGCGCTGATCGCTCTCGCCGTCAAGGCCCTGATCGGGCTCCGTTCCGACCCCGACGACGAGATCGCCGGCATCGACGTGGCCGAGCACGCGGAGAGCGCGTACGACCTGTCGCCGACCACCGGCAGCGCCGGCGGTGGGGCGTTCGCGATGGCCGGGCTGACCCCGGGCGCCGCGAAGCCGGCCTCGGACGAGGCCGCCGAGCCGGTCAACGAGAAGGTCGCCGGTTAACGTTCCAGGGATGGAGGGGTTGGACATGAAGCTGGTGACCGCGGTCATCAAGCCGTACCAGCTGGACGCGGTGAAGGAGGCCCTGCACGCCCTCGGCGTGGCCGGCCTGACCGTCAGCGAGGTCCAGGGGTACGGGCGGCAGAAGGGGCACACCGAGGTCTACCGGGGTGCCGAGTACACGGTCGAGTTCCTGCCCAAGATCCGGGTCGAGGTGCTCACCGACGAGATGGACGTCGACAAGATCGTGGACGCCATCGTGGCGGCGGCCCGGACCGGGAAGATCGGCGACGGCAAGGTCTGGGTGACCGCCGTCGAGGAGGTCGTCCGGGTCCGGACCGGCGAGCGCGGCCTCGACGCCCTGTAGGAGGCCACCACTGATGACCCCGTTGACCAGGAACGACGCGTCGGATACCCCCATTTCCGCCGGTGCCGGCCTCCTGGTCGACGGGGTCGTCCGGGTACCCGCCGGGATCGGCGAGGCGGCCCGGCAGGAGCGGGCGGAGGCGTTCGACGCCTGGCTGACCTCGCTGCTGCCGCCCCGGGCCGGCATCGCGCTGGTCGCCGTCGGCGGACTGGGGCGGCGGCAGTGCGCGCCGCACGGCGATCTCGACCTGGTGCTGCTGCACGCCGGGGTGCCCGGCGTGGACGAGCTGGCCGCGTCGCTGTGGTACCCGATCTGGGACGCCGGGCTGCGGCTGGACCATTCGGTGCGCACCCTCGCCGAGGCGCTCTCCGTCGCCCAGGACGACGTCAAGGTCGCCCTGGGCCTGCTCGACGCCCGCTTCGTCGCCGGTGACCGGGCGCTCGCCGACATCCTCACCCGGACCGCCACCGACCACTGGCGGCGGACCGCGGTCCGCCAGCTGCCCGGCCTGCGGGAGATCACCGCCGCCCGCTGGCGTACCCACGGGGAGCTGGCCTTCCTCCTCGAGGGCGACCTCAAGGAGGCCGCCGGCGGGCTACGCGACGTCGGCATCCTGCGGGCCATCGCCACCGCCGGCATCACCGACGCGCTGCGCCCCGCCGTCCGCGCCGCCCACCTGCGCCTGCTGGACACCCGTGACGCCCTGCACCACCAGGTCGGCCGCCGGGTCGACCGGTTGGTCGCCCAGGAACGCGACGGGGTCGCCGCGCTGCTCGGCCTACGACAACTCCAGCCCGGCGCGTCTGACGCCGCGCAGCTCCGACAACTCCAGCCCGGCGCGTCTGACCCCGCGCAGCGAGCTGGAGCCGTCGCTGGAGCCGTCGTGCACGACGGCGATGCCCTGCTGCGCCGGGTCGCCGGCGACGCGCGCACGATCAGCCACGCCCTCGACGACGCCTGGCGGGCCGCCGACCGGCTCCGCTCCGGCCGCCGCCGGGGCGCCGACGGCCGCCCGCTGCGCCGCCCGGTCGCCCGGGACGTCGTGGAGCACGACGGCGAGCTGGTGCTGGCCCGGACCGCCATCGGCGCCCGCCCCGACCCGAGCCTGTCGCTGCGGATGGCCGCCGCGGCGGCCACCACCCGGCTGCCGATCGCCCGGGCCACCTGCGAGTGGCTGGCCGCGTACTGCCCGCCGCTGCCCGCGCCCTGGCCGCCGGCCGCCCGGGCCGCGCTGACCACCCTGCTCGGCGCCGGCCCCGGCCTGGTGCCGGCCTGGGAGACCTGCGACCGGTACGGGCTGATCGACGGCTGGCTGCCCGAGTGGACCCGGCTGCGCAGCCTGCCCCAGCACAACCCGGTGCACCGCTACACCCTCGACCGGCACCTCGTGCAGACCGCGTACGAGGCGAGCCGGCACACCCGCGAGGTGGACCGCCCCGACCTGCTGCTGCTCGGCGCCTTCCTGCACGACATCGGCAAGGGACTCCCGGGCGACCACAGCACCGTCGGCGTGCCGGTCGCCGAGGCGGTCGCCACCCGGATCGGCCTGCCGCCCGCCGAGGCCACGCTGATCGGCACGCTGGTCCGGCTGCACCTGCTGCTGCCCGACGTGGCCACCCGACGGGACCTCTCCGATCCGGTGACCATCGCCGGGGTGGCCGAGCGGGTCGGCGACACCACCACCCTGGACCTGCTGCACGCCCTGGTCCGTGCCGACGCGGCGGCCACCGGCCCGGCCGCCTGGTCGGACTGGAAGGGCCGGCTGATCGCCGAACTGGTCGGCCGGGTGCGTACCGCGCTGGACACCGGCGCGCTGCCCGCCCCGCCCGCCCCGGACCCGGCGTTGGTGGCCGGGCCGCTGCCGGTCGTACACCTGACCGAGGACCGGGTGGCGGTGGTCGCGGCGGACCGGCGCGGCCTGCTCGCGACGGTGGCCGGCTGCCTGGCGCTGCACCGGCTGGAGGTGCTCTCCGCGGACGCCACCACGGTCGACGGCCGGGCCCTGGTGCAGTGCCGGGTGCAGCCGCGCTACGGCCTGGCCCCCGACCCGATCGCACTCAGCACCGACCTGCGCCGGGCGGTGGGCGGCGACGTCTCGGTCACTCAGCGGCTGCGCGGCCGGGCCCTCGCGGCGCGGGGCGAGGGGGCCGCGCCGCGGGTGGTCTGGCACCGGGGGGCCGCCACCGACGCGGTGCTGCTGGAGCTGCGCGCCGCCGACGCCGCCGGGCTGCTCTACCGGGTGACCTGCGCCCTGGACGAGGCCGGCGCCCAGGTCCGGGCGGCCCGGATCTCCACCCTCGGCGCCGACGTGGTGGACGCGTTCTACCTCGTCGGCGGCTGGCCCGACGATGCCGAACGGGCCCGGCTGGAGGCGGCGGTCCTGGCCGCGGTCTGAGCCGCCGTCGCCCGGCTACGCCCCGGTGCGTACGCCGTCGGTCGCTTCCGGACGCACGACGGTTACCGATGGCCGGGGCAGAATGACCGGCATGCACGCCGTGGACCAGCCCGGAAGTCGTCGCCAGGAGGCGGCGGCCGACCTGGCGTTGGCCCTGGTCCTGCTGCTCCTCGGGCTGCTCGCCACCGGCCCGGCCGGCCGCAACCAGGCCGCCGCCACGCCCGTCGACGCCTGGTGCCTCACCCTGGTCGGGATCGCCACCCTCGCGCTGACCGGGCGACGCATCGCCCCCCGCGCGACCCTCGCCGTGGTCAGCGTCGTCGTCTCCGCCTACCTGGTGCTCGGCTACCCGTACGGCCCGGTGCTGCTCAGCTTCCTGATCGCCGTCTACACGGTGGCGGTGCGGCTGCCGATCCGTTCGGCCGCCGTCGCCGCGACGGCCGCGCTCGCGGTGATCCTGGTGCACGTGTTCTGGTCCCGGAGCGCCTCGCCCGGCCTGGCCGGGGTGCTGCCCGGATCGGCCTGGGTGGTCGTACCGTTCGCGCTGGCCGTGGCGGTGCGGACCAACCGGGAGAGTGTCGCCCGGGCCCATGCCGAGCAGGCCCGGCAGCTGGCCGACGGCGAGCGGCTGCGGGTCGCCCGCGAGGTGCACGACGTGGTGGGCCACGGCCTGGCGGCGATCCACATGCAGGCGGAGATCGCGCTGCACCTGCTGGCCAAGCGGCCGGGACAGGCCGAGACCGCGTTGCGGGCGATCAGCCGGACCAGCAAGGAGGCCCTGGACGAGCTGCGGGTGACGCTCACCGTGGTCCGCCGGGACGAGGCGGACGCGCAGCGGGCGCCGGCGCCCGGGCTGGACCAGGTGCCGCAGCTGCGCGACCGGCTGGCCGGCGCCGGGGTGCCGGTCACCGTGACGGTCGACGGTGAGCCCCGGACGCTTCCCGTCGCGGTCGACCTGGCCGCGTACCGGGTGGTGCAGGAGTCGTTGACCAACGTGCTGCGGCACGCCGGGCAGGCCACCGCCGCCGTCCGGCTCCGGTACGCCCCCGCCGACATCGCCGTGGAGGTGACCGACACCGGCCGGGGCGCCCCGACCGGGCCCGGGCCGGGCGGCGGGTACGGGCTGGCCGGAATGCGGGAGCGGGTCACCGCGCTCGGCGGGTCCTTCAGCGCCGGCCCGGACCCCGGCGGCGGGTTCCGGGTGTCCGCGACGCTGCCGGTGGAGGAGGCTCCATGATCACGGTGTTGCTCGCCGACGACCAGGACCTGATCCGGATCGGGCTGCGCGCCCTGGTGGAGAGCGAGGACGACCTGAGGGTGGCCGGTGAGGCCGCCGACGGCCTGCGCGCCGTGGAGCTGGCCCGCTCCGAGCGCCCGGACGTGGTGCTGATGGACGTCCGGATGCCGGGGGTGGACGGCATCGAGGCGACCCGCCGGATCGTCGCCGACCCGGAGCTGGCCGGTACCCGGGTGGTCGTGCTGACCACCTTCGAGCTCGACGAGTACGTCTTCGACGCGCTGCGGCACGGCGCCAGCGGCTTCCTGACCAAGGACACCCCGCCGGCCGAACTGCTGCGGGCGATCCGCCTGGTCGCCGAGGGTGAGGCGCTGCTGTCGCCCTCGGTGACCCGGCGGGTGGTCCGGGAGTTCGCCACCCGGCCGGCCCGGGTGCCCCGCCCGCATCCCCGGCTGGACGCCCTCACCGACCGGGAACGGGAGGTGGTGGGGCTGGTCGGCGAGGGGTTGAGCAACGCCGAGATCGCCGGGCGGCTGGTGATCAGCCCGGCCACCGCGCGTACCCACGTCAGCCGGGCGATGGTCAAGCTGGGCGCCCGGGACCGGGCCCAGCTGGTGGTCTTCGCGTACCAGTCGGGGTTGGTCACCTCGTGATCGTCTGGCTCAACGGGGCGTTCGGCGCCGGCAAGACCACGGTCGCCGCCCAGCTGTGCCGGCAGCTGCCCACCCCGCGCCGCTTCGACCCCGACGGGTCGACGCCGACCGGGTGACGACCCGGGCGCGGCCGATCCGGCGGCCGGGCGGGTGGCCGAGCCGGGCGGGTGGCCAGGCGGGCCGGAGCGCGGGTGCTGGCGGCGGGCTACCCTTGCGGGTGGCCGGACACCTTGCCCGGCCGCGTTGTGCCCGCCGGAACACTGACAAACGGGATGTTCTGTGTTTGACACCTTGAGTGACCGCCTGTCCGGGATCTTCACCAAGCTCCGCGGCAAGGGTCGGCTCACCGACGCCGACATCGACGCCACCGCGCGCGAGATCCGCATGGCGCTGCTGGAGGCCGACGTCGCCCTGCCGGTGGTCAAGGGCTTCATCGCGAACCTCAAGGAGCGGGCGCGGGGCGCCGAGGTCTCCGAGGCGCTCAACCCGGCGCAGATGATCATCAAGATCGTCAACGAGGAGCTGGTCAACATCCTCGGCGGCGAGGGGCGGCGGCTCCAGTTCGCCAAGCAGCCGCCCACCGTGATCATGCTGGCCGGTCTGCAGGGTTCGGGTAAGACCACCCTCGCCGGCAAGCTGGCCCGCTGGCTCAAGGCCCAGGGCCACCAGCCGCTGCTGGTCGCCGCCGACCTCCAGCGCCCCAACGCCGTCGGGCAGCTCCAGGTGCTCGGTGGGCGCGCCGGAGTCGAGGTGTACGCCCCGGAGCCCGGCAACGGCACCGGTGACCCGGTGCAGGTCGCGCGCGCCTCGATCGAGCACGCCAAGCGCGCCGCCCGGGACATCGTCATCGTCGACACCGCCGGTCGGCTCGGTATCGACGCCGAGATGATGCAGCAGGCCGCCGACATCCGCGACGCGGTCGACCCGGACGAGGTCATCTTCGTCATCGACGCGATGGTCGGGCAGGACGCGGTCCGCACCGCCGAGGCGTTCCGCGACGGCGTCGGCATCACCGGCGTGGTGCTCTCCAAGCTTGACGGTGACGCCCGCGGTGGCGCCGCGCTCTCCGTCCGCGAGGTGACCGGGCAGCCGATCCTCTTCGCCTCCACCGGCGAGAAGCTGGAGGACTTCGACGTCTTCCACCCCGACCGGATGGCCAGCCGGATCCTCGGCATGGGCGACGTCCTCACTCTGATCGAGCAGGCCGAGCAGGCCTTCGACACCGATCAGAAGGAGAAGATGACCGCCAAGCTGATGGGCGGCGAGCAGTTCACCCTGGATGACTTCCTCGACCAGCTCATCGCGGTCCGCCGAATGGGCCCGATCGCCAACGTGCTGGCCATGATGCCCGGCATGGGGCAGATGAAGGACCAGCTCGCCGAGCTGGACGACAAGCACTTCGACCGGGTCACTGCGATCATCCGGTCGATGACCCCGGGCGAGCGGACCAACCCGAAGATCATCAACGGCTCCCGGCGGGCCCGCATCGCCAACGGCTCCGGAGTCGCCGTGATGGACGTCAACCAGCTGCTCAACCGCTTCGCCGATGCGCAGAAGATGATGAAGCAGATGGGCGGCATGATGGGCCTGCCCGGCGGTGGCCGGCGCAAGGCGACGAAGTCGCCGAAGAACAAGCGCAAGGGCACCAAGGGCGGCGGCCGGCCGCGTACCGGGGCGGGCGCCGGGCTGCCGGGCGGCTTCCCGGGCGGCATGCCGCAGCTCCCGCCGGGGATGGACCCGGGCGACCTGGCCGGCGGCCAGGGCCTGCCGCCGGGCTTCAAGCTCCCGAAGATCGACTTCAACAAGCTCGGCAAGGGCGACGGCAAGCGCTGACGTCCGGGTTGGTACGGCCGGCGCCCGTCGCCGCCATCCGGGTCGCCCCGGTTCCGCCGGGTGGCGGCCGTGACCGCCACCCGTTCGCGGGTCACCGTCCCGGTGCCGGCTTCGGCGGGTGCCGACCCGTCAAGCTTTCCAGCCGCGCCTTCTTGTGCTCGGCGCGGCGCCGCTGCCGCGGCGTCAACTCCGGCCGGCCACTCTGCCGCAGGTAGTTGGGCACCCGCCGCTCGTTCGGAATCGGCATGCTCATCGGGCGACCCCCTCTTCGGCGCGGACGGCGAGGGGGACCTCCCGCAGCGCGGGCACCTCCTGCCGTCGCGGCTCCCGGGTCAGGGTCGCGGTGAACCGCTCCGGCCTGACCTCCAGGTACGGCGGTGCGTCGCCCTCGGCGTGGTCGGCCACGGCGACCACGACCGGCGCACGGCCCTGCCGGTCCGGGCGCACCTCGATGGTCTGCCCCGGCCGGACGAGGTACGAGGGCCGGTTGACCTTGCCGCCGTCGACGGTGAAGGTGTTGTGGGCGACCAGGTCCCGTGCCTCGTCGATTGAACGCGCGAAGCCGGCCCGGTGCACCAGCGAGTCCATCCGCTGTTCCAACTGTTCGACCAGGTTCTGCGCCGTGTCACCCGGCTGCCGGGCCGCCGTCACCACCGCCCGGGCCAACTGCCGCACGCGCAGGTCGTACGCGGCGCGGACGTGCTGCTGGTCGGAGGCGGTGAGCTCGTACCCGCGCGGGGCGCGCCGCGGTCCGCCGCGGACGCCGATCGGGTGCCGCTGCCGGCGCAGCCGGTAGCCGTGCGCCGGATGGAGCGGGACCTCGTCCGTGGGCGAGGGACGTACCTTCGTCCGGACAGCCATCTTTCCTCCCTGAGCTCTCGCGGTCCCACCACCGTTCACCGTGACCGGGTGAGGCGGCCCCACCCGGTCCGGGTGAACGCGCCGTCCGGGCGACGAGCGGCCCGCCCGGGCGCGGTGGCGGATGATCCGGTAGGACTGTGCACATGGCTCTGCATGTGCGCGGTGTGCTCCTGCCGGACGACGAGGTCCGGGATCTCTGGCTGGTCGGCGACCGGGTCACCTTCGAACCGGTGCCCGGCGCGGAGACCGTGGTGGACGGCGGGTTCGTGCTGCCCGGCCTGATCGACGCGCACTGCCACATCGGCATCGCCCGCGGCGGCGGCCCGATCACCTCGCTCGACCAGGCCCGCGAGCTGGCCCGCACAGACCGGGACGCCGGGGTCCTCGCGATCCGGGACGCCGGCTCGCCGTACCCGTACCCCGAACTCGACGACGAGCCGGACCTGCCGCGACTGGCCCGCGCCGGCCGGCACGTCGCCCCGCCGAAGCGCTACCTGCGCGACATCGGCGTGGAGGTCGGCGCGGCGGAGGTCGCCGCGACGGTCACCGCACAGGCCGCCGCCGGCAACGGCTGGGTCAAGCTGGTCGGCGACTGGATCGACCGCGGCGTCGGCGACCTCGCACCGGCCTGGGACGCCGACACCATGACCGCGGCCGTCGCCGCCGCGCACGCCGCCGGGGTACGCGCCGCGGTGCACACCTTCTCCGAGTCCGCCGTGGAGATCATGGTGCGGGCCGGGGTGGACTCGGTGGAGCACGGCACCGGCCTCAGCCTCGACCTGATCGACCTGATGGCCCGGCAGGGCACCGCGCTGATCCCCACGATGATCAACATCCGTACCTTCGGCGGCATCGCCGACCAGGCCCGCGCCAGGTTCCCCGGGTACGCCGACCACATGATCGCCCTGCGCGACCGCTTCCCCGAGGTGGTCCGCGCCGCGTACGAGGCCGGGGTGCCGATCTACGTGGGCACCGACGCGGGCGGCGGGATCGACCACGGGCTGGCGGCCGAGGAGATGCTGCTGCTGCACGAGCAGGCCGGCATGTCCCCGGTGGACGTCCTCGCCGCCGCCTCCTGGAAGGGCCGCGACTGGCTGGGCTTCCCCGGCCTGACCGAAGGCGGCCTCGCCGACCTCACCGTCTACCCCGAGGACCCCCGCACGGACCTCCGCGTGGTCCGCGCCCCCGCCCGGACCATCCTCCGCGGCCGCGTCATCCACTGACCCCGCCCCTTGATCCATTCCGGATCGGCGACGTGGCGGTATCGGGCCAGCGGGGACACCGCCACATCGCCGACCTGGAGTCGATCACCCGGGTCGGGGCCGGGCCGGCGTCAGGGGCTGGCCGCGAGGAACAGGTGGAGGGCGAGGTCGGCCAGGGCGCTCGCCGTGTCGTCCACCGGGGCCTGGGGGAGGACGATGTGGCTGACCACCAAACGGACGATGGTGTCGGCGGCGAACGCCAGCCGCGCCGGGTCGGCCGCCGGCAGGTGGGCGCGTGACCACTCCAGCAGCGCGCCGGAGGCCTCGGTGAGCACCAGTTCGGAGCGGGTGGTCAGGTACGGCAACAGCTCGTCCGAGCCGCCCCGGGCGCTGGTCAGGATCGACTTGATCAGCGGATTCTCCGCCGCCTCGGCGAGGGTGTGCCGGATGGCCGCGTACGCGCCCGCCCGGACGTCCGCGCCGTACGCGTGCAGCGCGGTGCGCACCTCGGCGACGAACCGGTCCACCTCGCGCCGGGCGAGGGCCTCGGCCAGCCCGGCATTGCTGCCGAACTCGTTGTAGACGGCCTGCCGGCTGACCCCGGCCGCGGTGGCCACGCCGCCCATCCGTACCCCGTCCCAACCGGACGCGACGCTCTGCGCGCGGGCGGCGTCGATGATCATGTCCCGCAGCCGCTGCCGGGCGGAATCCCTCAGCTCACCCCATCGTGGTCGAAGTCTACGATCGCCCGGCCGGGGCGCCCAGGCCCGGCGACGCGACACGACACGGCACCTCCCGGGCGCAGGGGCGACCCGGACGCCGCCTAGGATGTGCGGTCATGGCACGCGTGCTCACTCCCCGTGCGGAGGACTTCCCCCGCTGGTACCAGGACCTGATCGCCAAGGCGAAGCTGGCCGACAACGGCCCGGTCCGCGGGACCATGGTCATCCGACCGGCCGGCTACGCCATCTGGGAGCGGATGCAGGCCGAGATGGACGCCCGGATCAAGGCGGCCGGCGCGGAGAACGCGTACTTCCCGCTCTTCATCCCGGAGAGCTACCTCAAGCGTGAGGCCGCGCACGTCGAGGGCTTCTCGCCGGAGCTCGCGGTGGTCACCCACGGTGGCGGCAAGCAGCTCGCCGAGCCGGTGGTGGTGCGCCCCACCAGCGAGACGGTGATCGGCGAGTTCATGGCCAAGTGGATCGACTCGTACCGGGACCTGCCGCTGCTGCTCAACCAGTGGGCGAACGTGGTCCGCTGGGAGCTGCGCCCGCGGATCTTCCTGCGCACCAGCGAGTTCCTCTGGCAGGAGGGGCACACCGCGCACGCCACCCGCTCCGACGCCCGCGCCTACGCTCGGCGGATCCTGCACGAGGCGTACGAGGACCTGATGGTCAACGTGCTCGGCATCCCGGTGGTGGTCGGCCTGAAGACCGCCCGGGAGCGCTTCGCCGGCGCGACCGCCACCTACACCTGCGAAGGCATGATGGGTGACGGCAAGGCGCTGCAGCTCGGCACCAGCCACGAGCTGGGGCAGAACTTCGCCAAGGCGTTCGACATCAGCTACTCCTCTGCCGAGGGCGGCCGCGAGCACGCCTGGACCACCTCCTGGGGCACCTCGACGCGGATGCTCGGCGGGCTGATCATGTGTCACGGCGACGACAACGGGCTGCGGGTGCCGCCGCGGATCGCGCCGGTCCAGGCGTACGTGATGGTGGTCAAGGACGGCGAGGGCGTCGCCGAGGCGGCGGCCAAGCTGCGCGACGGGCTGCGCGACGCCGGCGTCCGGGTCGCGCTCGACGACCGCACCGACACCCCGTTCGGCCGCCGGGCCGTCGACGCCGAGCTGCGTGGCTATCCGGTACGCGTCGAGGTCGGCCCCCGCGACCTGGCCGCCGGCAACGCGGTGGTGGTCCGGCGTACGGATGGCTCGAAGTCCCCGACGCCGGTGGCGGACGTGGCCGGCGCGGTGCTGGCCGCGCTCGACGCCGACCAGCAGGCGCTGCACGACCAGGCTCTCGCCCACCGGCAGTCCCGCACCGTCGAGGTATCCACCCTGGCAGAGGCGATCGAGGCGGCCGCCACCGGCTGGGCCCGGGTGCCGTGGTCGGCGGTCGGCGTCCAGGGTGAGGCCGAGGCGAACGGCCAGGGCGTGACCGTCCGCTGCCTGGTCCGCGCCGACGGCTCGGTCCCCGACTCGGAGGACGAGCCGGACCTGGTCGCCATCCTGGCCCGCGCCTACTGACCGGCCTGGCCGGCGCCTGCTGACCGGTCCTTCCTGGCGCCCGCGGTGCCGGTGGGGCCCGTGCGACACCGGGGGTGACGAGTGCGGTTCGAGCCGGGGCGGCTGATCATGCACCGGAACGTGCGTCGGGGCCGGATCGGCTGGGTTCGGCCGGCCCGGGTGGTCGCCGACGACGAGCGCGGGCTGCTGCTCTGGCTCGCCCGGGACACCCCGGTGGCCAACGAGGTGACCGAGGCCGGGCTCGGCATGCGGGCCATGCCGTTCGCCGAGTGGATCTCCTCGTCCTACCGGCTGGCGCACGGCCGGTGGAACGGGCCGCCGCTGCTGAAGTTTCTGCCCACCGGGGCGGCCCACTCGGTCTGGTGGTTCCGGGACGCCCAGGGGCGCTTCGCCAACTGGTACGTCAACCTGGAGGAACCCGCCGCCCGGTGGGACGACGGCCCGGTGGCCGGGGTCGACGTGGTGGACCAGGACCTGGACGTGGTGGTCCACCCGGACCGGAGCTGGCGGTGGAAGGACGAGGAGGAGTTCGCCGAGCGGCTCGCCTTCCCGGACGACTACTGGGTGCCGGACTCCACGGCGGTACGGGCCGAGGGGGAGCGGGTGATCGCCCTGGCCGAGGCGGGCCTGTTCCCGTTCGACGGCACTTGGTGCGACTTCGCCCCGCCGGCCGGCTGGGCCGTGCCGGAGGAACTCCCGCCGGGCTGGGACCGCCCGCCGGTGCGCTGAGCGGGTGTTCCGCGTCACTGTCGCGCCGACCCCGGGCGCGGTGTCCGGGTCCGGTGTGAGAGATCGGCGCCGGATCTGGCAGAATGGGTCGCTGGTATCCGGCGCGCGTCCGGCGCCCTCTAACCCGGGCGCGTCGCCAGTCCACCGAGTAGTCTCCGGCCCAACCCCACTGTGCCGGTCGGCGCTCACCCGTGCACCGCCCGTACCGGGACGGTGAAATCGCAACAGGAGCGAAACAACTGTGGCCGTAAAGATCCGGCTCCTGCGGATGGGCAAGATCCGCAACCCGCAGTACCGCATCGTCATCGCCGACTCGCGCACCAAGCGTGACGGTCGCGCGATCGAGTTCGTCGGCGTGTACCAGCCGAAGGAAGACCCTTCGGTGATCGAGGTCAAGTCGGACCGGGTCCAGTACTGGCTCTCCGTCGGCGCGCAGCCGAGCGAGGCGGTGCAGCGCCTGCTGGAGCTGACCGGTGACTGGCAGAAGTTCAAGGGCCTGCCGGCCCCGCCGCCGCTGAAGGTCGCCCCCGAGCGGGCCGACCGCAAGGCGGCGTACGAGGCCGAGGCGAAGGCCGCCGCCGGCCTGGCTCCGGAGACCCCGGCCAAGCCGGCCAAGAAGGCCGCCAAGGCCGAGGCTCCGAAGGCCGAGGCTCCGAAGGCCGAGGCTCCGAAGGCCGCGGCCCCGGCCGAGGCTCCTGGGGCGGAGGCTCCGAAGACCGAGGCTCCGAAGACCGAGGCTCCGGCCGAGGCCCCGGCCGCTGCTGCCGACGCCGGTGAGCAGGCCTGACATGGCGCTGCGTCCCGCGCTGGAGCACCTGGTCAAGGGCATCGTCGAGCACCCGGACGACGTGCGCGTCCGGATGGTCGACTCCCGTCGGGGCAAGCTGCTCGAGGTCCGCGTGCACCCCGAGGATCTCGGCACGGTGATCGGGCGGTCCGGCCGGACCGCCAAGGCACTGCGCCAGGTGATCGGCTCCATCGGTGGACGCGGAGTACGCGTCGACATCGTCGACTCGTACTGATGCTGCTCATCGTCGGCAGGATCGGCAAACCGCACGGACTCCGCGGTGAGGTCACCGTGGAGGTGCGGACCGACGAGCCCGAAGCGCGATTCGCCCCCGGCCTGGTGCTGCGCACCGAGCCGGGGGCGGCCGCGCCGGCCAACCCCGCCCCCGGCCCGGGCGTGGCGTTCCGGGTCCCGGCGGAGCTGACCATCGAGTCGGCCCGCTGGCACCAGAGTCGGATGCTGGTCACCTTCGAGGGCATCCTCGATCGGGAGGTCGCCGAGGCGCTGCGCGGCACCCTGCTCGGGGTGGACAGCGCCGACGTCGCCCCGCCGGACGACCCGGAGGAGTTCCACGACCACCAGCTGGTCGGGCTCGCCGTGGTCACACCGGCCGGCGAGCGGCTCGGCGAGGTGGCCCGGATCGACCACGCGCCCGCCTCGGACCTGCTGGTCCTGCGCCGCCCCGAGGGGGGTACCGCGCTGATCCCCTTCGTCAAGGCGATCGTCCCCGAGGTAGACCTCGCCGGCGGTCGCGTCGTGGTCGACCCGCCGGCCGGTCTGCTCGATCTCTAGAACCCGCTGGAGCGGACCCCTCATGCGCGTCGACATCGTGTCGATCTTCCCGGAGTACTTCGCCCCGCTGGACCTGTCGCTGATCGGCAGGGCCCGGGAGAACGGCACGCTGCGGCTGGCCGTACACGATCTGCGAAGCTGGACCCACGACGTGCACCGCACGGTCGACGACACGCCCTACGGCGGCGGCCCGGGCATGGTCATGCGGCCCGAGCCGTGGGGCGAGGCGCTCGACGCCCTCGCCCCCGACGAGCTGAACCCGGACGGGCTCACCCTGCCCCGGCTGCTGGTGCCCTCGCCGGCCGGCGTCCGGTTCACCCAGGCGATGGCCCACGAGCTGGCCGCCGAGTCGCACCTGCTCTTCGCCTGCGGCCGGTACGAGGGCATCGACCAGCGGGTGCTCGACCATGCCGCGACCCGGATGCGGGTGACCGAGGTGTCCCTCGGCGACTACGTGCTCTTCGGCGGCGAGGTGGCGGTGCTGGTGATCCTGGAGGCGGTCACCCGGCTGCTGCCCGGGGTGCTCGGCAACGCCGGCTCGCTGGACGAGGAGTCGCACGCGCACGGGCTGCTGGAGGCCTCGATGTACACCAAGCCGGCGACCTGGCGCGGGCACGAGGTGCCGGAGGTGCTCCGCTCCGGCGACCACGGCCGGATCGCCCGGTGGCGGCGCGACGAGGCGCTGACCCGTACGGCCGCCCGGCGGCCCGACATGATCGCCGCGCTGGCCCCGGAGAGCCTGGACAAACGGGACGTCGCCGCGTTGGACCGGGCCGGATTTCAGCTGCCGCCGGGGGATGTGGCAAAGTAGAGGGGTTGCCGCATCCGTCCGCGCCCGCAGGCGGCTGCGAGGATCCCCGACCGGGGTCGGTCCGCCGACCACCACCCGGGGATCAGAATCACCCATCCGCGCACCGAGTGACGGTGCGCCGTGAGCCTCACGAGGACACAGCGATGAACATCCTGGACGCCCTTGACGCCCAGTCGAAGCGGACCGACCTCCCCGACTTCCGTGCCGGTGACACCGTCAAGGTGCACGCGCGGGTCGTCGAGGGCAACCGGTCCCGTGTCCAGATCTTCCAGGGCGTCGTCATCCGCCGCCAGGGTGACGGTCTGCGCGAGACCTTCTCGGTCCGCAAGGTCAGCTTCGGTGTGGGTGTCGAGCGGACCTACCCGCTCAACGGCCCGGGCATCGACCGGATCGAGATCGTGACCCGCGGTGACGTCCGTCGCGCCAAGCTCTACTACCTGCGTGAGCTGCGCGGCAAGAAGGCCAAGATCAAGGAGAAGCGGGAGAAGCAGCCCCGCTGACTTCCCGCTCGCCACGCCGCTTGAGCCGCCCGGATGTCATATCGACCAGCGCGCATTACCCTGGTCGTACGGGCGTAGGAGGGCGGCGACGCTGGTCGCGGCGATGCGAATGTCCACTACCGCCCGTGGGGCCTCGACGAGGCCCCACGGGCGGTAGTGTCGTTTCTGCGGACCGGGGAGTGACGTGGTACGGGTGCTTGACGAGGACGGCACAGTCGATCCGTGGCGCCGACGGGTCCGGCGCGGTCGCCGGCAGATGCCCCTCTGGCAGGAGTTGCCGCTGCTCCTCGTGGTGGCGTTCTGCCTCGCGGTGCTGATCCGCACGTTCCTGCTCCAGGCCTTCTTCATTCCCTCCGGCTCGATGGAGGACACCCTCCTCATCGGTGACCGGGTGCTGGTCAACAAGGTCGTCTACGACGTCCGTGACCCGCAGCGCGGCGAGATCGTGGTCTTCCGCGGCACCGACCGGTGGGTCGCCCAGGAGAGCCAGGAGCCCGAGCAGGGCTTCGCCGGCAAGGTGGGCCGCACCTTCGGCGACCTGGTCGGGGTCAGCCGGCCCGGTGAGAAGGACTTCATCAAACGGGTGATCGGCCTGCCCGGCGACCGGGTCAAGTGCTGCGACGACCAGGGCCGCGTCCTGGTCAACGGCATCCCGCTGGACGAGCCGTACGTGATCCGGAACTCGCCGCTGGACGTCCCGCCGAACCCGCGGGAGTGCCGGTCCCGGCGCTTCGACGAGGTGGTCGTGCCGGCCGGTCAGATCTTCGTGATGGGCGACCACCGGCTGGTCTCCCAGGACGCCCGCTGCCAGGGTCCGGTGCCGATCGACAACGTGGTCGGCCGGGCGTTCGCGGTGGTGTGGCCCTCCTCCCGGTGGGCGTCGCTGCCGATGCCGGAGACCTTCGCCAAACTGGCCCGGCCCGCCGCCGCCCCCGCCGCCCCCGCCGACCCGCCCACCCCCGCCGAGCCGCGACCGGTGGGCGGGGTCGACCTCGTCCTCCCGGTCACGGCCGTGATTTCCGTTGTCGCGCGTTCCGGAGGATCGCTGCGCGCCCGGCAACGTAGGCTCCTCCCGTGATTGACGAGCAGACCGAGAAGCCCCGCAGCTCCTTCTGGAAAGAGCTGCCCATCCTCCTGGGCGTCGCGATCCTGGTCGCGGTGCTGGTCCGCTCCTTCGTGCTGCAGACCTTCTTCATCCCGTCCGCCTCGATGGAGAACACCCTCAAGATCGATGATCGGGTGCTGGTCAACAAGCTGGTCTACGACTTCCGGTCGCCGCACCGGGGCGAGGTGGTCGTGTTCAGGGCGCCAACCGAGTGGAACCCCGACGGCGAGGACTACATCAAGCGGGTGATCGGTGTCGGCGGCGACCACGTGGTCTGTTGCGACGCCCAGGACCGCCTGACGATCAACGGGAAGTCCCTCGACGAGCCGTACATCTACCCCGGGAACAAGCCGGCGAACCAGGAGTTCGACGTCACCGTCCCGGACGGGCGGCTCTGGGTCATGGGCGACCATCGACAAGAATCCGGCGACTCGTTGCAGCACTGGCAGCAGCCCGATCCGAACATCGACAGCGCGACCATCCCCGAGGACCGGGTCGTCGGCCGGGCCTTCACCGTCTTCTGGCCGGTCGACCGGGCCAAGTGGCTCAGCGTCCCGGAGCAGTTCGACAGGATCCCCAACCCGTAGCGGTCACGACGTCGCCCCGGGCGTGGCCGATCGTCACCGGCGTCTGGCAGGCTGGGGCGGTGACCGTCTACACCCCTCGCCGCGCGGCCCGGGTGCTGCTCGTCGACGCGGGCGGCCGGGTGCTGCTCTTCGCCGGCGCCGACCCGGCCCGTCCGAACCACCGGTACTGGTTCACCCCCGGCGGTGGCCTCGACCCGGGGGAGACCCCGGCCCAGGGTGCGGCCCGGGAGCTGGCCGAGGAGACCGGGCTGCGGCTGGGCCCGGCCGACCTGGGTGCGCCGGTCTGGGCCGAGACGGTGGAGTTTCCCTTCGACGGCGTCTGGTACCGGCAGGAGCAGGAGTTCTTCCTGGTCCGGGTCCCCACCTGGGAGGTGGACACCACGGGCTTCGACGACATCGAGCGGGCCAGCGTCTCCGGGCACCGCTGGTGGTCGGTGGCTCAGCTGACGGCGACCGACGAGCGGTACTACCCGGCGGACCTGCCCGCGGTGCTGACCCGGGCCCTGGCCGGCTTCCCGGCCGGGGGTGACGCGTGCTGACGCCGCCGCGCACGGTGGTGCGCCGCGACGGTGGGCTCTACGCGCTGGAACGGGCCCTGCAACGGCGGGGTTTCCGGCACGTGGCCGGCGCCGACGAGGCCGGCCGGGGCGCCTGCGCCGGGCCGCTGGTCGCCGCCGCGGTGGTGCTGCCCGAGGGGCGGCGCGGCGAGATCGACGGACTGGCCGACTCGAAGCTGCTCACCCCGGCCAGCCGGGAGCGGATCCACGACGAGGTGGTGGCCCGGGCCCTGGCGTACGCGGTGGTGGTCATCCCCGCCGAGGAGGTCGACATCCGGGGCCTGCATGTGTGCAACCTGGCCGCGATGCGCCGGGCGCTCGCCTCGCTGACCACCCGACCCGAGTACGTGCTGACCGACGGCTTCGGGGTGGACGGGCTGGACGTGCCCGGGCTGGCGGTCTGGAAGGGGGACCGGGTGGCCGCCTGCGTGGCGGCGGCCAGCGTGCTGGCCAAGGTCACCCGGGACCGGATCATGGTGGAGCTGGACGGGCGGTACCCGGGCTACGGCTTCGCCGAGCACAAGGGGTACATCACCGCCGAGCACACCGAGGCGCTGCGGGACCGGGGGCCGTGCCTGGAGCACCGCTTCTCGTACGTCAACGTGGCCGCTGTCTCGGGCCGGGAGGGCACCCCGCCCCGGGCCCGGCGTCGGGTCGGCGGTCCCGCCTCCGAGCCGATGGAGCGCTCGGGCGCGTCAGGGGGTACCGTCGGCGTGGCGTTGGGCGAGCAGCCTCGGCCTCCGGCGCCGGTGGGGGAAGATGTGGTCATGGAAGGCGGAGTGCGATGAGCGCGGAAGATCTCGAGAAGTACGAGACCGAGATGGAGCTGCAGCTCTACCGGGAGTACCGCGACATTGTCCGCCAGTTCTCCTACGTGGTGGAGACGGAACGCCGCTTCTACCTGGCCAACCAGGTCGACCTGCACGTGCGTAACTCCGACGGCGAGGTCTACTTCGAGGTCGAGATGCACGACGCCTGGGTGTGGGACATGTACCGCCCTGCCCGTTTCGTCAAGAATGTCCGGGTGATGACCTTCAAGGACGTCAACGTCGAGGAGCTGGAGAAGCCGGACATCTCCCTGCCCGCCGACTCCGGCTTCGGCGGCTGACCCGACCCGGTCAACGTACCGCTTGGCGCGTCCCTCGCCGCACCGTGGCGGGGGACGCTACCGCGGATCACTCCGCGAGCACCACGACCTCTACCCGCTGGACCAGGTTGTTGGCGAAGCCACCCCGGTTCCACGGCTGCTCCACCGGCTGGGCCCGCCCCGACGCGTCGGTGGCCCGGGCGCCGAGCGTGTACCGCCCCGGTTCCGGCGACCACTCGTACCGCCAGCGGCGCCAGGACCAGTCGCCGCCGCGCGGAGCATCCACCATGGCCGGTGCCCAACTGGCGCCGCCGTCGGTGGTGACCTCCACCGAGGTCACCGGCGCGTGCCCGGACCAGGCCCGACCGTCCACCGTGCACGGACCGGCCCGCAGCACCCGGGTACGCGACATGAAGTCCGGGAAGCCCGGCGGGCGGACCAGCGCCCGCGGCTCGATCCGGGTCACCGGCACACCGGGGTCGTCGGCGTCCCGGCGCAGCCGGTAGGCCACCGCGTTCTGGTAGCCGTCGAACTCCTCGGTGAGCACCGTGATGCTCCGCAGCCACTTGACGTGCGCCATGCCGTACCAGCCGGGGACGATCAGCCGCAGCGGCGCGCCGTGCTGCGGCAGCAGTGGCGTCCCATTCATCTCGTACGCCAGCAGCACCTCCTCGCGGAGCGCGTCGGCCACCGGCAGGGCCCGCTCGTAGTCCTGCTCGACGCCGCGCTCGAGGCCGTGGTCGGCGCCGGTGAAGACCACGTCCACGGCGTCGGGGGAGATCCCGGCCTCGCGCAGCAACGGCGCCAGCGGGGTGCCGGTCCACTCGGCGTTGCCGACCGCCTCCACCAACCAGGGCTGGCTCACCGGACGCGGGTGCAGCAGCGCCCTGCCGTTGCCGGCGCACTCCAGCGTGACCTGCCGGGTCACCCGGGGGCGCTGCCGCAGCTCGGTCAGGCCGAGGATGAGCGGCTGGCGTACCGCGCCGTCGACGGTCAGCGCGTGGGTCGCCGGGTCGGTGTCCGGGATGTCGTAGTGGATGAGCAGGTAGTGCAGGCCGGCCGGGGTGACGTCGTAGCGCAGCGCCTCCAGCGGGATGCCGTGGTTGCGGGCGGCCAGCTGGAGTTCCTCCGCGCTGATCGCCTCGTCCGGCCCGGCGACCCGCGAGGGCCGGCTCACATCGTCCACGGTGGTCACGGCGGCCTCCCGGTCTCTGCCTCGACGCGCGTAAACCCAGCCTAGACGGCGGACCACCCGGCCCCGGCGTCCGCGTTCACGCCCCGGCGACGAACTCGAACATGCGCACCCCGGACGGCAGCGGCCGGGGCGTACCGAGATGGCGGTGCGCGCCGACGCCGACCCCGTCGGCCGGCGCGCTCACCTCCACCGGGGCGAAGCCCGCCTGGGCGAACCAGTCGCAGATCGTCGGCACCAGGTCCGGGTCGCGGCGGTGCCGGGTCCACAGCACCGTCCCGCCGGTGGCGCAGAGCGCGGCGCTGTACCGGACGGCGGCGTGCACGTCGGCGTCGGAGACGTTGCCGAAGATGCCGCAGAGCAGGACCAGGTCCGCCGGGACGAGGTCCCGGTAGAGGTCGGTGCGGGCGGCGTCGTCGACCAGCACCTCGACGCCGGTCACGCCGGCCGCCCGGACGGCCTCCGCCGCGACCTCGGCGTTGCGCGGGTCGAGTTCGACCAGCCGGGCCGTGACGTCCCCGGCACGCGGATGCTCCGCCAGCACCGGGATCAGGTCCCGCCCCTGGCCGGCACAGAGACTCACCGCCCGCAGCGGCCCCGGTGGCGCCGCGTCGAGGGCGGCGCCGACCAGCCGCTGCACCTCGGTCAGCCGGCGGGCCAGCGGCGAGCCGGGCCGGTCATAGTCGTCGTGCCAGCCGTACCAGTCCCGGGTCACCGGCCCAGCCTAGGCGGGCGCGCGTAGCAGATCGACCCGATCGGTGGGCGTTCTCCACAGCGGCCCCGGCTGTCCACAGCGGAGCGTTCCCCGGCGACGGTCGGGCGTTCGGCGGGGCAGGCTGCCCGCATGCGAGCAGCGTTGCGGCGGTTGACGGCGTGGTGCGCCGTCATCCTCACCCTCGTCCCGTCGTCCGGTCCGGCCGGCGCGGCACCGGTGTCGTCCCGGCCGTCCGCCCGGGCTGCCCCGTCGGGGAGCCTGGCCGGGGCCGCGCCCGGACCCCGCTCAGCGGTCGCCGTCGGGCCGGTGAGGTCCGGCCCGGTGCCGCCGGGTCCCGCGGCACTGCCGGTGTTCCGGTGGCCGCTCGACGGTGCGCCCCGCCCGGTGCGCCGCTTCGACCCGCCGCCCCGGCCGTGGCTGCCCGGCCACCGTGGCGTCGACCTGGCCGCCGCCCCGGGGGCGACGGTCCGCGCGGCCGGTCCCGGGACGGTGCTCTTCGCCGGCATGGTCGCCGGCCGCCCGGTGGTCACCGTCGGCCACGCGGCGGGCCTGCGGACCACCTACGAGCCGGTGCTACCCGGGGTACGCCCCGGCGCTCCGGTCGCCGCCGGTGCCGCGCTCGGTGACCTGCTCGCCGGGCATCCCGGCTGTCCCGCGCCGGCGTGCCTGCACTGGGGACTGCGGCGCGGGGTCGACTACCTGGATCCGCTGGCCCTGATCGGCCTCGGCCCGGTCCGGTTGCTCCCCGTCGGGGACCCGGTCGACGGCCCGGGCCTGCTCCCGGCCGGCGGGCCGGGCCTGCTCCCGGCCGAGGGCCTCAGGCGGCGCTACGGGTCGGCCTGTCGGTGCGGCCGCCGCGATGCCGCGCCGCCCCCATCGACGATCAGCACCTGGGCGATCGAGCGTGGCGGCACGGGTCAGCCGCGGGCGAGCAGCGGGGGCAGCCGGACGGCCAGCCGCTCGTACTCGTCGGGGGAGTTGTAGACCTGACCGCAGACCCGCAGCCAGCCGCGGCCGTTCCAGGCCATCACCGCCACCTCGGTGGCGAGCTGCGTGGCGATCCGGGTCCGCAGGGCCCGCGCGGCGTCCAGGGTGGTGGCGAGGCCCGGCGGCAGCGGCACGATCCGCATGGCGACCGTCGGTCCGCCCGGGTCCGGCAGGTCGGCCGGCGCCACCCCGAGCGCGTCCCCAGCACCCGCTGCCCGTACGCGGCGAGCGCGGCGTTGTGCGAACGGACCCGGTCCAGGCCGAGGCTGCGCAGCGTGTAGAGCCCGACGGGGGGCGCTCAACCAGCTCGTGTAGTCGAGGGTGGCCTGCCACTCCACGTTGCCGGGGAAGCCGCTGTCCTGCTCCCAGGAGACCACCAGCGGCTCGATCCGCTCCCGCCACGCCCGCGCGACCACCAGGACGGCGGTGCCCCGCGGGGCGTACCCCCACTTGTGCAGGTTGCCCACCCAGAAGTCGGCGCCGATGCCGTCCACGGCGCCCGGCAGCATGCCCGGCGCGTGCGCGGCGTCCACCAGGACCGGTACGCCGTGCTCGCGGGCGACCCCGACGACGGCCGCGGCCGGGAAGAGTCGCGCGGTGGCCGAAGTGAGCTGGTCGACCACGAGCAGCCGGGTGCGTCCGGGTCGCAGCCCGGCCCGGACGATCTCGACGATCTCCTCGTCGGTGGCGGTCAGCGGCACCGGCAGGACCCGGGAGACTGCCCCGGTGCGGCGGCACTCGCGGGCGATGGAGAAGCCCACCGCGCCGTACCCGTGGTCGGTGCTGAGCACCTCGTCGCCCGGGCGCAGGTCCAGCGACCGGAGGACCACCGCGACGCCGGTGGTGGCGTTGCCCACCAGGGCGCTGCCGTCCGGGTCGGCGCCGAGGAAGGCGGCCAGGTGCCGCCGGGTGTGGGTGATCCGGTCGACCAGCCCCTGCGTGAAGAAGCGCAGCGGATTGGCTTCCATCTCGTCGCGCAGTCGCTGCTGCGCCCGCTGCACGCCGATCGGCACCGCGCCGAACGAGCCGTGGTTGAGATGGCTGACCGACGGGTCGAGCGAGAAGAGCAGTCGGGCCCCGGGGATCGGCTCGGGCGGCCGGGCGACGGTCACCCCGTGATCGTATCCGTTGATCGATCTTCGGCCCCTGGTTCGCGGAGTGCGGGCGGCCGGGCTGGTCAGGCGCGCGGGTGGGCCTGGCGGTAAGCGGCCCGGAGCCGTTCGACCGACACGTGGGTGTAGATCTGCGTGCTGCCCAGCGAGGAGTGCCCCAGCAGTTCCTGGACCGACCGCAGGTCCGCGCCACCCTCCAGCAGGTGGGTCGCCGCCGAGTGCCGCAGCCCGTGCGGGCTGACCCGGGGCAGGTCGAGCGACTCGGCGTACCCGGAGACGATCCGCCGGGCGGTGGTCGGGTTCAGCCGTCCGCCGCGGGCGCCGAGCAGCAGCGCGTCCCCGGAGGCCGGGCCCGCCACCGCCGGCCGGCCGAGCCGAAGCCATGCGTCGAGGGCCCGCTGCGCCGGCACCCCGTACGGGACGGACCGCTCCCGGCCGCCCTTGCCGAGGACCCGGACCACCCGGCGGCCGTGGTCGACGTCGGCGACGTCCAGGCCGCACGCCTCGCTGATCCGCACGCCGGTGCCGTAGAGCAGTTCGAGCAGCACCCGGTCCCGCAGCCGGACGGGATCGTCGGCCGGGACGCGGTCGGCGATCCCCGCTCCGGCCCGGCCGGCATTCTCGGCCGGGTCCGCTGTCCTGGCGGGGTCCGCTGTCCCGGCCGGGTCCGCTGTCCCGGCCGGGGCCCGGGCCAGGCCCGCTGCTCCGTCCGGCGGTGGGGCCGGCTCTGCGGGCCGGCTCGGCGGTACGCCCGGCGGGCCGAGTCGGCTCGGTGCCTCCACCAGCGCGGCCGCCTGGTCGGCGCGGAGCACGGTGGGCAGTTCGCGGTGGGCCCGGGGACTCGACAGCGGTGCGGCCACGTCGGTGGGCAGCAATCCGCAGCGGTGCGCCCAGGCGCTGAACGTCCGGGCCGTCGCCGCCCGGCGGGCCAGCGAGGTCCGTGCCGCGCCCAGGGTCCGCTGCTTCGCCAGCCAGCTGCGCAGCACCGTCAGGTCCAGGTCCGCCGGCGTGGCGCAGCCCATCCGTACCGCATGGTCCAGTAGCGACACCAGGTCGGCGACGTACGCCCGGACCGTGTGCGCGGACCGGTTGCGCACCTGCGCCAGGTGACCGGCGAAGTCGTCCACCGCCTCCCGCATCGGCGGCGGCAACCCTTCGTGCACCGCCCGGGTACGCGGTCGGCCGCCGGACGTACCCGACCTCGGGCGGCCCGCTGGTTCCGGCTGACTCCGGCCTGGCACGCCCTCAGCGTAGGCGCGCCGGACCGGGCGGGCACGACACCGGGCCGCCGGGCCCAGGTCGGCCCCGACGGCACGCCGTCGGCCCTGGTCCTGGCCCCCGACGGCGGGGAAACTGGATCCCAGACGGGGTGCGCGCCGCCGCCGGTGCCGCGGTGGACACCGCCGACGGGAGGAGGGGACCGCTCATGGGCCTGGATGTCGTCCTCTACCGACGGGTCCGTGCCGGCCACGGCCGTCGGCCGTCGTCCGTCGCCGCCCAGGTGGTGCCCGACCCCGACGACCTGCTCCTCGACCTGCTGACCCGGGTCCGGGGTGGTGGGCGTACCCCGATGCTGGACCGGATCGACCCGCTCGGCGAGCTGGTTGTCGGCCCGGAGACGGCGCCCGGGTTGCTGACCGAACTGCGTTGCCTGGCCGAGGCCGCGCGGACGCCAGCCGAGACCGCGCAGGTGCGCCGGGCGGCACTGCTCGTCCAGCGGTGCGCCCGCGAACGGGACGTGGAGATCCGCTTCGAGGGGGACTGAGCCCAGCGGTCCGGGTCACCGTCCCGTTACCGGGCCGGGGACCGTCGAGGCGCGCGCCGGCTTCGGCGCCGGACCCAGGGCGTACCCACCGTCCCGGCGGACCACCATCGACAGCTCCTCCAGCAGGGCGAGCTTCCGCATCGCCGTACGCACGTCCACGCCGGCGCGCGCGGCCAGCGCGTCGAGGCCCAGCACACCGCGCCGGGGGAGCGACTCCAGCACCAGGGTCGCCTCGTCGTCGAGCAGGTCGACCGGGCGGTCCGGCCCACGCGCCGGCGCGGCCAGGTCGGCCCCGATCCGACCCACCTCCTCCAGCACGTGCGGCACCCCGGTCACCAGCCGCGCGTCCGGCTGTTCCCGCAGCAGCTCGTGCGCCCCGACCGACATGGCCGAGGTGACCGGCCCCGGCACCACCATGGCCCGCCTGCCCATCGCGATCGCCCGGTTCGCGGTCTGCGTCGCGCCGCTGCGCGCCGACGCCTCCACCAGCACCGTCCCGCGGGTGGCGGCGGCGATCACCCGGTTGCGGATCAGGAACCTCGGCCGCAGCGGATCGGATCCCGGCAGCCATTCGCTCACCAGCAGCCCGGTCTCGGCGATCCGGTCGAACAACGCCGCATTGCCCATCGGGTAGGGCCGGTCCACGCCGCAGGCCAGCACCGCCACGGTCACCCCGCCGGCGGTCAGCGCGCCCCGGTGCGCCGCGGCGTCGATGCCGAATGCCCCGCCGGAGACCACCGTCCAGTCCCGGTCGGCCAGCCCGTACCCGATCTCGGTGGCGACGTGGACGCCGTACGGGGTGGCGGCCCGGGCCCCGACCACGGCGACCGAGCGGTCCAGCACCTCGCCGAGCGGCCAGGCCCCGCGTACCCAGAAGCAGAGCGGCGGGGCGGTCTCCAGGTCGACCCGCCGGCTCGCCCCGGGCAGCACCAGGCGGTGCAGGCCGTCGAGGCGGGCCGGCCACTCCGCGTCCTCCGGGGTCAGGATCCGGGCACCGACCCGGTCGGTCCGGGCGAGCGCCTCGGCGGCCGCGGCGCGGGCGTCCCCGGCGGCCGTCCGGGCCGCCACGGCGGCGCGCAGCCTGCCGTCCCGCGCACCGCCGTCCAGCATCAGCTCCAGGGCGGTCACCGGGCCGAGCTGCTGGACCAGCCGGTGGACCGCCCACGTGCCGGGCTCGGTGAGCCAGGTCAACGCCACCCGGGCCAGCAGCCGCTCCTCGCTGGTGCTCATGTCCCTTCCCCCGTCCTCAGTTGGGTGGCCTCCCGGACGTCGTCGCGCTGCGGCCGGTCCCGGCCGTCGAGGTCGGCGATGGTCCAGGCCAGCCGGATGATCCGGTCGAAGCCCCGGGCGGAGATCGCGCCGGAGTCGAGCCGGCCGCGCAGCTCGGCGGTGTCCCGGGCGGGCAGCCGCCACGGCGGCCGGCGCAGGTGCGGCCCGGGGATCTCGGCGTTGAGCATGCGGCCGACCTCCGCCCAGCGGGCGGCGGCCGCCTGCCGGGCGGCGGCCACCCGGGCCGCCACTGTCGCCGACGACTCGCTGGCCACGGCCGCCTCCATCAGCTCGGCCGCCCGGACCGGCAGCAGCTTCACCTGCACGTCGATCCGGTCCAGCAGCGGGCCGGAGAGCCGACCCAGGTAGCGCCGGCGGGCCAGCGGGCTGCACTCGCAGTACGCGTCCCCCGCCGGCTTCGCGCACGGACAGGGATTGGCGGCGAGTACCAGTTGGCTGCGGGCCGGGTACTCGGTGCCGCCCCCGCTGCGGGTGAGCTGGACGTGGCCGTGCTCCAACGGTTGCCGCAGCGCCTCCAGCGCGCCCTTGCTGAACTCGGGCGCCTCGTCGAGGAAGAGCACACCCCGGTGGGCGAGCGAGACCGCGCCCGGACGGGCCAGCCCGGACCCGCCGCCGACCAGGGACGGCACGGTGGCGGTGTGGTGCGGCGCCTGGAACGGCGGCCGGCGCAGCAGCCGGCCACCCGGCGGGAGCAGCCCGGCGACCGAGTGCAGCGCGGTGACCTCCAGCGCCGCGTCGTCGTCCAGCTCCGGCAGGATCGAGGGGAGCCGCTCGGCGAGCATGGTCTTGCCCGCTCCGGGTGGCCCGAGCAGCGCCAGGTGGTGCCCGCCGGCGGCGGACACCTCCAGCGCCCGGCGGCCGAGCCCCTGCCCGGCCACGTCGGCCAGGTCCGGGCCGTCCGGGCCGGGTGGTGGCGGGGCGGTGGGCGGTTCGAGCAGCGGGCTGCCGTCGCGGACGAACGAGACCAGCCGGTGCAACGTGTCGACGGCCCGGACCCGGATTCCCGGGATGACCGCCGCCTCGGCGGCGTTGTCGAGCGGCACGACCACCCGGTCCCGACCGGCCCGCGCCGCGGCGGCCACCATCGGCAGCACCCCGCGGACCGGGCGGACCGTCCCGTCCAGGCCCAGCTCGCCGAGGACCACCACACCGTCCAGCGGCACCAGCGGCAGCTCCCCGGAGCCGCCCAGCACCGCCACCGCGATGGCCAGGTCGAACGCCGAGCCGTACTTGGGCATCGTCGCGGGCAGCAGGTTCAGGGTGATCCGGCGGTTCGGCCAGCGCTGCCCCGAGTTGACGATCGCGGCGCGGACCCGGTCGCGCGCCTCGTGCAGCGCGGTGTCGGGCAGCCCGGAGATGACCACCGCCGGCAGGCCCGGCGCCAGGTCGGCCTCCACCTCGACCAGGTGGCCGGTCACCCCGACCAGCCCGACGCAGAACACCTTGGCGTAGCTCACGCCGACACCTCCCTGCGGTCGGCATCGGCGTGAGGCTCCACCGCACTGAGCCTGATGGGTCGCTCGCGCCGCCCGCTCACGCCGCCGCTCCGATGATCCGCGCGGCCATCAGAACGCGCCCTTGAGGTGCTCGACCCGGGCCGGGCCGACGACGGGCAGCCGGACCGACAGCACGTCGAAGCGCACCTCGTCGGCGGTGGTCCCGGTCTCGGCCAGCCAGCGGGCGGCGAGCCCGCGCAGCCGGCGGGCCTTGGCCCGCACGACCGCCTCGGCCGGGGTGCCGTACTCCTCGGTGCGGCGGGTCTTCACCTCGCAGAAGGCGAGGACCGGGCCGTCCCAGGCGATGATGTCGATCTCGCCGTCCGGGCAGCGCCAGTTGCGGGCGACCGGACGCAGTCCCGCCCCGATCAGGTGCCGGACGGCACACCGCTCGCCGTACGCGCCGACCGCCTGGTTCCGCTTCGTCATGGCGACCACGCTGGGGCACCGTCCGGCGGCCACGCCCCCTGCGCCGGCCCGGCTGTGGACGACGGACCGGCCTGTGGACGACCGGACGATCATGGGTCCGGTGTGCTAGGGGCCCACGGGCGCCGACCCGGTCCGCTATCGTCCCGGAGGTGACCGGGGACTGGCGGCGTGACCGGGTCGGGGCGGCGCTGCGCGGCGTGAACCCGACCGTGCTGCGGCGGCTCTCCGCCGGGTTCGCGGTCATCGGTGACAGTCAGTTCCTGCCCGGCTACTGCGTTTTGATCAGCGACGATCCGGACGCGGACCGGCTGGCCGACCTGCCGCGCGAGCGCCGGCTGGCGTTCCTCGCCGACATGGACCTGCTGGGCGAGGCGGTCCACCGGGTCTGCGCCCGGCGCGATCCCGGCTTCCTCCGGGTCAACTATGAGATCCTCGGCAACCTCGACGCCTTCCTGCACGCCCACGTCCGCCCCCGGTACCGGTGGGAGGCCGCTGACCTGCGCCGGGGGCCCGCCACGGCGTACCCGGCCGAGGTGTGGCGGGACCCGGCGCACGCCCTCGGCCCCCGGCACGACGAGCTGCGCGGGCAGCTGGTCGAGGAGTTCGACGCCCTGACGGGCCACGGATAGCGGTCGCGGGCCACGGATCAGAGCCGGCCGGCCACCCGGATGAGGTCACTCTTCGTGTGTCCGTGATGACCCGTCCCGTGCCGCGTCGATCCTCGTCCCGTCACGCAGAGGGGCGGATGGCGCCGGTGGGGCCGGTCGCATACGGTGCCGGACGTGGACGCACAACGGAGCTATCCCGAAGATCAGGAGTCACGCTGGTACCCCGCCGGGCACGAGCGCGGTTACGGCGAGCCGGACTGGCGTGGCGCGGGTGAGCCGCGCCCGCGCGACGACGAGTTCCGGACCCCGGACCAGCGGGGCGCCGAGGAGGGCCGGTACGCCGATCCGACCGGCCGGTACGGCGATCCGGGACGCTTCGGCGGTGGCGACCCCCTGGGTGACCCGCGGGGCGAGTCCGAGGGATACCGCCCGGCCCGCACGCGGCGGGTCGAACCGGACGATCCGGACGTCTCCGGTGAGCTGCCGGCGGAGCGTGCCGGCTGGCGCGCGGCTCGCGAGACGGGCGCCGGCCCATTGGCCGGCCCGGGCGCGGACCCGCTGGCCACGTCGGTCGCCGGTCCACTCGCCGCAGGCCCGGCGGCGAGCGCCGAGCCCACCCGACCCGCCCCGCTGGGGGGGTACCCGGTCATCGAGCCGAACCGGCCGGCCGAGCCGGCCCACCCGCTGGAGATGCCGACCGGGCCGATGCCGCCGGTGGTGCCCCGCCTGGACGGCCCGGCCGGCCCGGAGGGGGCGTACCGTCCGGGTGGCGCGCCCTCCGACGGGGTCTACCGGACCCGGCGGCCGGCGCTGGCGGTGATCCTGGGTGCGCTGGTCCTGGCCTTCGAGCTGCCGGCCCTGCGGGTGCTGCTGCACGGGCTGACCGGCGACCCGGTCTCCGCCTCGCACGTCGTGGTGGGCACCTTCCTCGTCGCCGGGTTGCCGATCTTCGCCGCCGGGCTCTACGGGCTGCGCACCGGCGGCCTGGCGATGGCCGAGGGTGGCCGGGGCTGGCTGCGCCCGCCGACGGCGTACCTGACCGTCGGTCTGGTGCTCTTCGTGGCCGCCGCGCTCGCCGCCCGCTGATCCGACGGGCGGGTCCGCGCACCCCAGGTCCACGTGGCGGGACGGGGGCGTACACTGGTCGACTGGCGACCGCCTCGCGCGGTCGACCTCGCGCGCCCTCTCCACGGTTCGTCGTGGGGCGACGGCCTCCCTGGTCCCGATCTTGGTCGGGCCCACCATGGCCGGCGACCAGGCGCCAGGACGCCCGGCCACCGGCCGGGCGTGAAAACCAGGGATCTTGAGGAGTACCCCACCATGGCCGTCGTGACCATGCGTCAGCTGCTGGAGAGCGGTGTCCACTTCGGGCACCAGACCCGGCGCTGGAACCCGAAGATGAAGCGCTTCATCATGACGGAGCGCAACGGCATCTACATCATCGACCTGCGCCAGACCCTCGACTACATCGAGAAGGCGTACGCGTTCGTGCGCGGGACCGTCGCCGAGGGTGGCAGCATCCTCTTCGTCGGCACCAAGAAGCAGGCCCAGGAGGCGATCTCCGAGCAGGCGACCCGGGTCGGCCAGCCGTACGTGAACCACCGCTGGCTCGGCGGCATGCTGACCAACTTCCAGACGGTCTACAAGCGGCTGCAGCGGATGAAGGAGCTGGAGGCCCTCGGTGACCTGAGCGGCACCGCCGCCGGGTACACCAAGAAGGAGACCCTGCAGCTCTCCCGCGAGAAGATCAAGCTGACCCGCACCCTGGGTGGCCTGCGGGACATGCAGAAGCTCCCGGCCGCGGTCTGGATCGTCGACACCAAGAAGGAGCACATCGCCGTCGACGAGGCCCGCAAGCTGGGCATCCCGGTGATCGCGGTGCTCGACACCAACTGCGACCCGGACGAGGTCGACTTCCCGATCCCGGGCAACGACGACGCGATCCGCTCGGCCGAGCTGCTGACCAGGGTCGTCGCCGCCGCGGTCGCCGACGGTCTGATCGCCCGCTCCGGCCGTCGCCGGGGCGCCGACGAGAAGCCCGAGCCGGGTGTCGGCACCGACGAGCCGCTGGCCGAGTGGGAGCGCGAGCTGCTCGAGGAGCCGGCCAAGAAGGCGGACGAGCAGCCGGCGCAGCCGACTGAGCAGCCGGCCCAGGAGCCGAAGGCCGAGCAGCCGGCCCAGGAGCCGAAGACCGAGCAGTCGGCCCAGGAGCAGAAGACCGAGCAGCCGGCGCCCGCCGCCGCGGAGTGACCGCACCGTCGCCTCCGCGCCGTCCGTTTTCACGGACGGCGCGGAGCGGCGGGTACGCCGGGCACATCCGGCCAGGATCCGGGTAACCGGCACCCAGACCAACCCACCGCAGTTCCGACATCGAAGAGAGAGCCATGTCCAACTTCACCGCCGCGGACGTCAAGAAGCTCCGCGACCTCACCGGCGCCGGCATGATGGACTGCAAGAAGGCGCTGACCGAGGCTGAGGGCGACTTCGACAAGGCCGTCGAGATCCTGCGCGTCAAGGGCGCCAAGGACGTCGGCAAGCGGGCCGGCCGCACCGCCGCCAACGGCCTCGTCGCCCACTCCGGCAGGGCGCTGCTGGAGCTCAACTGCGAGACCGACTTCGTCGCCAAGACCGAGGCCTTCGTCGCCCTGGCCCAGCAGTTGGTCGAGCACGGCGAGCGCAGCGGGGTCAGCACCGCCGAGGAACTGCTCGCCTCCGAGCTGGACGGCAAGACCGTCGCCGACCTGGTCCAGGAGCAGTCCGCCAAGATCGGTGAGAAGCTGGTGCTCAACCGCTTCGCCAAGCTCGACGGCACCACCGCCGTCTACCTGCACCGCAAGAGCCAGGACCTGCCGCCGGCCGTCGGCGTGCTCGTGGAGTACGCCGGCAAGACCGACGAGGCCGGCGACGCCGACGCCCGCGCCGCCGCGATGCAGATCGCCGCGATGCGGCCGAAGTACCTCACCCGGGACGAGGTGCCGGCCGAGGTCGTCGAGTCGGAGCGGCGCATCGCCGAGCAGACCGCCCGCGAGGAGAACAAGCCCGAGGCGGCGCTGCCGAAGATCGTCGAGGGCCGGGTCAACGCCTTCTTCAAGGACTACGTCCTGCTCGAGCAGGCGTCGGTCGCCGACAACAAGAAGACCGTGAAGCAGGTGCTGGCCGAGGCCGGCATCGAGGTGACCCGCTTCCTGCGGTTCGAGGTCGGTCAGGCCTGAGCCGCCGGATCGGGCGCCTGACGCGCCCGTGGGCACGCAACGTCGACGAGGAGGCCGCTGGTGTACGTAACAGGCACCGCGGCCTCCTCGTCACATAGGGTCGGCAACGGCAGGTACGTGGTACGCGGCACAGTTGACGTGCGCGGAGAGGGCGGGGCGGATGACGCAGGTTGTGAGTGACCGGAGCCTGGGAGCGGACGACCCGACGGCGCCGCCGCCGGGGCGTGCTCGCCGGGTGGTGCTGAAGCTCTCCGGTGAGGTCTTCGGCGGCGGCGCGATCGGCGTCGACCCGGACGTCGTGCAGGCCATCGCCCGGCAGATCGCCACCGTGGTCCGCCGCGGCGTGCAGGTCTCCGTGGTGGTCGGCGGCGGCAACTTTTTCCGAGGCGCCGAGCTGCAGAAGCGCGGCATGGACCGGGCCCGGGCCGACTACATGGGCATGCTCGGCACGGTGATGAACTGCCTGGCGCTGCAGGACTTCCTGGAGAAGGAGGGCGTCGAGACCCGCGTGCAGAGCGCGATCACGATGGCCCAGGTCGCCGAGCCGTACATCCCGCTGCGGGCGATCCGGCACCTGGAGAAGGGCCGCGTGGTGATCTTCGGCGCCGGCGCCGGGATGCCGTACTTCTCCACCGACACCGTGGCCGCCCAGCGCGCGCTCGAGATCCGCGCCGACGTGGTGCTGATGAGCAAGAACGGCGTGGACGGCGTCTACACCGCCGACCCGCGGATCGACCCCACCGCGAGCAAGTTCGACTCGATCACCTTCTCCGAGGTGCTGCAACGCAACCTGCGGGTGGCCGACGCCGCGGCGTTCAGCCTCTGCATGGAGAACGGCCTGCCGATGCTGGTCTTCGGTGCCCAGGGCGACGACACGATCATCCGGGCCGTCGTTGGCGACAAGATCGGTACCCTGATCACCGCCTGACCGCCCCGCCGACCACCGTAGCGGTCCTCCGACAGACAGCAGAGCCCACCACGAGCACAGAAGGAGGCGAGGAGACCGGTGATCGACGACACCCTCCTCGAGGCCGAGGAGAAGATGGAGCGTGCCATCGAGCACGCCAAGGAGGAGTTCGGCGCCATCCGCACCGGTCGCGCCAACGCCGCCATGTTCTCCAAGGTCGTCATCGACTACTACGGCAGCCCGACGCCGCTGCCCCAGATGGCGTCCATCGCGGTTCCCGAGCCGCGCATGGTGATCATCAAGCCGTACGACAACTCGCAGCTGAACGCCATGGAGAAGGCGATCCGCGACTCCGACCTCGGGGTCAACCCGAACAACGAGGGCAACCAGCTGCGCATCCTGCTCCCGCAGATGACCGAGGAGCGCCGCCGCGAGATGATCAAGGTCGCCCGGCACAAGGGTGAGGAGGCCAAGGTGGCCATCCGCAACATCCGCCGCAAGGGCAAGGAAGAGCTGGACCGCCTCGTCAAGGACGGGGAGGTCGGCGAGGACGACGGTCGCCGCGCGGAGAAGGAGCTCGACGACCTGACCCAGCGCTTCGTCGCCGGCGTCGACGACCTGGTCAAGCACAAGGAGACCGAGCTGCTCGAGGTCTGAGCGGCGGCCGGCCCCGAGTCGGACGCGATCCTGCCGTGGCACCGGTGTGCCACCGCCCGTGAGGCGGTGGGGCCCGGTGCCACTGTCGTGGGAGCGGGCCACCGGGAGGCGGGCCGCCGCGGGGGGGCCCGGTGCCACTGTCGTGGGAGCGGGCCACCGGGAGGCGGGCCGCCGCGGGCCGTCGGTCCCCGGTGCGCCATCGTCCGCCGTGCCGGGACGGCGGGTGCAGTAGGCTCGGCACGATTCCCGGCCACCAATCGGTGAACGGCGGGAATCGGCCGGCCGTCGGGCCGGGCAACCGGACGGAACAGTCACGCCTGTAGGGGATGGTCTTGGTCTTGCGTCATGTGGTGGAACTCGTACCGTTGCCGTTCGGTGCGTGATGTCCCACCTCGACCCCTACGGCGGCGCCGAGCCTCGCGGCTGGGACCGGCCGGACCGTCCGCCGGCACCGCCCTGGCCTGAGCGGGACGCCGAGCCGTGGACCCGGCAGTCCGGCCCCGACCTGTACGCCGGCCCGCAGGCCCGTCCGCACCCCCAGGCCCACCGCTACGACCAGCCGGACGTCGACCCGTACGACGCGCGCCGCGACGACCGGCTCGGTCCCGACCGCCCGATGCGCGACGACGAGCGCTACGACCGTGGCCGCCCGCCGCACGGCGACGACCGGTACGACCGCGGTCCCCGCCGGCCGGTGCGCGACGACGACGTCCCCACCTCGCAGTTCGCCCCGGTCCGCGACGACGACCAGCCGACCGCGCAGTTCCCCCTGGTGCGGGCCGACCGCGACCCCGAGCCGCAGCCGCCGGCCGGTCGCCGGCAGCGCGGGCGACGCCGGGCCAGCGCCGACCGGCCGGCGACCCAGCAGGCCCCGACCGGCCGGGCCGGCCGCAACCTGCCGGCCGCGATCGGGGTGGGCCTGGGCCTGGGCGCCGCGATCCTGGTGCCGCTCTTCTTCTACCTCCCGGCGTTCCTCGCCGTGCTGGCCGCCGCGGTCGGCGTCGGCATCTGGGAGATGGCCCGCGCCGTACGCCGCAGCGGCGCGCACCCGCCGCTGGTCCCGCTGATCGCCGGTGGCCTGCTCACCGTCGGGCTGGCCTGGTTCGCCGGGCCGGACGCGCTCAGCCTCGGCCTGCTGGTCACCGTGCTCGGCACGATGATCTGGCGGCTCGGCGACGGGCCGGCCGGCTTCCAGCGCGACGTCACCGCGGCCACCCTGATCGCGGTCTACGTGCCGTTCCTCGCCGGGTTCGCGGCGCTGCTCGCGGCGGTCCCCGGCGACGGGCACCTGCGGGTCCTGGTGACCGTGGTCGCGGTGGTGCTCTCCGACACCGGCGGGTACGCCGCCGGGGTGACCTTCGGCAAGCACCCGATGGCCCCGTCGATCAGCCCGAAGAAGTCCTGGGAGGGCTTCGCCGGCTCGGTCACCGCGGCGGCGGTCGGCAGCGCCCTGCTGATCTGGCTGCTCTTCGACGTGGCGCCCTGGTGGGGCGCGCTGTTCGGGCTGGCGGTCTCCGTCGCGGCCGTCCTCGGCGACCTCGCCGAGTCGATGATCAAGCGGGATCTCGGCGTGAAGGACATGAGCAATCTGCTGCCTGGGCACGGCGGCCTGATGGACCGGCTGGACTCGATCCTCTTCGCCGTTCCCACCGCCTACCTGTTGCTGGCGGTGTTCGTGCCGGTGGTGGGCTGAGGCATGAATCACGTCGGGCAGCCCGTGCGCTCCGCCTGCTGGCGGCCGATTCGGCACCTCCGGACAGGTGCGTCGGCCTTTCGGCGTGTCAGACTGGACGCGCCATGACGAGCCTGCCTGTGATCCCCGTAGACCCTGACGCCCCCGGACGTCGGCCCGCGATGCCGCCCCGCCACCTCGCCGACCTGGACCTGCCGGGCCGGCAGGCGCTCGTCACCGAGCTGGGGGAGCCGGCCTTCCGGGCAAAGCAGGTCTCCAACCACTACTTCGGCCGCCTGGTCCGGGATCCCGAGCGGATGACCGACCTGCCGGCGGCCACCCGGGAGCGGTTGGCCGCCGCCCTGCTGCCCGCCCTGCTCACCCCGGTCCGCGAGCTGGCCTGCGACGACGGCGCCACCCGCAAGGCGCTCTGGCGGCTGCACGACGGCTCGCTGGTGGAGAGCGTGCTGATGGGCTACCCGGACCGGGTCACCGTCTGCATCTCCAGTCAGGCCGGCTGCGGCATGGCCTGCCCGTTCTGTGCCACCGGCCAGGCCGGCCTGACCCGCAACCTCTCCACCGCGGAGATCGTCGACCAGGCGGTCTACCTCGCCGGGGTCGCCGCCTCCGGAGCGGTGGCCGGTTCGCCGCCACGCCTGTCGCACGTCGTCTTCATGGGCATGGGCGAGCCGCTGGCCAACTACTCGCGGGTGATCGCGGCGATCCGCCGGCTGGTCGCGCCGGCCCCGGAGGGGCTGGGCCTGTCGCAGCGGCACATCACCGTTTCCACGGTCGGCCTGGTTCCGGCCATCCGCCGACTGGCCAGCGAAGACCTCTCAGTGACCCTTGCGCTGTCGCTGCACGCGCCCGATGATGATCTGCGCGACGAACTCGTGCCGGTCAACCAGCGCTGGAAGGTAGCCGAGGTGCTGGACGCAGCGTGGGACTACGCGGCCCGGACGGGGCGCCGCGTGTCGATCGAGTACGCGATGATCAAGGACGTGAACGACCAGCCGTGGCGAGCCGACCTGCTCGGGCGGCTGCTGGCCGGCAAGTTGGTCCACGTGAACCTCATCCCGCTCAACCCGACACCCGGCAGCCGTTGGGACGCCAGTTCCAAGCCGGTCGAGCGGGAGTTCGTCCGGCGGCTGCGCGAGGCCGGGGTGTCCACCACGGTGCGGGACACCCGGGGCCGCGAGATCGACGGCGCGTGCGGGCAGTTGGCCGCCGCCGGGGACAGGGACACCGACGCGCCGCGCGGGCGTGACCGGGCGTAGCGAACGAGACCAGGAGACATAGTGGCGAGTCAGGGTCAGCGTTTCCGGCGTAAGGCGCTCCGCCGGGGATACAAGGTCGACGAGGTGGACGCCTTCCTGGACCGGGTCGAGGCGACGCTCGCCGGCCAGCCGGTCGGCGCGCCCGTGGCCTCCCAGGAGGTCCACGACGTCGTCTTCCGCGTCCGCTTCAACGGTTACGACGAGTGGCAGGTCGACCTGCACCTGGACCGGGTCGAGCGGCAGCTCGCCGAGCTTGAGGAGCGCGGCGGCCTCGGTGGCCGCGGCGGCGACCCGCGCGGCGCCGACCGGCTCGGCCCGCCGATGCGCGACGACCACCGGGGCCTGTCACCCGTGCCGCAGCCGATGCCGCCGCGCGCGATGCCGGCCCAGGCCGGTCCGCCGGACCACTACGGCAGCCGCTACGACGAGCCGACCGGTGCCTACGCCGGCGGGTACGACGCCCCCCGGGGTGGCTACGACGCGCCGCGCGGCCCGGGCGGGCCCGGCGCGGGCGGCCCGATGGGTCCGGGCGCCCCGATGGGGCACGGTGGCCCGCCGCAGCGCGGCCTGCCCGCCGGGCCGGGCGGGTACGGGCAGGAGGAGCCGCGGTTCGACGGTTTCGAGGCCGGCCGGCACGGCCGGGTTGACATGACCGCCGAGATCCGGATGCCGGAGCGGGACCCGCGCGACATGCGCGGCCGTGGCCCGGCCGGGCCGCCGCCGATGCCGCAGCAGGGGCTGGGCGGCCCGCCGATGGGTGGTCCGCCGCCGATGGCCGGCCCGCCGGTCGGTGGCCCGCCGATGGTGGGTCCGCCGATGGCCGGTCCGCCCGGCAGTGACCTGTACCGGGTCGACCAGATCCGCCGCAGGTTCCAGGTGCGCCGCTTCGGCAGCGGGTACGACCCGGACCAGGTCGACCGGTTCTTCGAGGCCCTGCTGGGCGGGATGCAGGGTCGCAGCCAGATGCCGGTGAACCCGAAGGACCTGGACACCCTGCGCTTCGGGCTGGTCCCCGGTGGCTACTTCGAGGCCGAGGTCGACGCCGCGCTCAAGGACGTGCAGGACATCCTCTTCGGCCGCTGACCGATGCGACGAGGGCCCGCCCCCACCCGGGGTCGGGCCCTCGTGCGTGACCTGGGTGCGTCGGCCGGGTCAGGACCGCAGGCCGTTGCGGCGCAGCACCGCGTCGCCGATGACGATGGCCAGCAGCAGCACGGCGATCCCGACCAGCCAGATGTCCTCGACCTTGCCCTCGTGGTTGCCGCACAGCATCGCCAGCAGCACCAGCGCGGTGAGCACCGCCCCGATCCGTCCGGACTTGCGGTGTCCGGGCTTGTGCTGATCTGGCGCGGTTACCGGCTCGCTTCCTGCCACTGTCGGTCCTTCCCTCGCAATCGGATCTCCGGTTAGTCTGGCACGCCCCGTGCCGGGACCGGCGCAGGGTCCGACCTGATGGGGGACGCATGACCCGCACGGACGACCGCGAGCTGTACGAGCGGGCGCAGCAGGCGTGGCACGCGGAGGACTGGCCGGTCGCCGGGGAGCTGTGGGAGCGCCTCGTGCGCCGGTATCCGGACATCCCGGCGGCCGAGGCGTGGTGGTACAACGCGGCGCTGGCCCACAAGTTCCTGCGCAACTGGGCGAAGGCGTACGAGCTGGGCCGGGAGGCGGCCGCGCGGGCGAAGCGGGGCACCGAGGATCCGGCGTTCTGGAACCTCGGCATCGCGGCCACGATCATGGAGGACTGGGCCACTGCCCGGGACGCCTGGCGGGGCTACGGGCTGACCGTGCCCGACGGCGAGGGGGAGATCGCGGCGGACTTCGGGGCCACCCCGGTCCGGCTGAACCCGGAGGCCGGCGGGGAGGTGGTCTGGGCGCAGCGGCTCTGCCCGACCCGGGCCCGGGTGCTGAACGTCCCCACCCCGGGGTCGGGCCGCCGGTTCGGCGAGGTGGTGGTGCACGACGGGGCGCCCAACGGCGAGCGGGAGGTCGACGGGCGGGCGTACCCGGTCTTCGACGAGCTGCTGCTGTTCCGGGCCTCCGAGCTGCCCACCACCACCGTCGAGGTCACCGCCGGCACGCCGGCGGACGTCCGGGCCCTGGCGGACCTCTTCGACGAGCACGGGTACGCGGCCGAGCCCGCCAGCGGCGTGCGGACGATCTGCGCGTGCTGCAGCGAGGGGAGCGTCAGCCAGGACCGGGACCACCAGGTCGCCGGCGGGCAGCGGGTGCACCTGGCCGCGCCGGTCGACGAGATCCCGGCGCTGCTGGCGAGCTGGCGTGCCGCCGCGCCGGAGCGGCGGAGCTGGACCGGTCCGGTCGAGGACTGACCGCGCCCGGGTCGTTGGACCCCTCTTCGGCCGGGCGCAACGGCACTACCGGCGTCGCGGGTTGGCGTCCAGACTGCCTCCGGTAGCGTTTGACGTACACCTTGATTGTCGTTTTGAGGGGGACTGCGGTGCGAGTGACCGGTACGGGACATGCCAGCATGCGGATCGACACGGCCGCGGGCAGCATCCTGTGCGACCCGTGGGTCAATCCGGCCTACTTCGCCTCCTGGTTCCCCTTCCCGGACAACTCCCTGCTCGACTGGGAGACGCTGGGCCAGGTCGACTACCTGTACGTGTCGCATCTGCACCGGGACCACTTCGACGCGGCGCACCTCAAGCGGTACGTGTCGAAGGAGGCCACCGTCCTGCTCCCCGAGTTCCCCACCTCGGAGATGGAGGACGAGCTGCGGGAGCTGGGCTTCACCAGGTTCCTCAAGGCGCCGAACGAGCAGGTCGTCGAGCTGGACGGCGGTCTGAAGATCATGATCCAGGCGCTGACCAGCCCGACCGACGGCCCGATCGGCGACTCCTCGCTCTGGGTGGAGTACGACGGCGTCCGGCTGCTCAATCAGAACGACGCCCGCCCGACCGACCTGAGCGTCTTCGCCGAGCTGGGTCACGTGCACGCGCACCTGCTCCAGTTCTCCGGCGCGATCTGGTACCCGATGGTCTACGAGCTGCCGCAGGCGGCGAAGACGGCGTTCGGCAAGCAGAAGCGGGACCGGCAGTTCGACCGCACCTGGCGCTACATCGACGACCTGAAGGCCGACCACGTCTTCCCGATCGCCGGCCCGCCGTGCTTCCTCGACGACGCCCTGTGGCAGTTCAACGACATCCACGGCGACGAGGGCAACATCTTCCCCGACCAGTCGGTCTTCCTCTCCGAGTACGCCAAGGTCGGCGGCACCAACGGGATCGTGCTGCTGCCGGGCAGCGTCAGTGAGATCACCACCGAGGGCGCCAGCACCACCCATCCGGTGCCGGTGGAGGAGTTCTTCGCCAACAAGACCGCCCACCTGGAGGAGATGCGGGAGCGCAAGCGCCCGGTCATCGAGGCGGAGAAGGCGTCCTGGCGGCACCCCGAGGTGGACGTGCTCGGCGAGATGAAGCGCCGGATCGAGCCGCTGCTGGACGAGTCGATCTACCTGGCCAAGGGAGTCGGCGGCCCGGTCCGCTTCGACCTGGTCGGCTACGACGGCGAGAGCGTCGAGTCGATCGTGGTGGACTTCCCGGGCAAGGAGGTTCGCCCGTACGCCGACGAGAAGGTCCGCTACCGGTTCCGTACCGAGCGGTCGCTGATCGAGCACCTGCTGCACATCGGCGAGGTGGACTGGGTCAACTCGCTCTTCCTCTCCTGCCGCTTCTCGGCGGCCCGGATCGGCCAGTACAACGAGTTCGTCTACGCGTTCTTCAAGTGCCTCTCCGAGGAGCGCCTGCAGTACGCCGAGGGCTGGTACGACGAGCACGAGCGGACCAGCGACTCGGAGGACATCACCCTCGGCGACTGGGTGGTGCAGCGGCGCTGCCCGCACCTGAAGGCCGACCTGACCCGGTTCGGCATCGTCGAGGGCGACCAGCTGACCTGCCAGCTGCACGGCTGGAAGTTCGACATGGCCAGCGGCCGCTGCCTGACGAGCGTCGGCCACAAGATCCGCGCCCACCGCGCCGACGAGCAGACCCCCGCCCCCGCCGACGAGGCGCTCAGCTGACGGCCCGGCCGGGGCCCGCCGACGCGGTGCCCCGGCCGGAACCCCCGATCCGCGCCCGCGCGGTCCCCTCGCTGGGCGACCATGCAGTGGTGGGCGGCGAAAGCCGCAGGCGGGCACCGACCGGACACCGGCGAGAGCGGGGCGGGGCGTGACGGGGGCAGACGCCAGGGAGCGGGAGTACCGGTACGGGCGCGACCGGGAGATGGCCCGGGACGCCTCCCGGGTGGAGGCGATCAGCGACGGGATCTTCGCGGTCGTGCTGACGGTGATGGCCGTCGAGCTGCTCCAGTACGGCCCCGCCCGGGCGAGCGGGAAGGCGCTTCCCGACGCCCTCGCCCAGGCCTGGCCGTCCTACCTGGCGTACGTGATCACCTTCGCGATCGTCGGCCACATCTGGCTCGCCCACCACAACATGTGGCGGTACGTGGTCCGGGTCGATCAGACGATGCTGGTGTTCAACCTGCTCCTGCTGCTCTTCGTCGCCGCGATCCCGTTCACCGCCGACCTGCTCTCGGACAACCTGCGCAGTGGCGTGACCGAGCAGCGGCTGACCGCTGTCCTCTACGTCGGCACCCTGCTGAGTGAGGCGCTCTTCTTCAACCTGAGCTGGTGGTGGGCGCGCCGGCGCCGGCTGCTCCACCCCGACCTGGATCCCCGGCTGGCCCGGGCGGTCGCGCGGCGGTTTCTGCTGCGCCCACTGCTCTACCTGATCGCCTTCGCCTTCGTCTTCGTCGACCCGATCCTCAGCCTTTTCCTCTACCTCGCATTCGTCGGCCTCTACCTCCTCCGCGGCCCCGGCAACCTCCCCGGCTCCTCCACCGCGGCATAGATCCCGCGATCTTGCATTTCCTGCCCGGACATAAGGCGCAAAAGCCGTGAAGGGCGGGCTCAAAGTGCAAGATCGCGGGGGGGGGGGGGGTCAGCGGCCGAGGTCGGTGAGGATGCGGCGGGCGGCGTTGTGGCCGGCGGCGCCGATCACGCTGCCGGCGGGGTGGCAGCCGGCGCTGCCCGCGTAGACGCCGTCGATCCCCGTGGCGTAGGGCATGCGGTCGGTGAAGGAGACCGTGTTGTCGACGTGGTGGATGTGCCCGCCGGTGATGCCGAAGTGCGCCTCGATGCCGGGCGGGGGCAGCGGCACCGCGTCGGCGATCAGGTCGCCGGCGCCGGGGGCGTACCGCTCGCAGATGGCGATCAGCTTGTCGACGTAGCCGGGCAGCGCTTCCTCCCAGGTGGTGCCGGCCAGCTCGTAGGGGACCGACTGCACGAAGAGCGCCGACGAGTGGTGCCCGGCCGGGTCGGACAGGGACGGGTCGACGGTGGTGTGCAGGTACCACTCGATGGTCGGCTCCTCGGGCAGCCGCCCGGCCTGTACGTCCGCCCACATGCCGCGCAGCGCCGCCATCGGCGGTTCACCCTTCCCGCCGACCAGCGAGGCGGAACCGGGCAGCAGGTGGATGGTGGAGCCGAACGGGCTGGGCGCGCCCTCGGGCAGGCAGGAGAAGCGGGGCAGCCCGGTCAGCGCGAGGTTGAGCTTGAGCGTGGTGCCGGTGCGGCGGACCGCCGCCATCCGCTCGCCGAGCGGCGCCGGCAGCGCACCGCCGGGCAGCAGGTCCATCAACCGGTACGGGTCGCAGGCGCCGAGGACCACCCCGGCGGCGACCTGGCGGCCGTCGGCCAGCACGACGCCGGACGCCGCGCCGCCGTCCAGGGTCACCCCCGCCACGGGCGTACCGGTGACGATCCGGGCCCCGGCGGCGCGGGCGGCCTCGGCGAAGGTCCGGGAGACGGTGCCCATCCCGCCCTCGGCGATCATCCAGGTGCCGCCGGCGCCGGGGAGCCGGCACATGTTGTGCGCCAGGAAGTTGTGCCCGGTGCCGGGGTCGTCCGGGCCGGCGTTGAGGCCGGAGAGGCCGTCGGTGACGGCGTACATGCTGACCAGCAGCTCGGAGCGGAACTCGAAGCGGGCCAGGTGGTCGGCGACCGAGCCGCGGACCAGGTCGACGAAGACCTGCCGCAGGGCCGGGCGGACGTACCGCTCGGCGGTCTCCTCCACCGGCAGCGGTTCGGCCAGCCAGGCCGGCGCCAGGTCCTCGCGCAGCTGGGCCAGCTCGGCCTGGAGCGCGTCGTCGGCGGCCACGTCGGCGGGGGAGAAGAACTCCGCGAGCTGCTGCCGGGTCGCCGCCTGGTCGCTGCCCATCAACAGGTACGGCGAGCCGAGGCCGCCCGGGGTGGGCAGGAAGTAGTGCGGGTCGCGGCGGAGCACCGGGATCCGGACGTCGAGGGTGGCGAGCAGCTCCGGCGGCATCAGCCCGAGCAGGTACGACCCGGTGGAGTGGCGCAGCTCGGGGACCTTCGGGAACGGGTTCTCGGTGCGCGTGGCCCCGCCGATCACCTCCGCCGCCTCCAGCACCAGCACGTCCAGCCCGGCCCGGGCCAGCAGGATCGCCGATACCAACCCGTTGTGGCCGGACCCGACGATCACGACGTCGGCTCGGGTCGGCAGGTCGCTCGCTTCGCTCATGGCCCGGCAGCATAGTGCGTTGGTGGCTCCGGTGGGAGGGAGGCGGCCGCCTCATGATCGGCACGGGTGGCCGCGCGGATGGCGCGCCAGCGGGACAGGGCGAGGGTGGCCGAGTAGCCGCTTCGCCCGCTGCCATGCGTCGCCCACCGCTATCTTCTTCCCCCGCACGAACCCCGGGCACGCATTACGATCCGGCGGCATGACCGTGCTCACCACCGGGCGCCTGGTGCTGCGGGACTGGACCGACGCGCCGGCGGACCTGGACCGGATCTTCGACATCTACTCCCGTACCGAGATCACCCGCTGGCTGGCGGCGTCCGGTCTGCCGCTGACCGCGCCGGCGCAGGCCGCCGAGCGGCTGCGGATCTGGCGGGACCGGCACGCCGGCCACGGCGGCCGGTACGGCACCTGGGCGATCCAGGTCCGGGACACCGGCACGGTGGCCGGCACGGTGATCCTCAAGCCGCTGCCCGGTGCGGACGGCGTGACCGAGACCGCCGACGTGGAGGTCGGCTGGCACCTGCACCCCGACTCGTGGGGCCACGGGTACGCCACCGAGGCGGCCCGGGCGGTGCTGGCCCGCGAGTTCGCCGTCGGCGCCCGGGAGGTGTACGCGGTGGTCTCGCCCGGCAACGAGCCGTCCATGGCGGTGGCCCGCCGGCTCGGCATGACCCACCTCGGCCGGCGCACCGACTGGTACGGGGGCGAGGTGCTGGAGACCTTCGTCCGCAGCACGGACGACTGACGGCCGGGGGCAGCGGGCGTGGCGCCCGGACCGTATCGTCTTCCGCCGTGATGATCCGTTTCGAGACCCAGCCGGACCGACGGCGGCTCACCGCCGCTCTGCGCCGGGCGTACCGCCGGACCCTGGTCCTCGCCTGGAGCTGCCCGCTCATGCTGCTCCTGCCGGCCCTCACCTGCGTGCTCACGGGCGATGCGCTGGAGGCCGTCCCCTGGGTTGCCGGCGCGGCGGTCCTGACGCCGCTGTCCCCGCTGATCCTCCGGACCATGGTCCGGGCCAACTGGACGATGTACGGCATCCCGATCACCTGGACCTTCACCGACGAGGGCGTGCACTCCGCGAACGCGCTCAGTGAGGGCCTGGTGCGGTGGGAGGCGCTGAGCGGGGTGCAACTGATCCCGGGCCACCTGCTGTTCCGGCTCGGCCGGCACCAGGTGTTCCCCGTCCCGATCGACGGGTTGGAGGCGGAGGAGCGCGCCGAGCTGTTCGCTTTCCTACGTGGCCGGGGCCTGCTCACCGCGGCACCGGACGAGTCCTCCTCCCTCCCGGACCGCCCCCCAGCCGTAGCCATCCCGCTGACCGTTCAGTCATGCCCACTGCGCGATCAATCACGGGCACCGGTAGCCTGGTCGTATGGAGACCGCTCAGCGACGTGCAGGCATCCTCCGGCTGCTCGAGCAGTCAGAGAGCATCACCGTGGCGGATCTCGTCGAGCAGCTCGGAGTGTCGGAGGCGACCGTCCGACGCGACCTCGTCCGACTCGACCAGGAGGGCGTGCTGCGCCGCACGCACGGCGGCGCGCGCAGGATCGCGTTGCGCGGGGTGGCGACACCGTTCTTCGCCCGGTCGGCAGTGAACCACGACGCGAAGGTCCGTATCGCCGCCGCCGCTGCCGACATGGTCACCAGCGGCGAGAGCGTCATCCTGGACAGCGGCACCACCTGCCTGGAGGTGGCGCGACAGCTCAGGGTGAGCGACGTGCGCGTCATGCCGCTGTCGCTGCGCTCGGCGGCCGTCCTCGGCGAGCTGCCCGACCTGCGGTTGACGATGTGCGGTGGTGACATCCGGCCACACGAACTGTCGTACAGCGGGGCGCTCGCCGTCAGCAGCATCGCCAGGATGCGGTTCGACACGGCGATCATGTCGTGCTGCGGATTCTCCTTCCGCGAGGGCCTCACCTCCTACGACGCCGAGGACGCCGCGGTGAAGGCCGCCGCCATCCGGTACTCGGCCAGGGCGATCCTGCTGTGCGACGAATCCAAATGGGGCAGGACCACCTTCGGGTGGGCGGCCGACGCGAGCCAGCTCACCACCATCATCACCGATCACACACCCACCGACGCCGAGCGCGCCGAGGCGCACCAGCACGGCGTGGAGGTCATCACCGTATGAGCCTGCCCGCCGCCCTCACCGACAGCGCGCTGATCGACGTCACGGCAGTCGAGAGCTGGGACGAAGCGCCCCTCTATCTCTTCGTCGGCATCAGCACCGCGGGGTCGAGCATCCACACCGCGTTCCCGCTCTGGGCGCCGACGTTCGCGCCCGGCGCCGTCCTCCGTGGCGTCGACCTGCCCGCGACCACCGACCCGGCCGAGTTCCGCCGGCTCGCGATCGCGATGCGAGACAACCCGCTCGTGCGCGGTGCGGTCGTCACCAGCCACAAACTCCGCATGTACGACGCGATCACGGAGCTCATCGACCACGCCGACCCGCTCTCGGCGATCACCCACGAACTCAACGCACTGGACACCCGTGACGGCATCCACGCATTCGCCCGCGACCCGCAGTCGCTCGACATCCTCCTCGGTGCGATGACCCCCGAATGGATCGGCCCCGACCGCTCCATGATCTGCATCGGCTCCGGCGGGGCCGCCACCGCGCTGATGCTCGCGATGGGGCTCGACATCCCCGCCACGATCGCGTCCGGGCACGCGACACCCCGCACCACACAGGGCCGCCGCGGGTCGCTCACCATTCTCGGCATCGAGCGGCAGGCGCTCGCGGCCATGCGCGTGGTGCGGCAGCGCGCCGGCATCCTCGACGCGGACGTCACCACCGCGATCGCCGCGACCCCGGACGTCACCGGCACGTACACCCGGCGCGCCGATCCGGGCACCGTCATCGTCAATGCCACCGGTCTCGGCAAGACCAGCCCCGGATCACCACTGGAACGGCCCGCGGACCTTCCACCCGGCGTTCTCGCCTGGGACTTCAACTACCGGGGAACACTCACCTTCCTGCAGCAGGCCCAGGAGGCCGGGACGGCCACGATGAACGGCTGGGACTACTTCCTCGCCGGCTGGACCGCCGCACTCGCCGCGATCACCAGCACCGAGGCCACCACCCACCTGTTCGACCAGATCAGGAGGCTCTCGACCGGACTGCGGCGCGAAGGCGCCACGAACGGACCGCACCGCCCCGGGTCCGATGGAGTCCTCAGACCGTGACCAGGGCTTTCTGTTCGGGCCGGTGGTCAGCGGAGGAGGCTCCCAGCGGGCGCACAGTGGCGTCGGGGCAGAATGGCCGCGTGACTTCTCCCCGAGATCTCGTCCTGCTCGGTTCCACCGGCTCGATCGGCACCCAGGCCATCGACATCGTGCGGCGCCACCCGGACCGGTTCCAGGTGGTGGCGCTCGGCGCTGGCGGCGGCAACGTCGAGCTGCTCGCCGCGCAGGCCCTCGAACTCGGCGTGGACGTGGTCGGCGTGGCCAAGGCCACCGCCGCGCAGGACCTCCAGCTCGCCTTCTACGCCGAGGCGAGCCGGCGCGGCTGGGCCACCGGGGACTTCAAGCTGCCGAAGATCGTCGCCGGCCCGGACGCGATGACCGAGCTGGCGCAGTGGCCCTGCGACGTCGTACTCAACGGGGTGGTCGGCTCGCTGGGGCTGGCGCCGACGCTGGCCGCGCTGCGCGCCGGTCGTACCCTCGCCCTGGCCAACAAGGAGTCGCTCGTCGCCGGCGGCCCGCTGGTGAGGGCCGCGGTGACGCGGCCGGGGCAGATCGTCCCGGTGGACTCGGAGCACTCGGCGCTGGCCCAGTGCCTGCGCGGCGGGACGCGCGGCGAGGTGCGCCGGCTGGTGGTCACCGCCAGCGGCGGGCCGTTCCGGGGCCGCCGCCGCGACGAGCTGACCGAGGTCACCCCCGAGCAGGCGCTGGCGCACCCGACGTGGAACATGGGTCCGGTCGTCACGATCAACTCGGCCACCATGGTCAACAAGGCGCTGGAGGTGATCGAGGCGCACGAGCTGTTCGACGTGCCGTACGCCGACATCACCGTGATGGTGCACCCGCAGTCGGTGATCCACTCGATGGTCGAGTTCGTCGACGGCTCCACTCTCGCCCAGGCCAGCCCGCCGGACATGCGGCTGCCGATCGCGCTCGGCCTGGGCTGGCCGGACCGGGTGCCCGAGGCCGCCGCCGCGGTGGACTGGACCACGGCACACACCTGGGAGTTCGCCCCGCTGGACGACGACGCGTTCCCGGCGGTCGCGCTGGCCAAGGCCGCCGGTGAGACGGGCCGCTGCCGCCCGGCGATCTACAACGCGGCGAACGAGGAGTGCGTCGAGGCGTTCGTCGCCGGCCGGCTGCCCTTCCTCGGCATCGTCGACACCCTCCAGCGGGTGTTGGAGGAGGCTCCCGATTTCGGCGAACCAGGTACCGTCGAGGACGTGCTCGCGGCGGAGTCGTGGGCGCGCGCGCACGCGCAGGAGATCATCTCGGGGACGGGGAAGGAAGCCTGATGCTCTATCTGCTCGGGGTGGTGGTGATCGCCCTGGGGATTCTCATCTCGGTGAGCCTGCACGAGGCGGGTCACATGCTGACCGCCAAGGCGTTCGGGATGAAGGTCACCCGCTACTTCGTCGGCTTCGGCCCGACCCTCTGGTCCTTCCGGCGCGGCGAGACGGAGTACGGCGTCAAGGCGATCCCGCTCGGCGGGTTCTGCAAGATCGTCGGGATGACGCCGCAGGACGACGACGTCGACCCGGCCGACGAGCACCGGGCGATGTGGCGCTACCCGGTCTGGAAGCGGACGATCGTGATGTCCGCCGGCTCGATCACCCACTTCGCGCTCGCGATCATCGCGATCTGGCTGGCCGCGATGTTCATGGGCATGCCGAACAAGGACATCCCCAACCCACTGCCGGCGTACGTCAAGGTCGTCGACTGCATCCTCCCCGACGGCGCGCAGCGCGAGTGCGCAGCGGGTGACCCGGTGAGTCCCGCCAAACAGGCCGGCCTCCGTGACGACGACAAGATCCTCGCGGTGAACGGCACCTCGGTGGTCGACTACAACGCCCTGATGAAGACGGTCCGGGCACTGCCCGCGGACAAGCCGGCCACGATCCGGTACGAGCGTGACGGCGTCCCGGGAAAGGTGCAGGTCACACCCGCCGGAGTGCATCGCAAGCCGCTCGACGACCCGGACGGTGCCCCGGTCATGGTCGGCGTCGTCGGCGTGGTCGGCCCGTCGCTGCCGCCGGGCGTTCCGGCCAACGTCACGTACGGCCCGGTCGAGGCGATCCCGGCCACCGCCGGCTACACCAAGGACCTGGCCGTCGGCACGTACGAGGCGATGAAGCGGATCCCCGAGAAGGTGCCCGCGCTCTGGACCGCCATCACCGGTGGTGAGCGGGACAAGGACACCCCGATCAGCGTGGTCGGCGCCAGCAAGCTGGGCGGCGAGGCGCTGGCGAACGGCTTCTGGCAGATGCTGCCCCTACTCTTCATCTCGCTGAACTTCTTCGTCGGGGTGTTCAACCTGCTGCCGCTGCTACCGCTGGACGGCGGTCACATCGCCATCGCCTGGTACGAACGGGCCCGTTCCTGGCTGTACGCCCGGATCGGCCGCCGGGACCCGGGCCGGGTGGACTACCTGAAGCTCATGCCCCTCACGTACGCGGTGATCCTGGTCGGTGGCGCGTTCACGCTGCTGACCGTCACCGCGGACATCGTCAATCCGATCACGCTCTTCACAAGGTGAGTGCCTGAAGTGACCGCTGTCAGCCTCGGTATGCCCGCCGTACCGCCCCCGCCGCTCGCCCCGCGCCGGGCCAGCCGCCAGATCATGGTCGGCTCGGTGCCGGTCGGTGGGGGTGCGCCGGTCTCGGTGCAGTCGATGACCACCACCCTCACCTCCGACATCAACGCCACCCTCCAGCAGATCGCCGAGTTGACCGCCTCCGGCTGCCAGATCGTCCGGGTCGCCGTGCCCAGCCAGGACGACGTGGAGTCGCTGCCGGCCATCGCGAAGAAGTCGCAGCTCCCGGTGATCGCCGACATCCACTTCCAGCCCAAGTACGTCTTCGCCGCGATCGACGCCGGCTGCGCCGCGGTCCGGGTCAACCCGGGCAACATCCGGCAGTTCGACGACAAGGTCAAGGAGATCGCCAAGGCGGCCGGCGACGCGGGCGTGCCGATCCGGATCGGCGTCAACGCCGGCTCGCTGGACAAGCGGCTGCTCGCCAAGTACGGCAAGGCCACCGCCGAGGCGCTGGTCGAGTCGGCGCTCTGGGAGTGCTCGCTCTTCGAGGAGCACGGCTTCCGGGACATCAAGATCTCGGTCAAGCACAACGACCCGGTGGTGATGATCCGGGCGTACCGGCAGCTGGCCGAGCAGTGCGACTACCCGCTGCACCTCGGCGTCACCGAGGCCGGGCCGGCGTTCCAGGGCACCATCAAGTCGGCGGTCGCCTTCGGCGCGCTGCTGGCCGAGGGGATCGGCGACACCATCCGGGTCTCGCTCTCCGCCCCGCCGGTCGAGGAGATCAAGGTCGGCAACCAGATCCTGGAGTCGCTCGGGCTGCGCGAGCGTGGCCTGGAGATCGTCTCCTGCCCGTCCTGCGGCCGCGCCCAGGTGGACGTCTACAAGCTCGCCGAGGAGGTCACCGCCGGCCTGGAGGGGCTGCCGGTGCCGCTGCGGGTGGCCGTGATGGGCTGCGTGGTGAACGGCCCAGGTGAGGCCCGCGAGGCGGACCTCGGCGTCGCCTCCGGCAACGGCAAGGGGCAGATCTTCGTCAAGGGCCAGGTCATCAAGACCGTCCCCGAGGGGCAGATCGTCGAGACGCTGATCGAGGAGGCGCTCCGCCTCGCCGACGAGATGGGCGCCGAGCTTCCCGAGGAGCTGCGCGGCATGATCACCGGCCCCACCGTCACCGTCCACTGACGCCTTCGCGGCGTCCGTCGAACGTCGCGAACGCGCTTTTGGAGAATGAGTGGCCATTCCGCGCGGAATGGCCACTCTTTCTCCATACGAGGCCCACCGTGCCCGGGGGGCGGTGTCACTCGGATTCGGCGAGGATGGCGTAGAGCTTGCGGCGGGTCCCGCCGACCGCAGGGCAGAAAACCGTACGTACGTCTTGCTAGGGTGTGGGAGTGCGCCTGCTTCCCGAACCGGGCCCGGCCCGGACCCTCGCCCTCTCCACCCTGGTGAACACCGTCGGCCGGGGCACCTGGCTGACCGTCAGCGCGCTCTTCCTGACCCGCTCGGTCGGCCTGTCGGTGGCCCAGGTCGGCCTCGGTCTCACCATCACCGCGCTGGTCAGCCTGGTCGCCAGCACCCCGATGGGCTACCTCGCCGACCGGCACGGCCCGCGTGGCATCCAGCTCGCGGCGCTGCTCGCCTCCGGCGTGTTCACCGCCGCCCTGGTGGCCGTCCGGTCGTTTCCGACGTTCCTGGTGGTCGGCGTGCTGATGGCGGTCGCGGACGCGGCCAGCCGGGGTGCCCGGGGCGCGCTGATCGCCGGGGCCGTCCCCGCGGACCAGCGGGTCCGCACCCGCGCCTACCTGCGCGCCGTCACCAACGTCGGGATCTCGGTCGGCGCCGTGGTCGCCGGCGTCGGTCTCGCGGCGGACACCCGGGCCGCCTACGTCGCGCTCATCCTGCTCGACTGCGTCACCTACCTGGTGGCGGCGGGGATCCTGCTCCGGTTGGCGCCGGTCCCGCCCGTCCCGGCGCCCGCGCACGGGCCGCGGTTGATCGCGCTGCGGGACCGTCCGTTCCTGGCCTTCACCGTCCTCGACGGGCTGATGTCGATGCACTTCGGGCTGCTCAACATCGCCCTGCCGCTCTGGATCGCGGACCACACCACGGCCCCGCACTGGCTCATCTCGGCCTGCATGCTGGTCAACACCGTGATGGTGGTGCTCTTCCAGGTCCGCGCTTCGCGCGGCACCGAGGACCTGTCCGGGGCGGGGCGGGCCGCCCGGCGGGCCGGCGTGGTCATCGCGGTCGCCTGCGCGCTCTTCGCCGCCAGCGGGGGCGTGTCGGCCCCGGCCGCCGTAGCGCTGCTGCTGGCCGGGGCGTTGGTGCACGTGGTCGGCGAGCTGTGGCACGCCGCGGCGGGGTGGGGGATCTCCTTCGGTCTCGCCCCGGCGCACGCGCAGGGCCAGTACCAGGGGGCGTACGGGATGGGCATGCAGCTCGGGGGAATGGTCGCTCCGGTGGTGGTGACCAGCCTCGCGGTCGGCTGGGGATGGCCCGGCTGGCTGCTGCTGGGCGGGCTGTTCCTGCTGCTCGGGGCGCTGCTCCCGCCGGTCGTCCGGTGGGCCGCCCGGACCCGGCCGGTCGAGGTCGCGCCGGAACCGGCCGCCGTCTGACCCGGTAGGCCGGCGCACCCCCGGCCCGATCTGGCAGGCTGATAGCCGTGCTGACGGTGCCGGTACGTCAACTGGGGGAGTCGGAGCGCCGCGCGGTCGAGCGGCTGCTCGACCTCGACCCGTTCGCGGGCGCGCAGGTCGCCGAGCGGGTCGAGGCCCGCGGCCTGGCCTGGTGGCGGGCCGAGGGCCGGATCCTCGGGTACGGCGCCCGCCGCAACCTGGAGTCGATCTGCTGGCTCGGCGGCAACCTCACCCCGGTCCTCGCCTCGGAGCCGGCCGTCGCCGCCTTCGCCGAGCAGCTCGCCGCCGAGGAGCGGGTCTGCTCCTCGATCGTCGGTCGGGCCGACGCGGTGCTCGGCCTCTGGGACCGGCTCGCCGGGCACTGGGGGCCGGCCCGGGACGTCCGCCCCAACCAGCCGCTGCTGGCCACCGACGCGCTCCCGCAGGTGGCCGACGACCCCGGGGTGCGCCCGGTACGCGCCGGCGAGGTCGACCGGCTCTTCCCGGCGGCCGTCGCCATGTACACCGAGGAGGTCGGCGTCTCGCCGCTGGCCGAGGACGGCGGCCGGGCCTACCGGCGCCGGGTGACCGACCTGGTCCGGACCGGTCGGGCGTACGCCCGGTTCATCGACGGCCGGGTGGTGTTCAAGGCCGAGCTGGCGGTGGTGACCCGGCGGACGGCCCAGGTCCAGGGGGTCTGGGTGGCTCCCGAGTGGCGGGGCCGGGGGATCGCCACGTCGGCGATGGCCGCGGTGGTGCGCGACGCGCTGCTCCGGGTGGCCCCGACGGTCAGCCTCTACGTCAACGACTTCAACCTGCCCGCCCGCCGCGTCTACGAACGCTGCGGCTTCCGCCCGGTCGGCACCCTGGCCACCGTGCTCTTCTGACCCGTCCCGCCCGCCGGCCATGGCGGGAATCACGTCTCCCGACCGACCCGAACCGGACGTCCGGCGCTACGCTGGGCATGTTTTTGTACTGACCGGTCAGTTTAAGCAAGTCGGGATGTCGCATGGTGATCGTGGAAGCCGCCGGGCTGGGTCTGCGGACCCGGCGGGGCTGGGTGTACCGGGACGTCGACCTGACCGCCGAGGCCGGTGAACTGCACGCGGTGACCGGCCCGCCCGGCAGCGGGCGTACCTCCCTGGTGCTCGCCCTGGCCGGGCGCTTCCCGCACAACACCGGCACGCTGCGGACCCGCGGGCCGGCGGCGCTCGGTCAGGTGGCCGGGGTGCACGAGCCTGACCCCGCGCTCACCGTCGCCGAACACCTCCAGGAGCGGCTGCTGCTGCTCGGCCCGGTGCCACGCCGCCGCCGCCAACTGGTGCCGGTTGCCGCCGTGCGGGCTCGCCGGGCTTACCGGCGGGACGCCTACGCCACCGCGATCTCCGGCGCCGGCCTCACCGGCGACGTACCCCTCGACCCGGACCTGCGCGGCCGGGACCTCACCCCGGTGCAGCGGCAGGTCCTCGGCCTGGTGCTGGCCACCCTGAGCGGCCCGAGCCTGATCGTCGCCGACGACGTCGACGCCGGCTCGGACGCCCCCGAGCGGGCCTGGCTCTGGGCCGCGCTGGCCCGCCTCGCCGACCAGGGGTACGCGGTGGTCGCCAGCGCCCGCGCGGTCGAACCGGGATCCCGGGCGATCGTGCACCGGCTCGACGACCCCACCCTGCCGGCCCGCACCGACCTGACCCTCCCGCCGACCGCGTCCGCCGCTCCGGCCGCCCCGGCGCCCGCGCCCGACGAAGAACCCACCCTCGACACCGTCAACGCAGAGGTGAACTGATGAGTGTCTTCCGCCTCGCCCGCTTCGAGCTGCGCCGGATGACCCGGGGCCGGCTGCCGCGCGCCGCGCTCGCCGTCCTCACCGTGATCCCGCTGCTCTACGGCGCCCTCTACCTGTACGCCTTCTGGGACCCGTACGGGAACATGAACCGCATCCCGGTGGCCCTGGTGAACGCCGACCGGCCGGCCACCGCCAGCGACGGCGGCGTCGTGCACGCCGGGCAGGACCTCACCGACGAACTGCTCGACCGCAAGGTCTTCGGCTGGACGGTGACCGACGCCGACGACGCCGACGCCGGCCTCCGCACCGGCCGCTACCACCTGGTCTTCGCCATCCCGGCCGACTTCTCCGCCACTCTGGTGGCCAGCCCCGAGCCGGACCGGCCGGCCCGTCGCGGCGAGCTGAAGGTGGTCAACGACGACGCCACCAACTACCTCTCCGGCCTGCTCGCCCGTTCCGCGTTCAGCGAGATCCGGGCCGCCGCGGCGGAGAGCGCCGCCAGCGGCTATTTCGACAAGATGCTGGTCGGCTTCACCGACGCCAAGGCCGAGACCGGCAAGGCGGCCGACGGGGCCGGGCAGCTCGCCGACGGGCTCGGCACCTCCCAGGACGGGGCCGGGAAGATCGCCGACGGCCTCGACCGGTCGGAGGCCGGCGCCGGGCAGCTCGCCGACGGGCTGGACAAGTCGGCCAGGGGCGCCGACGACCTCGCCAGCGGGCTCGACCAGCTGCGTACCGGCGCGGTCCAGCTCGCCGACGGCAGCGCCCGGGCCGCCTCCGCCACCCGGGCCGCCGCGAAGCAGGTCGACGCCGCCGCGGACAAGGTCGAACCGGTGCTGCGGGAGAACGCCGACACCATCGAGGAGGCCGCCACCGCCATCGCCGAGGGCGCCGACGCGCTCGCCACCGGCCTGGACGCGCTGCCGGCGAGGGCCGACCAGGCGGTCACCGAGGCGGAGCAGGTGCGCGACCGGCTCGACACCCTGGTGAAGGAGCACCCCGAGCTGGCCGATGACCCGAGCATGGTCGCCGCCCGCACGGCCGCCGACGAGGCGGTCACCGCCGCGAAGGCGGTGGTGTCCACCCTCGGCTCCACCGACCTGGACGCGCTGCGGGCGCGGATGGCGAAGGTCGCCGCCACCGCCCGCGAGGTGGCGGCCGCCGCGCCGCACCTGGCCGACGACGTCGCCGGCGCTCGGGCCAAGGTCGACCAGCTCGCGGACGCCCTGGACAGGATCGCCGACGGCAACGCCAGGCTGCGCGACGGGCTCGGCGGCGCCGCCACCGGCGCCGACCAGCTGCGCGGCGGGCTGTTCCGGCTCGCCACCGGCGCCCGCGACCTGGACGGCGGGCTCGCCCAGCTCAGCGGCGGCAGCGGCAAGCTCGCCGCCGGCCTCACCAGGCTGGAGGGCGGCGCCGGCCAGCTCGCCGACGGGCTCGCCGCCGGCGAGAAGAAACTCCCCGGGTACGACGACGCGGCCGACCGCGCCGGCATCCTCGGTGACCCGGTCTCCCTGGACCGGCAGTCCCACCACCCCGCCGGCTCGTACGGCGTGGGCTTCGCCCCGTACTTCCTCGGCCTGGCGCTCTGGGTCGGCGCGATGATCACGTACATGCTGCTGCGGCCGGTCAACCGGCGGCACGTCATGTCCGACGCCTCCGCCTGGCGGGTCGCGCTCGCCGGCTGGCTGCCCGCCGCGGCGATCGGACTGGCCCAGGCCGGGGTGCTCTTCACCGTGGTGACCCTGGTGCTCGGCCTCGACCCGGTGCGCCCCGGCACGACGCTCGGGCTGCTGGCGCTGACCTCGCTGGCCTTCACCGCCATCATGCAGTGGCTCGGGGCGCAGCTCGGGCCGGCCGGGCGGCTCGCCGCGCTGGCCCTGCTGATGCTCCAACTCACCTCCTCCGGCGGCACCTACCCGGTGCAGACCTCGCCCGGCTTCTTCCAGGCCATCCACCCCTGGCTGCCCATGTCGTACGTGGTGCAGGGGCTGCGGCACACCATCAACGGCGGACCGGTCGCCACGGTGGTCACCGGCGCGGTGGTGCTCGCCGGCTTCGGCGCCGGGGCGCTGCTGCTCACCGTCGGCGCGGCCCGCCGGTCCCGGCGGCTGACCCCGGCCAGACTCCACCCCGAACTGACCATGTGAGGATGCTGATGGGCCGGTCCACGGCGCGACAGCAGGCGGCCTCCGGCACGCGCCCCACCGGCGCGTGCCGGAGGGGCGAACGGGGAGGTCGAGTGACGGACGGACGGTCGCGGCGGCGGGAGGACACCCGGCAGCGCCTCTTCCTGGCGGCGGTGCAGCTCATCGCCGAGCAGGGCTTCTCCGCCACCACCGTGGACGACATCGCGGCCCGGGCGGGAGTGGCCAAGGGCACCGTCTACTACAACTTCGAATCCAAGACGGCACTCTTCGAGGAGCTGCTGCGGCACGGCATCGGCCTGCTCACCGCCGACTTCCGCGCCGCCGTGGCCGGCCTGCCCCCGCGCGAGGCCCTCGCCGCCCTGGTCCGAGCGGAGCTGGAGTACATCCGGCGCTACCGGGCCTTCGCCCAACTGCTGCTGTCCGAGATGTGGCGGACCAACCGCGAGTGGCAGCAGACCCTGCGGCTGCTGCGCGGCGAGGCGATCGAGGTGATCGCGGAGACCGTCCGGGCCGGGGTGGACAGCGGCGACCTGCCGCCCGACCTGGACGTGCGGACCGCCTCGTCGGCGCTCTTCGGCGTCGGCCTGGTGGTGGCCGTGGACTGGCTGGTCTTCCAACCCGACCGGCCGATCGAGGACGTCCAGGAGGCGCTGCTCGGCATCGTCCGCCGGGTCGCCCAGACCTGACCCCGCGGGGCGGGCGCGGCGGGGCCGCCACGCGTCCGGGGTGGGCCGCCACCGGCCGGAGCGCGGTAAATGCGTTGAGCGGTCGCCGCCGGACGACCAGGCTGGGGAGACCGCCCCCACCCACCCGAGTCCGGAGGGACCGTCCCATGCGCCTGCTCCGCGATCTCTGGGCCACCGCGCCACGCCGCATGACGGTCGTGGCCCTCCTGGTCATCCTCGCCGCCGCCGGCCAGGCGGCCGCCTCGGCCCTCGCCGGTCCCGTCCTGGTGCAGCGGTCGGCCGGCTGGTTCGTGGGGCTGGTCGTGGCGCTGGTCGCCGCCGTCGTCAGCGACCTCATCATCGGGCTGCTGATGGCCGGCCTGACCGCCGACTGGTCCGCCGACGTGCGCCGCCGGCTCTGCCGCGTGGCGCTCGGGCAGGACCTGCCCACCCTGGAGACCACCCCGGTCGGCGAGCTGCTCGACCGGATCGACAACGACGTCTACCAGGTCGCCGCCGAGATGCGGAACACCGGCGTACGGCTCGTCCAGGGGCTGGCCGTGTGCCTGCTCTCCACGGTCAGCGCCCTGTTCGTCTGGTGGCCGGCCGGCGTCGGCATGGCCCTGCTGACCGCCCTGCTCGGCGTGGTGCTGCGCCGCCCCACCGCGCGCATCGGCCCGGCCCGGATGGCCGAGGAGGAGGCCTGGTCGGACCTCGCCGCGGTGATGGAAGAGGCCGTGCACGGCCAGGACGACGTCCGGACCAGCCTGGCCCGGCCGTACGTGCTGCGGCTCTACGCCCGGCGCGCGGCCGAGGTGCTCGCCCGGGGCCGCCGGGTGTTCCTCATGTCGGCCCGGGTCACCACCATCGCCGCCGGCGGCATCCGGGCCGGCGTCGCCGCCGTGGTGCTCGGCGGGGCGTGGGCGCTGGCCACCGGCCGGGTCGACGGCGCCCGGCTGACCGCCATCTGGCTGCTCGCCATCGGGTTCGGGGCGACCGTCGAGCACATCGCGCGCTGGGTGCCGCACCTGCAGTACGCGCTCGGCGCGTGGGCCCGGGTGCAGCTGCTCCAGGACGCCCGACAGGAACCCGCCGGCGGGGCCGCCCCGGCCGAGGGCGACCTGACCGTACGCGGGCTGACCTTTCGCTACCCGTCCACCGGGGACGCCGAGCGGGGTCCCGCGCTGCGCGACGTCCGGCTCGCCTTCGCCCGCGGCCGGTCGTACGCCCTGGTCGGGCGGACCGGGTCGGGCAAGTCGACGCTGACCAAGGTGCTCACCCGGGCGGTGGAGGTGCCGCGCGGCACCGTCTACCTCGGCGACACCGACCTGGTCGACCTCGACGTCGAGCGGCTGCGCCAGTGGGTGGCCGTGGTGCCCCAGCGCACCGAGATCCTCGCCGGCACGCTCGCCGAGAACGTCGCGCTCTTCGATCCCGAGCTGCTCGACGACGCCACCCGGGCGCTGGAGGAGCTGGGACTGGCCGGCTGGATCGCCGAGCTGCCCGACGGCGTCCGGACCCGGCTGGGCGAGGGCGGGCACGTGCTCTCCGCCGGCCAGGAACAGCTGGTCGCGTTCGCCCGGATCCTGGTCCGCGACCCGCACGTGGTGATCCTCGACGAGGCCACCGCACGGCTCGACCCGGTCACCGAGAACCGGGTACGCCAGGCCACCGAACGGCTGCTGACCGACCGGATCGGCATCGTCATCGCGCACCGCCTCAGCTCGGTGCGCCGCTGCGACGAGGTGGTGGTGATGGCCGACGGCGCGGTGCTGGAGGCCGGACCGCTGCGTGAGTCGGAACGCTTCGCCGAGCTGCTGGCCACCAGCCGTGCCACCGCGTACGCCCCGGCGGGCGCGGGACGGGGCGGGGTGGACCTGCTGCCCGCGCCGGGCGGGGAATGGGACACCGGCCCGGAGGAGGCGGCCGCGCCGGCGGAGGCCGAGCGGGCGGTGGTCGTACCGAAGACAGACCCGCCGCCGCTGCCCCCGGCGCCGCCCGCGCGGACCATGCGGGAGATCCTGCGCCTGGCCCTGAACGACCCGCGGTACGGCCTGGTCTCGGTCGCCATGTTCGTCGTCATGTTGCTGCTCGGCCTGGACGGCGCGGTGCTGCCCTGGCTCTGGGCGGACGTGGTCGATGGTGGCAGCCCCTGGCTGCCGGCGCTCGGCATCGTCGCCGCGCTGCTGGTCGTCCTGCCGCTGCCCTTCTACACCAACCTCTGGTTCCCGCAGTGGTGGATCCGCCAGATGCTGCGGATCAGCCTGCGCCTGGTGCACGGACAGACCGGCCCGCGCCGGGTCAGCGGGCACACCCCGGCCGAAGTGGTGGCCCAGGGCGGCGACACCGAACGGGTGGTGCAGCTCGCCGACAACCTGGTGGACCAGCTCATCGCGCTGGTGCTCCTGGTGAGCATGACCGTGGTGACCGGCAGCCTCGTGCCGGGGCTGTTCTTCGTCGGCACGATGGTGGTGTCCGGGCTGGCCGCGACGCTCTTCGGCCCTCGGCTGGAACGCTCCGCCCGGGGCACGGTCAAGGCCCGGGCGGCCTTCGCCACCGCGCTGGTCTCCTCGCTCTCCGCGGCCCGGACGGTGAAGCTCGCCGGCGCCACCCGCCCGGTGCTCGACCACCTGTCCGGGCTGGACATCGTGCGCAGCGACCGGCAGCGCCGGGAGATCTCGATGCAGGTCTGGGCGCGCTCCACCCCGTCGGTGGTCAGCGGGCTGCTGCCGATCGGGGCCTGGGCGCTCTACCTGACCGGCGGGCTCTCCGCGGGCGCCACGCTGGTGGCGGTCTCCACCCTCGGCGCCGCACGATGGTTCGCCTGGACGACGGCGTCGCTGGTCTCCCACTACCCGTCGGCGCGGGTCTGGACCCGGCGCACGGTCGCGATGTCCGGGGTGGGGGCGTACTCGGCGGCGGTGCCGGGAGTGGACCTGGCTGCCGGCGCCGCGCCCGCGCCGGAGCCGCCGGCCCGGCACCCGCTGCGCCGGCTGGAGCTGGCCGGCTTCGGGGCGCTGCACACCGACGGTACGCTCGCCGTCCGGGACGTCGACCTGACCGTCGAGCGCGGTCAGCTGGTGCTGGTGGTCGGGCCGGTCGGTTCCGGCAAGTCGTCGCTGCTGCGCGCCCTGGCCGGGATCGTGCACCACACCGGTGCGCTGCTCTGGAACGGCGAACGGGTCACCGAGCCGGAGCTCTTCCTCCGCCCGCAGCAGGTCGGGTACGTCGGGCAGCTGCCCCGGGTGCTCTCCGGCACGGTGGTGGACAACATCGCCCTCGGGCACGACGTGGACGCCGTCGGGGCGGTGGCGACCGCCCAGCTGGAGCACGACCTGGCCACCGCCGGGGGCGGGCTCGGCCTGCTGATCGGGCACAAGGGGACCCGGCTCTCCGGCGGCCAGCTGCAGCGGCTGGCGCTGGCCCGGGCGCTCGCCCCGCGTACCGAGCTGCTGGTCGCCGACGACGTCTCCTCGGCGCTGGACGTCACCACCGAGCTGGCGCTCTGGGCGGCGCTGCGCGAGCACGGGGTGACCGTGGTCGGCTCGACGTCGAAGCGGGCGGCGCTGGTCCGGGCTGACCACGTGGTGGTGCTCCGCGACGGCGCGGTGGCGGCGCAGGGTCCCTGGCGCGACCTGGAGGACCGCTGGGGCCACCTGGCCGGCTGAGCCCGCCCCGGCCCCAGGGTCGGGGCCGTGCCCGGCGTGAGGCCGGGGGTCGGGTCAGAAGGCGCGGAGGTACTGGGCGGGCCAGTCGGGTTCGGCGCCGAGCTTGGCGGCGGCGCAGCGCGGCCAGTACGGGTCGCGCAGCAGTTCGCGGCCGAGCAGCACCAGGTCCGCCTCGCCGCCGGCGACGATCTCCTCGGCCTGCTCCGGCTCGACGATCAGGCCGACCGCGCCGGTGAGCACCCCGGCGTCGCGCCGGATCCGGGCGGCGAGGGGCACCTGGTAGCCGGGGCCGACCGGGATGGCCGCCCCGGCCGACGCGCCACCGGAGGAGGCGTCCACCAGGTCCACCCCGGCGGCGGCCAGCTCCGCGGCGAGCACCACGCTGTCCTCGACGGTCCAGCCGCCCTCGACCCAGTCGGTCGCCGAGATCCGGGTCAGCACCGGCACGTCCTCGCCGACCGCCGCGCGGACCGCCCGGGCCACCTCCAGGGCCAGCCGCATCCGGGCGTCCCGGTCGCCGCCGTACCCGTCGGTCCGGTGGTTGGTCAGCGGGGAGAGGAACTCGTGCAGCAGGTAGCCGTGCGCGGCGTGGATCTCCACCGCGGTGAAGCCGGCATCGATCGCCCGGCCGGCGGCGGTGGCGAACGCGGACACCACCCCGGCGATCCCGGCTTCGTCCAGCGCCGTCGGCTCCCGGTAGTCGGGGACGAACGGCTCGGCGCCCGGGCCGACCGGGGTCCAGCCCCCCTCGGTGTCCGGTACGCCGCCCCGCCGCGGCGCCCACGGCCGGTAGGTGGACGCCTTGAACCCGGCGTGCGCCAGCTGCACGGCCGGCACCGCGCCCTGGGCGGCGATGAAGCCGGTGACCGGCCGCCAGGCGTCCACGTGCGCGCCGGACCAGAGCCCGGTGTCCTGCGGGCTGATCCGCCCCTCGGGGACCACCGCGGTGGCCTCGGTGACGATCAGGCCGGCGCCGCCGACGGCGCGCGAGCCGAGGTGGACGCGGTGCCAGTCGGTGGGCAGCCCGTCCGGGCCGGCGCTGTACTGGCACATCGGCGCCATGGCGACCCGGTTGGGCAGGGTGACCGCGCGCAGGGCCAGCGGAGTGAACAGGGCACTCATGGGGTGATCCTCCTTCGGCGAAGAAGGAGGGCCCGGTCAGGGGCCCTCCTTCTTCAGCGGCGTTGTCAGGCGGGGACGGGAGCCAGCTCGTCAGAGCGGGCCGGCCGCTCGGTCTCCTCGGCGTCGACCAGCTCGCGCCGGCCGGCCTGGTCGTACGCGGCCCGGTCCAGGGTGCCCTCGCGGGCGGCGACGATGGTCGGCACCAGGGCCTGCCCGGCCACGTTGGTGGCGGTGCGGATCATGTCCAGGATCGGGTCGATCGCCAGCAGCAGGCCCACGCCGGCCAGCGGCAGGCCCAGCGTGCTCAGGGTCAGGGTGAGCATCACGATCGCGCCGGTCAGGCCGGCGGTGGCGGCCGAGCCGACCACCGAGACGAAGGCGATCAGCAGGTAGTCGGTGACTCCCAGGTCCACCCCGAAGACCTGCGCCACGAAGATCGCCGCCAGGGCCGGGTAGATCGCCGCGCAGCCGTCCATCTTCGTGGTGGCGCCGAAGGGCACCGCGAAGGAGGCGTACTCGCGGGGAACGCCGAGCCGCTCGACCGAGCGCTGGGTCACCGGCATGGTGCCCACCGAGGAACGGGACACGAAGGCCAGTTCGATGGCCGGCCAGGCACCGGCGAAGAAGCGCAGCGGGTTGAGCCGGCCGGCGGCCACCAGCAGCAGCGGGTAGACCACGAACAGCACGATCGCGCAGCCGACGTAGACGGCGGTGGTGAACTTGGCGAGCGGGGCGAGCAGGTCCCAGCCGTAGGAGGCGACGGCGTTGCCGATCAGGCCGAGGGTGCCGATCGGGGCGAGCCGGATCACCCACCAGAGCGCCTTCTGCACGATGCTCAGCACCGAGCGGTTGAACTCGACGAACGGCTCGGCGGCCTGGCCGACGAGCAGCGCGGCGGCGCCGACCACCAGGGCGAGGAAGACGATCTGGAGCACGCTGCCCTCGACGAACGCGCCGACCGGGTTGGTCGGCACGATGCCGGTGAGGAAGTCGGTCCACGAGCCGGCCTTCTTCGGCGCGCTCGCCGCGGCGGTGTCGAGCGAGACGCCGCGACCCGGATCGGTGAGCAGGCCGAGGCCGATGCCGATGCTCACCGCGATCAGCGCGGTGATGCCGAACCAGAGCAGCGTCTTCAGCGCCAGCCGGGCGGCGTTGGCCACGCCGCGCAGGCTGACCACGCTGACCACGATGGCGGTGAAGACCAGCGGCGGGACGGCCAGCTTGAGCAGCTGGACGAAGAGGCCGCCGACGGTGTCGAGGGTGCTGGTCAGCCAGCTCAGGTCGTTGGCGCGGGCCAGGAAGCCGAGCGCCACACCGAGTACGAGGCCGAGGAGGATCTGTACGGAAAAGGGGATCTTGCGCAGGGCGGAAGCCATGAGGATGTGTCCAAGGTCTGGTGGGTACGGGGCAGCGTCAGGAACGAGGCTGCGCCGGACAGACGCCGCTGGCCTGCAGTCGGAGGTCGACGTACAGGCGCACGGTGAGGTGCCAGACGTTGGTCATCACCTGCCGAGGCTACTTCCAGCCGGCATGCAGGTGGAAGGACCGATCGGCGTGAGGCTCCTTACATGGTGCGCCGGCCGCCCGGTGCCGGAGTCGTAGCTCCGGACCGGACGGCCGCCACCACTGCTAACCGATCGCCGCCGCGGCGGTCGTGGTCCAGCCGCTGGCGACCTGGACCCGGTTGTTGAATCCGAGGCTGCCGTTGTTGGCGTACAGCCAGACGTTGCCGCTCGAGTCGGCGGCCACGACGTCGGGACGTCCATCCCCGTTCAGATCCGTCACCATCACCCGGTAGGAGCTCCAACCGGTGCCGATCTGCTTACGGGTACCGAGCATTGCCAACCCCGACTGACCCGTGTTCGGGTAGAGCCAGAAGTCGCCCGCGCTGTCGATCCCCATGACGTCGTCGAGCCCGTCGCCATTGAAGTCGGCCGGGAAGATCCGGAAGTTACTCCATCCGCCGCTTCCGACGAGGACCTTGCAGCAGCCGTCGGGGTAGTAGAAGAGCTGCCCGGTCGATTTCTTGATGCCGAAGTGGTCCGGTCGGGTGTCTCCGTCGGCGTGCCCGGTGGCGTGGGTGTAGTCGCCCCACTGCACACCGATCTGCTGCCGCTGAGCGTAACTCGGCGCGCCGCTGACGTTGGGGTACACCCAGAGCGCGCCGCTGCTGTCGACGCCCACCATGTCCGCCAGGCCGTCCTGGGTCCAGTCCTGGACGTCCCACCGCCACGTCGACCAGCCGGTGCCGATCTTCACCGCGGTGCCAAAGGTGGACATGCCGCCGTTGCCGGTGTTGGGGTGCAGCCAGAGACCCCCGGAAGAGTCCGTCCTGACCACGTCCGCCCGTCCGTCCCCGTTGAAGTCGTGGGGGGCGTGCGCGGGCTTGAGGATGACCCGGTCCCACGTCTGGGTCAGGGAGAGCTGAGCCTTGAGGTAGTTACCGATGGTGCTGGTGCCGGTCTTCTGACCGCCCATGCGCAGGGCGCCGGTCGCGTTCCAGGTCGTGGTGTGCGACGCGGATCCCGCGCTGCGCTCGTTCACGTACAGGAACATCGTGCTCAGGTTGCCACCGCCGGGGCTGAAGACGGCGGTCAGCCGGGTCCACACGCCGAGCCGGACGCTGTTGGCTCCGGCGCTGGCCGTGTCCCAGACGGGGCTGGCGACATCACTGCGCGACATGGCGAATCGCCACGAGCTGTCGCTCGCCTCGGCCCAGACCCGGAATCCGGCGGTGTTGGTGCCGTCCTGCGACACGACCGTGCCGCCGGTGGCGGTGGGCTTCACCCAGACCGAGACGGAGAAGGCGGCCTGAGTGTTCACGGCCTGGCCTGCCGTGGCCATGCTCCCGGTGCCGCTCATCTCGATATCGGGGTCGAAGAGATCCCCGGTGTTCGGGGAGACCGTCCCGGTGGGGGTGGCGTGCAGCGTTCCCACGGCGTCATGCGCGGTCGTCGACGTGTCCGTCAGGTCGTTGAGGTACCACGCGTGGTTAGCGGTGACGACCGTCTGCGCGGGCTGGGCGGTGATCGAGCCCGTGCCACCGGTGAGGTTGGTGACGTACCAGGCCGTGCTGGCCGCCGCCGTGCCCACGGCCCACAGGTCGGGGGTGCCGTCGGTGTTGATGTCGGCGGCGCGCAGGGTGAGGTTGGCGCCGGTGTTCCAGGTGGGCAGGGCGTAGGCGGTGTAGGTGAGTTGGCCGGTGTCGGGGTTGACGGTGAGGTCGGTCCACAGGTGCAGGGCGCCGGTGGTGCGGTTCCACAGGAACATGGCGGTGCCGCCGGTCAGCTGGGCGGTGGTGATGGTCCAGTTGTTCCAGTCGGTGCCGCCGGTCGGGGTGAGGGCGGTGGTGTAGAAGGTGCCGATGTAGCCGCCGGTCATGCCGACGTTCGGGTAGTAGGTGAGGTAGTACCCGGTGGTGGCGTCGCCGCTGGTGCCGATGAGGTCGGGGTAGGGGGAGTCGAGGCGGCGGCTGTCACCGGCGTTGGCGAGCTGGATCGGCTGGGTGCCGTTCGGGTCGAGGAGCTGGTCGCGGAAGATGCTCTGCTGGTTGCCGCTGAGCTTGGCCTGGATGATGGAGCCGTCGCCGTTGGCGCGCAGGATGCCGGCGCCGCCCGGGTTGACCCCGCCGGGGTAGTAGACGAGGACGTCCTGGAGGCCGGTCCCGCCGAAGCGGCCGGTGATCGCCTGGCCGCCGTCGAAGTCGGCGGGTGAGTTGTCCTCGGTCACGCCGTTGCCGTTGCCGCCGATGTTGGACGCGACCGTGTCGATGCCGCCCCCGCCCGTGCCCGGAGCCAGCCAGAGTCCCGACGGCATGCCGTTGGTCGCACCCACGGTGAGCAGGTCGGCGGCGTCATCGCCGGTGAGGTCCGCGTCGACCGCGGTTGCCGCGGGGTCGGCATTGAAGGTCTTGCTGGCGCTGTCACCGATGTTGCCGCCGGCGGAGAGGCTGGTGACGGTGACGGTGTTGGTGAACCGGGTGGGCGACAGGGTGATCGAGGCGCTGCCGTCGGTTTGCGCGGTCACCTGGACCGGGGCACCGGCGTTCAGTTGGTACAGGTAGCCGCTGGGGGTGGTGATGTTGTTGCCCTTGGTGATGGTGAAGGTGGTGGGTTGGCCGATGGTGGCGCCGGTGGTGGGGTCGCTGACGGTGGGTTGGCCGGGTCGGGTGGGGTCGAAGGTGAATTTGCAGGGGTCGGACCAGTCGCTGGGGGTGCGGAAGTCGGTGGCTTGGACTTTCCAGGAGAAGCTGGTGATGGCGCCGGCGGCGGCGGTGCGGAGTTTGTCGACGCCGACGATGAGGACGCCGGTGCTGCCGGAGGAGTAGGTGAGCAGGTTGGGGTCGGAGGTGGCGATGGCGGTTTGGGTGGTGTCGCTGGTCTTCCAGACTTTGAAGGTGACGCCGAGGGTGCCGCCGTTGCGGTCGGAGACGGGGGCGTAGAGGGAGACGGCGGCGTCACCGACGGTGGTGCCGACGGCGCAGGTGGTTTTGGGGGAGGTGGTCAGGCCGGTGGGCTTGTTCGGTTTGTGGTTGTAGCGGATGGTCAGCGTGGGGCTGGTCTCCAGGAATTCCTTCCAGCTCTGGGGGTCGCTGGCCTCGTTGGCGGCGACCATCCACAGAGTGCGGGTCGGCTTCTTGGCCGCGACGTCGGCTTCGATCTGGTTGGTGATGTTGAAGGAGACGGCGTTGGCGTCGCAGCCGCTGTAGCCGTATGCGAAGCTCTTCGACGCGATCGCGCTGCCCTTGCTGACGCCCTCCCAGTAGTTCCAGGTGGCGTTGGACGACGACAGCGTGCTGCTGGGGCCGTAGATGTAGACGGTCTTGTCGGTGCAGCTCCACGACCGGGTGTTGGTGATCTTGAACATCGCGTCGTAGATCTCGGCGCCGGCCAGAGTGCTGTAGGGCACCGGGAAGTTGATCAGCGTGTTGGAGCGCTGCTCGCCGGAGTTGCCGACCTGCATCCGCCCGGCCGGGTCGGGGGTGTCCTTCCAGTAGTTGGAGGACTGGTGCTGGTAGGAGATGCTCGACCAGCCGGACATCTTCGGTCCGACCGGGGTCCAGGTGAAGGTGGGGTCGATGTAGACGGGGTAGGCCGTCTTCGCGTCGTGGAGCAGGGCCTGGTTCGGGGTGAGGCGCAGTTTGCCGGCGGCGACCTTCACCCCGATGGGGGCGGTGCGGGCGGCCCGGCCGGGCGCGGCGTTGCTGGACGCCGCCTCCCGCTGGGCCGGTCCGGCCTGCGCGGTGGCGGTGGAGTCCCACATGGTCGGTGCCGGGGCGGTGAGCACGGCCTGGCCGGCGCGGTCGCGGCCGGTGATGTTGCCGGTGGTGTCGGCGGTGAGGGTGATGCCCTTGGTGGTGGTGGCCAGGTCGAGGGCGTCGAGTTTCGGGTTGCCGGCGGCCTGCCGGTTCTTGACCACGAAGACGTGGGAGAAGGAGCCTTCACCGTTGACCCGGACGGTCAGGTCGACGCCGGGCAGGACTTCGGCGTAGGTGGCGGTCGGCCCGGACAGGGTGGGTGTCGGCAGTGCCAGCGGTGCGGTGACCGACAGTGCCCGGTCACCGCTGGTCATCTCCGCGAGGGGGCCGGTGCCGCCGGCGGAGAGGCGGACCTGGTTGGTGGTGACGGCGGCGGTGATGCTGCCGTCGGCGTGCCGGACCAGCGTCGGGTCGAGTGCCTTCCACTGACCGTTCACCCGGGTGCGGGTCGGTACGGCGGACTGGGTCAGCTCGACCGTGCCGTCCGGACGGGCGGTGTACGTCGACGTCGACGTGCCGGCGGCCGTCGCCTCGACCGGCTTACCGCCGCGCTTCGCCTGGACCATGGCCTGGTCCACGCTGAGGGAGGTGGCGGCCGGCTCCCCCTTCGGGGCGGGCGCCGCGGTGACGGGCGCGGAGGAGAGGGTGACCGCGGCGGTGCCGAGGAACAGGCCCGCCGCCGCCGTGCATGCGATCAGGCGTCGAGGATGCGGAGATCGTTTTCTGGGCATCACAAGGTGGCTCCCCCCGTGTGTGACCCGGATGCGCGGTCGCGCGTCCGGTGAGCGGCCACAGTGAAGCAGTTCCCGTCGACTTCGCGGAACGCCGACGGTCACCCGGGGTTGTCCGTTTCGAACTTACTGCGATGGATTTGCTCGGTCGGCACTGGCCCGTTGTTGCCGATTCGTTACCGGCGGGGCGCCTTCATCACCTTCGATCCCGTACCGAGGCGTCGACCGTCGCGTCGGTGTGCTGCCGGCCGGCCAGGGCAAGGCGGGTGGCGGTGGCGAGCCCCCACGCTGCGGCGAGCGCGAGCAGCAGCCGCTCCAGCATGCCGACCAGAGCGCCCCGGCCGACGACGAGCATCGCCAGGCCCACCGCCCCGGCCAGTGGCAGCGCCACCGCCACGCCGAGGCGGGCGAGGAGGCGCAGCCGGGGTGCCGCGGCGGGGAGGAACGCCAGCGCCAGCATCGCGAAGACCACCGCCGCAACCGCCGCGATGCTCGCCCCGCCGTGCACCAGGTCCGCCACCGTGGCCGCCTCGAAGGGCGGCAGCGGACAGCCGGCACTGCACGTCACCGCGCCGGAGAGCAGGGTGAACAGGCTGCCCGTGCCGAGCAGCGCCGCCGCGGCCCGCAGCGCCGGAGGCAGCGCCGTGGCGAGCAGCAGCAGCGCCGCGGCCAGGGCGAACACCCCGATCCGGTACGCCGGGGCGTAGCCGCTGCCGGCGATGCCGGCCTCGCTGACGTACCCGGTCAGACCCGGACCGGGACCGGCGACCACGGCGACGGTCACCGCGACCGTGCCGGCCAGCACGCAGCCGGCGGCGGCCGACGCGGCGGCGGCGCGGGCGGTCGTGGTGGTCTCAGGCACGCCCGTGCGGCGAGGTCCAGCCGCGCAGGTCCGGGCCGAGCGGCACGATGCCGCTCGGGTTGATCTGCCGGTGCGTGTAGTAGTAGTGCCGCTTGATGTGGTCGAAGTCCACCGTCTCCCCGAATCCGGACGTCTGGAACAGGTCCCGGGCGTACGCCCAGAGCACCGGCATCTCGGTGAGCTTCTGCCGGTTGCACTTGAAGTGCCCGTGGTACGCCACGTCGAAGCGGACCAGCGTGGTGAACAGCCGCACGTCCGCCTCGGTGATCGCGTCGCCCATCAGGTAGCGGCGCCCGGCCAGCCGCTCCGACAGCACGTCCAGCCGGGCGAAGAGCGCGGTGTACGCCTCGTCGTACGCCTCCTGCGAGGTGGCGAAGCCGCACCGGTAGACGCCGTTGTTGACGTCCCGGTGGATCTCCGCCATCAGCGCGTCCATCTCCGGGCGCAGCTCCACCGGGTAGAGGTCCGGCGCGTCCGGCTTGTGGAACCGGCGCCACTCGGTGGAGAAGTCCAGCGTGAGCCGCGGGTAGTCGTTGGTGACCACCCGCCCGGTCAGCGTGTCCACCAGCGCCGGCACGGTCACCCGCCCCATGTAGTCCTGGTCGGTGGCCAGGTACGCCTCCGAGAGGAAGCTGATGCCGAGCACCGGGTCGAAGCCGTCCGCGTCGAGCGCGAACCGCCAGCCCCGCTCGTCCCGGATCGGGTCGACCGTGCCGAGTGAGATGACGTCCTCCAGGCCGAGCAGCCCCCGGACGATCCGGGCCCGGTGCGCCCACGGGCAGGCCCGGCACCAGATCAGCCGGTAGCGGCCCGCCGCCAGCGGCCAGCGGTCCTGGTCGTCCGGGCCGCCGCCGGGCGGGGACGTCGAGTGCGGAGTGACCCGACCGGTGAATCGGTTGGGCTGGCGGACGAACTCGCCGCCGCCGGCGGTCTCTGCGCTGAACTGGGCCCGGGCCATGCCCCCAACCTAACCGCTCGCCGCGCGGATATCCTGGCGCCGGACGTCCCCGCGACCCGGGCGACGCCGCCACCCGAGCCCCTTCCCACCCCCCGAAGGACAGCGCTGATGACCGTGGCATACCTCGTGGCCGGAGTCCGCACCCCGATCGGCCGGTACGCCGGCGCCCTCGCCGGGGTACGCCCCGACGACCTCGCCGCCCACGTGATCCGGGAGCTGGTCGCCCGCCATCCCTCGGTGGACTGGGCCCGCACCGACGACGTCATCCTCGGCTGCGCCAACCAGGCCGGCGAGGACAACCGCAACGTGGCCCGGATGGCGGCGCTGCTCGCCGGCCTGCCCGAGGAGGTCTCCGGCAGCACGGTCAACCGGCTCTGCGGCAGCGGCCTGGACGCCCTCGCCACCGCCGCCCGCTCCATCGTGGCCGGGGAGGCCGACCTGATGGTCGCCGGCGGGGTGGAGAGCATGAGCCGCGCCCCGTTCGTGATGCCGAAGGCGACCACCGCGTTCTCCCGCGCCGCCGACGTGTACGACACCACCATCGGCTGGCGGCTGGTCAACCCGCTGATGGAGAAGGGCTGGGGCATCGACTCGATGCCGGAGACCGCGGAGAACGTGGCCGCCGAGTTCGGCGTGGACCGCGCCGCGCAGGACGAGTTCGCGCTCCGCTCCCAGCAGCGGGCCGCCAAGGCGCAGGCCGACGGCCGGCTCGCCGAGGAGATCGTGCCGGTGACCGTGCCGGCCGGGCGGCGGGAGACGAAGCTGATCGAGGTCGACGAGCACCCCCGGGAGACCTCCCTGGAGAAGCTCGCCGCGTTGCCCACCCCGTTCCGTGCGGGCGGCACGGTGACCGCCGGCAACTCCTCCGGCGTCAACGACGGCGCCGTCGCGCTGCTGGTCGCCTCCGAGGCCGCGGTGGCCCGGTACGGCCTCACCCCCCTCGCGCGGATCAGCGGCGCCGCCGCGGCCGGCGTACCGCCCCGGATCATGGGCATCGGCCCGGTGCCGGCCACCCGCAAGCTGCTCGACCGGCTCGGCGTCGGGCTCGGCGACGTCGACGTGATCGAGCTGAACGAGGCGTTCGCCGCGCAGGGCATCGCCGTGCTCCGCGAACTGGGCCTGCCGGAGGACGCCGAACACGTCAACCCCAACGGCGGCGCCATCGCGCTCGGCCACCCGCTCGGCGCCAGCGGCGCCCGGCTCGCGCTGACCGCCGCGCTGGAGCTGCGCCGCCGGGGCGGCCGGCGGGCGCTGGCCACCATGTGCGTCGGCGTGGGGCAGGGCATCTCGCTGCTGCTGGAGTCGGCGGCCTGAGCAGGCGCCGACCGGTTCCCCGCGCCGTCCGACAGCAGCGGAAAGTGGATCTCCCGTAACCGGGCGTGCGGGCCTAGAGTGGTCAACACCACACGATCGGCAGGGTCGGCCGGTGTGCCTCCGCGTGCTCACGCGCGCCCGGACACCGCTGCCGTCCCGCGCCGCAGCGACGAACTGGGGCGAAGCCATGCAGATGCCGGACGGAACTCCCGCCGAGATCGACCTGAGCCGACCGAGCGCGGCCCGGGTCTACGACTACTTCCTCGGCGGCGCGCACAACTTCGAGATCGACCGGCAGCTTGCCGAGCAGATCGCCAGCATGACGCCGAACCTGGCGGCAACCATGCGCTCCGGCCGGGAGTTCCTGCGCCGCGCCGTCCGGGCGCTGCTCGACGCGGGCATCGACCAGTTCCTCGACATCGGCTCCGGCATCCCGACCGTCGGCAACGTGCACGAGGTCGCCCAGGCGGCGAACCCGAAGGCGCGGATCGTCTACGTCGACATCGACCCGGTGGCCGTGGCACACAGCCGGGAACTCCTCGCCGGCAACGACCAGGCCACCGCGATCCGGGCCGACCTGCGGGAGCCGAAGCTGATCGTGGACGAGGCTCGGGCCAGCGGGATGATCGACTTCGACCGGCCGATGGGCATCCTGCTCGCCGGGGTGGTGCACTTCGTCCCGGACGCCGACCGGCCGGCCGACATCCTGGCCGCCCTGCGGGCCGCCGCCGCGCCCGGCAGCTTCCTGGTCATCTCGCACTCCACCTTCGAGGACCAGCCGCAGGAGATGCTCGACGCCCAGCGGCTGTCGGCGCGTACCGCCACCGAGATCACGCTGCGCTCGCGCGACGAGATCACCGGGTACTTCGGGGACTGGACGATCCTCGAGCCCGGGGTGGTGCACATGCCGCTGTGGCGGCCCGACTCGCCGTCCGACGTGGACGAGCACCCCGAGCGGTTCGGGGCGTTCGGCGGCGTCGCCCGGTACGACCACCCCGCCGGCTGAGCCGACATGTCCGCCGTCCCGGATCCCGGCGGGGGCGACTTCAGCCGCCCGGGGGCCCACGAGTACGCCGCCGAGTGGGCCCACGCCGTGCGCCGACTCGGTTTCGTGCCGCTCAGCGCGGACGAGACCGAGCGACTCCTGCTCGTGCACACCGTACGGCTCGCCCAGGCCGTGCTGGCCGAGGAGTTCTCCGCCGGTCCGGCGGAGGACGTGGGCCGGGCGCTGGTCGAGGCGCACCTGACCGAGCCCGGGGTGCTGGACTGGTCGGCGCACGCCCTCGGTGACCGCTTCCTGGCCCGGGTGCTGCCGGCCCGGGCCGACCTGCCCGAGGCGGCCGACCGGGTGGCCGCGCTGCAGGGCACCCTGGCGGCCGGGTTCGCCCGCGCCCTGCGGGACCGGACGTTCAGCCAACAGGAGCGGATCGCCCGGTCGGCCTGGCAGGCCCGGGACGCGGTGGAGCAGGCGCTGCGGGACAGCGAGGCCCGGTTCCGGGCGGTCTTCACCGGCGCGGCCATCGGGATCGGCATCGCCGGCATCGACGGGCAGATCATCGATGTCAACCAGTCCTTCGCCGACATGCTCGGGTTCACGATCGAGGAGCTGCGGCAGACCAACGTGGCGTCGCTGTTCCATGCCGACGACGCCGCCGGCATGTGGGAGTTCTACCAGGCGCTGATCGAGGGCAAGCACGACAGCGCCCGGGTGGAGAAGCGCTACCACCGCAAGGACGGCAGCATCGTCTGGACCGACCTGGCCGTCTCGCTGATCCGGCACGACGACGGTCGCCCCCGGTTCACCGTGGCGATGATCGAGGACATCACCGAACGGTACGAACTCCAGCAGCGGCTCCGGTTCCAGGCGCTGCACGACCCGCTCACCGGCCTGCCCAACCGGACGCTCTTCTTCGAGACGTTGGGGCAGCTCTTCGAGACCGCCGGGCCCGAGCAGCGGATCGGCGTCTGCTTCCTCGACCTGGACGGCTTCAAGGCGGTCAACGACAGCTTCGGGCACGACCTCGGCGACCGGCTGCTGGTCACCATCGCCCGCCGGTTGGCCGACTGCGTGGCCGGGCAGGGTCACCTGGTGGCCCGGATGGGCGGCGACGAGTTCGTCATCCTGGTGCACGGCGGGGAGGGGCTCGACGACGCCGTCGGCGTCGCCGAGCTGGCCCTCGCCGCGGTCTCCGCCCCGATGCTCGTCGGCGACCAGCAGCTCGCCGTCTCCGCCAGCGTCGGCGTGGTCGAGTGCCCGACCGCCGAGACCAGCGTCTCGGAGCTGATGAAGGCCGCCGACACCACCCTCTACTGGGCCAAGGCCGAGGGCCGTGGCCGGTGGGCGGTGTACGACCCGGAGCGCAGCGCCGCCGACATCGCCCGGTCCGCGCTCGCCGCCGGCCTGCCGGCCGCCCTGGACCGGGGCGAGTTCGTGGTCCACTACCAGCCGATCGTCTCGCTGCTGGACGGCTCGATGCTGGCCGTGGAGGCGCTGGTCCGCTGGCGCCACCCGGTGCTGGGCCTGATCGGGCCGGACCGGTTCATCGGGCTGGCCGAGGAGACCGGCCTGATCGTCCGGCTCGGCGAGTGGGTGCTCGGGCAGGCGTGCCGGGACGCGCAGGGCTGGCACCGCGAGTTCCCGCGCGCGGGGCTGGTGGTGAGCGTCAACCTGGCCGCCCGGCAGGCCGACGATCCGGCCATCGTGGACACCGTGGCCGCGGTGCTCGCCCGGACCGGTCTGCCCGCCGAGCTGTTGCAGCTGGAGCTGACCGAGAGCGCGGTGATGGGTACCGCCGGGGAGCCGCTGCGGTCGCTGCACCGCCTCGCCGGGCTGGGCGTACGGCTGGCCATCGACGACTTCGGCACCGGGTACTCGAACCTGGCGTACCTGCGCCGGCTGCCGATCCACTGCCTGAAGCTGGCCGGCCCGTTCGTGGAGGGGATCCGCGCCGACGACCGGGACGCCCCGGCCGATCACCGCGACGAGCGGATCGTGGACGCGCTGGTACGGCTGGCGCACGCGCTGGAGCTGTGGGTGACCGCGGAGGCGGTGGAGACCGGGGCGCAGGCCGAGCGGTTGCGGGCGCTGCGCTGCGACAACGGTCAGGGGCGCTGGTTCGGTCCGCCGGCCCGGGCGGAGGCGATCACCGCCCGGTTGCGCGGGGAGGCGGCGGCGTGAGTGGGCCGTACCCCGGTGGAGCCCGGCGGTGGCGGGGGAGGGCGACGTGGGCCTGACGGATTCGCAGGCGGCGGTGTCGGTGGTGGCCGCGCTCGCCATCCTGGCCGGGCTGGCCGGCGTGGTGGTGCCCGGGCTGCCGGCGCTGCCGCTGTGCTGGGGCGGAGTGCTGGTCTGGGCGCTCTTCGGCGGCGCCGGCCCCGGCCGGTGGGCGGTGCTCGCCGCGGCCACCGTGGTCGCCGCCGGCGGCGCGGTGGTCAAGTACGCCTGGCCGGGGCGCAACCTGAAGCGGACCGGGGTGCCGACGTCGTCGCTGCTCGCCGGCGGGGCGTTGGGGCTGGTCGGGTTCTTCGTCATCCCGGTGGTGGGGCTGGTGCTGGGGTTCGTCGGCGGGGTGTGGAGCGCCGAGCGGCTGCGGCTGGGCAGCAACCAGCTCGCCTGGCCGGCGACCGTGCAGGCGCTCAAGGCGGCCGGACTGTCGATGATGGTGGAGTTTTTCGCCGGCCTGACCATCGCCGCTCTCTGGGTCGCCGGCCTGCTGCTCACCTGACCGGTCGGGACCGGAGATCGACTCCGCGTCGCTGAGGTGGCGGCATCCCGGCTGGTCCGACACCGCCATATCGCCAAGCAGGATCACCTGCGGGGGGCGGCGGCGCGGGGCGCCCGTCGGGTACGGCGGATCGCCGTACGTGAGAGAGAGGTGGGCACCCCGCGCCGTCGCGGACCGGGCGTTGCCGAGCGCCCGGTGGAGGCCCGTCGCGATCGGGCCTGGTCACGAGGTCAAGGATGCGGCCCGACCGGCCCGCGTGGCAACGCAATTTGCGAGTTCTGCACAGGCGATGGATTGACCATTGTGATCGACGGGACGAGACTCGGGCGCACTCGTACCGGAGATCACCTCCAGGGGGTGTGCAGTGGCCACGACGCCCGCGCCGACCGCCGAGCAACCGATGGACGACGACGCCCGACGGCTCGCCGAACTCGGTTACCAGCAGGAGCTGCACCGCAAGTGGAGCGGCTTCTCCAACTTCGCCATCTCGTTCTCGATCATCTCGATCCTGGCCGGCTGCTTCACCACGTTCGGTCAGGCCTGGAACAACGGCGGCCCGGTCGCCATCTCCTGGGGCTGGCCGCTGATCTCGCTGTTCATCCTGATCATCGGCTTCTGCCTGGCCGAGCTGGTCTCGGCGTACCCGACCGCTGGCGGCATCTACTGGTGGGCGGCGAAGATGGGTCGGCCGGTGCACGGCTGGTTCACGGGCTGGCTCAACCTGATCGGGCTGGTCGCGGTCACCGCCTCGGTGGACTACGGCTGCGCCACCTTCCTCAACCTCACCCTGTCGGCGCTCTTCGACGGCTGGGAGGGGACGCTGCGCCAGGCGTTCCTGCTGTTCGTGGTCATCCTGGCGCTGCATGGGCTGATCAACATCTTCGGGCACCGGATCATCGACGTACTCCAGAACGTCTCGGTCTGGTGGCACGTGGCCGGCGCGGCCGCCGTGGTGGCCATCCTGCTGCTCGTCCCGGACGACCACCAGAGCTTCCGGTTCGTCTTCACCGAGCGGTTCAACAACTCCGGCTTCGGCGACGGCGACACCGGGGGACTGACCTTCTGGTTCTACGTGCTGCCGCTGGGCTTCCTGCTCACCCAGTACACGATCACCGGCTTCGACGCCTGCGCGCACGTCTCCGAGGAGACCCGGGGCGCCTCGCAGGCCGCCGCCCGCGGCCTCTGGCGGTCGATCTTCTATTCGGCGGTCGGTGGCTGGATCCTGCTGCTGGCCTTCCTCTTCGCCGCCACCGACGTGGACGCGATCAACAAAGCCGACGGCTTCTCCGGCGCCATTTTCGAGTCCGCGCTGACCCCGTTCTTCTTCAAGACGGTCATCATCATCTCCACCATCGGCCAGTTCTTCTGCGGGATGAGCTGCGTGACGTCAATGTCCCGGATGGCGTACGCGTTCAGCCGGGACCGGGCGGTGCCCGGCTGGCGGCTCTGGTCCCGGGTGGACCGCAACGGCACCCCGGTCAACGCGATCATCGCTGCGACGGTGGCCGGCATGGTGCTCACCCTGCCGGCGCTCTACGAGAGCCCGTCCGGCATCCCGGTGGCCTTCTACGCGGTGGTCTCGGTGGCGGTGATCGGGCTCTATCTGTCCTTCGTCATCCCGATCGCGCTGCGGCTGCGGATGGGTGACCGGTTCCAGCCCGGGCCATGGACGCTCGGCCCGAAGTACAAGCTGCTCGGCTGGATCGCGGTGATCGAGATCGCCGTCATCTCGGTCTACTTCGTGCTGCCGATCGTGCCCGCCGGGGTGCCCGGCCACGCCGACTTCAGCTGGTCGGCGGTGAACTACGCACCGATCGCGGTCGGCGGGGTGCTGCTCGGCGTGGCCGTCTGGTGGTACGCCTCGGCGCGGAAGTGGTTCACCGGCCCCCGCCGTACCGTCGACGTGCCGGCACCGCGGGCGGCGGCGGACGGCGCGCCGGCCGACGAGCCGGCCTGACCGGCCGTGACGCGGATCCGGCGCCGGCCCGGCGCCGGATCCGACCAGCCGATCCCGTTTGCCGGACCGGTCGACCGGGGCATTGACGATGATCAGGTCAACGAGTAGACCTTGGTGATGGAGGCGAGCCGATGAGGAAAGCTCCGCTCACGCTGGAACAGCTCCGGGTCGCCGTCGCCGAGCGCGAGATCGACACCGTGGTGCTCGCCCTGGTCGACATGCAGGGCCGCTTGCAGGGCAAGCGGTTCCACGCCCCCTACTTCCTCGACCAGGTGGTCGCCCACGGCAGCGAGGGTTGCAACTACCTGCTCGCCGTGGACGTCGACATGAACACCGTCGACGGGTACGCGATGTCGAGCTGGGAACGCGGCTACGGCGACTTCGCCATGGTGCCGGACTTCGACACCCTGCGCCGGGTGCCCTGGCAGCCGGGGAGCGCGCTGGTCATCGCCGACCTGGCCTGGCTGGACGGCTCCGGCCCGGTGGTCGCCTCGCCCCGGCAGATCCTGCGCCGGCAGTTGGAGCGGCTGGCCGCCCACGGGCTGACCGCGTACGCGGGCACCGAGCTGGAGTTCGTGCTCTTCCGCGACTCGTACGAGGAGGCGTGGCGGCGCGGATACCGCGAGCTGACCCCGGCGAACCAGTACAACGTGGACTACTCGCTGCTCGGCACCGCCCGGGTGGAGCCGCTGCTGCGCCGGATCCGCACCGAGATGGCCGGCGCGGGGCTGACCCCGGAGAGCGCCAAGGGGGAGTGCAACCTCGGCCAGCACGAGATCGCCTTCCGCTACGACGAGGCGGTGGCCTGCGCCGACCACCACGTGATCTACAAGAACGGGGCGAAGGAGATCGCCGCCCAGGAGGGCATGGCGATCACCTTCATGGCCAAGCCGAACGCCCGGGAGGGCAACTCCTGCCACATCCACTTCTCGCTGCGCGACGCCGACGGCCGGTCCGCCATGCTCGGCGACGGGCCGGCGCACCTCTCCGTCACGGGGCAGCGGGTGCTCGCCGGGCTGCTCGACACGATGCGCGAGTTCAGCCTCTTCTTCGCGCCGAACGTCAACTCCTACAAGCGCTACCAGCCCGGCTCGTTCGCGCCGACCGCGCTGCGCTGGGGCACCGACAACCGCACCTGCGCCTTGCGGCTGGTCGGGCACGGGCAGGGGATGCGGGTGGAGAACCGGGTGCCCGGCGCCGACGTCAACCCGTACCTGGCGATCGCCGCACTGGTGGCGGGCGCGGTGCACGGCATCGAGCGGAAGCTGGTGGAGCTGGGCGAGGAGTGCACCGGCAACGCGTACGACGACCGGCGCGCGGGGCGCGTCCCCGGCACCCTGCGCGACGCCCTCGCCCTCTGGGAAGCCTCCGACCTGGCGAGAGACGCCTTCGGCGACGAGGTCACCGCCCACTACGCCAACCAGGCAAGGGTCGAACTCACCGCCTTCGACGCCGCCGTAACCGACTGGGAACTAACCCGTGGCTTCGAACGCCTCTGAACCCGCCGGCTCCCCGCGATCTTGCACTTTCGGCCCCCGGTTCATGGTGACAAGTGGCATTTGTCGGGGCGGTATCTGCAAGATCGCGGGGGAGAGGGCAGGGTGGGGCGCGTGACTGAGGTGCGGAATCCGGCGACGGGGGAGGTCGTGGCGAGCGTGGCCGGCACGTCGCTGGCGGAGGTCGACTTGGCGATCGGGCGGGCGGCCGCCGCCTATGAGAGGTGGCGGGGGGTGAGCCCCGGGGATCGGGGGCGGCTGTTGCGGCGGTTCGCGGGCGTGGTCGACGCGCATCTGGAGGAGCTGGCGCTGCTGGAGGTGCGCAACGCGGGGCACACCATCGGCAACGCCCGTTGGGAGGCGGGCAACGTGCGGGACGTGCTCGACTACTACGCCGGCGCGCCGGAGCGGCTGACCGGCCGGCAGATCCCGGTGCCGGGCGGGCTGGACGTGACCTTCCACGAGCCGCTCGGTGTGGTCGGGGTGATCGTGCCGTGGAACTTCCCGATGCCGATCGCCGGCTGGGGCTTCGCCCCGGCCCTCGCGGCCGGCAACACCGTCGTGCTCAAGCCCGCCGAACTGACCCCGCTCACCGCGCTGCGCCTGGCCGAACTGGCCGGCGAGGCGGGGATCCCGGAGGGCGTGTTCACCGTGCTGCCCGGGCAGGGCAGCGTGGTGGGCGAGCGGTTCGTCACCCACCCGGCCGTCCGCAAGGTCTGCTTCACCGGCTCCACCGAGGTCGGCACCCGGATCATGGCCGGCTGCGCCGGGCAGGTGAAACGGGTGACCCTGGAGCTGGGCGGCAAGAGCGCCAACCTGGTCTTCGCCGACGCCGACCTGGAGAAGGCCGCCGCCAGCGCCCCGTACGCGGTCTTCGACAACGCCGGCCAGGACTGCTGCGCCCGCTCTCGGATCCTGGTCCAGCGCCCGGCGTACGACCGCTTCCTGGAGCTGCTCGAACCGGCCGTGCGCGCTTTCCGGGTGGAGGACCCGGCGCGGGAGACCGCCGAGATGGGGCCGCTGATCTCGTCCGGTCACCGGGACCGGGTCGGCGGGTACGTCGACGGCGCGAAGGTGGCCTTCACCGGCTCCCGCCCCGACGGCCCCGGCTTCTGGTACGCCCCGACGGTGCTGCTCGCCGACTCACCGGACGACCGGCACTGGCGGGAGGAGATCTTCGGCCCGGTGGTCTCGGTGCTCCCGTTCGACGACGAGGCCGAGGCGGTCCGGCTCGCCAACGACACCGAGTACGGCCTCTCCGGCTCGATCTGGACCCGGGACGTGGGCCGGGCGATCCGGGTGGCCCGGGCGGTGGAGTCGGGCAACCTCAGCGTCAACTCGCACTCCTCGGTGCGGTACTGGACGCCCTTCGGCGGTATGAAGCGCTCCGGGCTGGGCCGCGAGCTGGGCCCGGACGCGCTGCACGCCTTCACCGACGTCAAGAACGTGTTCATCGCGACAGAGGAGTGAGCAGCGTGCAGGGTCGTCTTTCCGAGCGGGTCGCCGTGGTGACCGGGGCGGGCAGCGGGATCGGGTTGGCCACCGTGCGGCGGTTCGCCGCCGAGGGTGCCCGGGTGGTCTGCGTCGACATCGACACCGAGGCCGGCAAGCGGGCCGCCGACGAGGTGGGCGGGGAGTTCGTCGCCGCGGACGTGGCCGACGAGACGGCCGTCCGGGAACTCTTCGACGGGGTGGTCGAGCGGCACGGCCGGGTCGACGTGGCCTTCAACAACGCCGGCATCTCCCCGCCGGACGACGACTCGATCCTGGAGACCGGGCTGGACGCCTGGGAGCGGGTGCTGCGGGTCAACACCACCAGCGTCTACCTCTGCTGCAAGCACGTCATTCCGCACATGCGCCGGCAGGGCAAGGGGTCGATCATCAACACCGCGTCGTTCGTGGCGCTGATGGGCGCGGCCACCTCGCAGATCGCGTACACCGCGAGCAAGGGCGGGGTGCTGGCGATGACCCGGGAGCTGGGCGTGCAGTTCGCCCGGGAGGGCATCCGGGTCAACGCGCTCTGCCCCGGCCCGGTGGCCACCCCGCTGCTGCTGGAGCTCTTCGCCGCCGACCCCGAGCGGGCCGCCCGCCGGCTGGTGCACGTGCCGATGGGCCGGTTCGGGAAGCCGGAGGAGATCGCCGCCGCGGTGGCCTTCCTGGCCAGCGACGACTCCTCGTTCATGACCGCCGCGCAGTTCGTGGTGGACGGCGGGATCACCGGCGCGTACGTCACCCCGCTGTGAGCCGTCCGCTGATCGGGGTCACCGCGTACGTCGAGCCGGCCGGCTGGGCGGTGTGGCGGGACGTCCCGGCGACGCTGGTGCCCCAGGCGTACGTCCGGGCGGTGACCGCGGCCGGTGGCCGGGCCGTGGTGCTGCCCCCCGACGACGTGGACGCCGACGTGGTCGGGGTGCTCGACGGGCTGCTGCTGGCCGGCGGCGCCGACATCGGCCCGGAGCGGTACGACCGGCCCCCCGACCCGCGCACCGAGGCCCGGCCGGACCGGGACGCCGGCGAGCTGACCCTGCTGGCCGCCGCGCTCGCCGCCGACCTGCCGGTGCTCGGGGTCTGCCGGGGGATGCAGCTGCTCGCGGTGGCGTACGGCGGTGCGCTGCACCAGCACCTGCCCGACGTGGTCGGCCACGACGGGCACCGCCCCGCGCCGGGCGTGTACGGGGCGCATCCCGTCCGGTTCGCGCCGGAGAGCCTGGCCGGCGCGGTGATGGCCGGGGTGGACCGGGTCAACTCGTACCACCACCAGGCGGTGGCCGACCCGGGGCGGCTCGCCGTGTCCGGCTGGGCCGACGACGGGGTGGTCGAGGCGGTCGAGGACCGGACCCGGCGGTTCCTGCTCGGCGTGCAGTGGCACCCGGAGAACGAGGCGGACCCGCGCCCGGTCACCGCCCTGGTCCGGGCCGCGCGTTCCGGCTGACCGAACCGGGGCTGACCGGACGGCGCGCCCCGTTCCGGCTGGCGGAACGGGGCACCCCGGGACGCGGCGGACGGTGCGAGGATGCCCGCATGGGGAAGGTGTATCCGGAGATCGACGGGCGGCTGCGCGACTTCATCGAGGCCCAGTCGGTCTTCTTCGTGGCCACCGCGCCGTCCGGGGCGGACGGGCACGTCAACCGGTCCGGGCCGTGATCGGCGTCGACGTCGAACGGGTCAGCGACTCCTGCGGATACGCGGTGCCCCCTGATGGACTACCAGGGCGACCGCGAGCTGTTACTCACATCACACTCCCGGCGCACCGCCGAGGACCTGATCACCTACCGCGCGACCAGGAACGCCGTGAGCATCGACGGTCTGCCGGCCTTCTGAGCTGCCCCGACGGTCCCGTCCCGCCTCGACGAGCGCGCTCCGGCAGATGACGGCAGGATGAGACGCGGCTAAGCAGCGCCCGACGTGGCACATGCGTTACGTTGCTGACCCGTTGGGGTACAAAGCGGGTGCGGCCGGCGATCGCCGAGGCGTCGGGGACAACACGGCCGGAGCGGGAGGGTGCATGAGCTCGGCCCAGGTGGGTGAGGACGGACGGGATCAGTCCTCGCGGTCCGGTGACCGGGCCCTCCCGCCGCTGCTGGCCGGGGCCTTCGCCGCCGGCGGCGAGATGGGTCGACGGCTGCGCGAGTTGGAGTGGTCCACCACCTCGATCGGCACCCCCGACACCTGGCCGACGGCGCTCTGCCACGCGGTCAGCATGATGCTCGCCTCCCGCTCCCAGATGGTGATGTTCTGGGGCGAGGACCAGCTCGCCCTCTACAACGACGCCTACCGGCCCACCATCGGTGACAAGCATCCCGCGGTGATCGGCCAGCCGGCCCGCGAGCACTGGGTGGAGACCTGGCAGGTGCTGCGCCCGCTGCTCGACGGGGTGCGGCTGACCGGCGAGCCGTACCGAGGGGAGAACCATCCCTTCCTGATCAACCGGCACGGCTTCCTCGAGCAGGTCTACTTCGACGTCTCGTACGACCCCATCCGGGACGCCGACGGCACGGTCGCCGGGGTCTTCTGCTTCGTCAACGAGACGACCGGCCGGGTGATCGGTGAGCGGCGGCTCCGGGCCTTGGCCGAACTGGGCGGCCGGCTCGCCGAGGCGGGCAGCATGCCGGAGCTGGGGCGTACCACGGCGGCGGTGCTGGACGGGCACAGCGCCGACGTCCCGTTCGCCCTGATCCACCTCTACGACGAGGACGGGCGGCTCACCCTCGCCGGAGTCAGCGGCATCGACCCCGCCGCCGTTCCCGCCGGCCCGCCGGCCGTCCTCACCCGGGTGGCCGCCGACGGCGTCGCCGCCGAGATCGACGTGACCGACCTGCTCGGCTGGATGCCGCCGGAGGTCGCCGAGCGGGCCCTGGTGCTGCCGCTCACCGCGACCAACGAGCCCGCCGGGGTGCTGGTGGTCGGCGTCTCCCGGCTGCTGCCGCTCGGTGACGACTACCGCAACTTCCTCGACCTGGTCGCGGCGCAGATCTCCCGGGCGGCCGGCCAGCAGCAGGCGTACGAGCAGGAACGGGCCCGCGCCGCCGAGCTGGCCGCCCTGGACCGGGCGAAGACCAACTTCTTCGCGAACGTCAGCCACGAGTTCCGCACGCCGCTGACGCTGGTCCTCGGCCCGCTGGAGGACATGCTCGCCGACCCGCAGCTGCCCCCGTCCTACACCGACCGACTGACCGTGATGCACCGCAACGCGCTGCGCCTGCTCAAGCTGGTCAACACCGTGCTCGACTTCTCCCGGCTGGAGTCCGGCCGGCTGGCCGCCCACTACCAGCCCACCGACGTGGCCGACTACGCCTCCCGGCTGGCCAGCACCTTCCGCTCGGCGACGGAGCGGGCCGGGCTGCGCCTGGTGGTCGACTGCCCGCCGCTGCCCGCGCCGGTCTTCATCGACCGGGACATGTGGGAGAAGATCGTCCTCAATTTGGTGTCGAACGCGCTGAAGTTCACCTTCGACGGCGAGATCCGGGTCCGGGTGCGCGCGGTGGACGGCATGGCCCGGCTCGAGGTCACCGACACCGGCGTGGGCATCGTCCCCGACGAGCTGCCGCACGTCTTCGAGCGGTTCCACCGGGTGCCGGGGGTGCGCTCGCGTACCCACGAGGGCACCGGGATCGGGCTGGCGCTGGTCCGCGAGCTGGTCGAGATGCACGGCGGCCGGGTGGAGGTCCGCAGCCGGATCGACGAGGGCAGCACCTTCACGGTCGACGTCCCGTTCGGCTCCGCGCACCTGCCGCCCGACCGGGTGGCCGCCGCCGGGTTGCCGCCGGCCCGGTCGCAGCAGGCGCCGCTCTACGTGGCCGAGACCGCGATCTGGAACGGCGACGGCGATCCCGGCGCCCCGGCGGAGGCCGAGGGCGCGGCCGAGGGGGCGGGCCGGATCCTGCTCGCCGACGACAACGCCGACCTGCGCGAGCACGTCACCCGGCTGCTCGGTCCGTCGTACGAGGTGGTGGCCGTGCCGGACGGCGTGGCCGCCCTGGAGCAGGCCGTCGACTCCCCGTTCGACCTGGTGCTGACCGACGTGATGATGCCCCGGCTGGACGGTTTCGGCCTGGTCACCGCGCTGCGGGCCAACCCGCGCACCCGGCACGTGCCGATCGTGCTGCTCTCCGGCCGGGCCGGCTCCGCCGAGGCGGTCGCCGGGCTCTCGGTGGGCGCCGACGATTACCTCACCAAGCCCTTCTCCGGGCAGGAGCTGATCGCCCGGGTCCGGGCCAACGTCGAGCTGGGCCAGCTGCGCGGGCAGATCATCCGCCGGCTGCGGGCGCTGGCCGACGCGGCGGTGGCGGTCAACACCGCCCGGTCCACCGCCGACGTGGTGCAGGTCGCCGCGCGGCACGCGCTCACCCTCGCCGAGGCGGCCCGGGTGGTGGTCAGCACCACCGGCGCACGCTACGAGGCGGACGGCGGCGGTACGGCCGCGGCCGCGCCGTCGCACCTGCTGCCGCTGACCGGCACCACCGGGGCGCAGCTCGGCGAGCTGCGGGTCTGGCGCCACGACGGCGACGGCACCGAGCAGGCCGCGCTGACCGAGCTGGCCCGCCTGATCGGCGTACGGCTGGAGAACGCCCAGCTCTACGAGGCCGAGCACCGGATCGCCACCACCCTGCAGCACAGCCTGCTGCCGCGCTCCCTGCCCCAGCTGCCCGGCGCGGTGGTGGCCAGCCGCTACCTGCCCAGCAGCACCGACGTCGAGGTCGGCGGCGACTGGTACGACGTGATCGGCGTGGCCGACGACGAGGTGGTGCTCGTCATCGGCGACGTGGTCGGCAAGGGTGTCCGGGCGGCGGCGGCCATGGGTCAGCTGCGCAACGGGCTGCGGGCGTACCTGCTGGAGGGCTTCGACCCCGGGCAGTCGCTGACCCGGTTGAACCGGCTGGTCGGCTCCACCGAGCGGCAGTCGTTCGCCACCGTGATCTGTCTTTCCTTCTCCCCGCGGTCCGGCCGGCTGCGGTACGCCAGTGCCGGTCACCCGTCCCCCCTGCTGATCCGAGGAGACGACGTGGCGTTCCTGCACGAGCGGGCCCTTGGCCCACCCATCGGCGCCATCGCCGGCAGCAGCTACCGCACCGTCGAGGGTGAACTCGCCCCCGGCGGCCGGCTGCTGCTCTACACCGACGGGCTGATCGAGGACCGGCAGGCCGGTATCGACGCGGCGCTCGCGCAGCTGCGCGCCGACGCGGGCACCGGCGGGGAGCACGTGGCCGACCTGATCGACGCGGTGGTCGAGCGGGTCGTCGAGCGGACCCGGCACGACGACGTCGCGGTGCTGGCGCTGGAGGCCGCCGAGCTGAACCGGTTCGCGCTGCGGCTGCCCGCCGACCCGACCCGGCTCAGCGTGCTGCGCAAGCGGCTGGAGGACTTCCTCGTCGCCCACGCCGTCGGCGAGAACGACCTGTTCGACCTCACCGTCGCGGTCTCCGAGGCCGCCGCGAACGCCATCGAGCACCCGGTGTCCCCGGCCGACCCGACCATCAGCGTCGAGGTGACCATCGAGGACCGTACGGTGGTGGTGACGGTGCGCGACAGCGGGCAGTGGCGCGAGTCGACCGGGGCCGGCTTCCGCGGCCGCGGCCTGACGCTGATCAAGGCGCTCGGCGACCTGTCGGTCACCCGTACCGGATCGGGCACGGAAGTGACGCTGCGCCGGCGGCTGCGCGACTGAGCCCGGCCGCCGCGGGCCCGCCGGCGCCGGCGGCGTTCAGTCCCGGCGGAGCCAGTTCTGCTCGGCCAGGCCGGAGATCTCCAGCACCCGGGTCACCTGACGCGACGGGAGAACGGTCAGCCCCGCCGGGAAGCGCTGGGCCAACCGGACCAGCGCGTGGATGGCGGCCGAGTCGAAGAAGGTGACCGCGCGCAGGTCGAGCGTGACCCGGTCGGCCGGCTCGCGGAGGGCGGTCGAGAGCATCGTGTCGGCGGTGGCCATGTCGACCTCGCCGGTCACCACGACGCGGAGGTGGTCTCCGTCGAGCTCCGCGCTCGCGGAGAAGACGGGAGGTGCGCCCCCTTGATCCACGAAGTCACAATGGCACAGCCCGGTTGCCACGGCAACAACCCGTCCGGACCGGCCGTGGCGGGGGTCACCGGGGCCTCGGCGATAGGCTGTGGCCATGACCGTCCGTGCGCCGCTGACCCCAGGCACGCTCTCCCCGTGGCGAGCGGTCCCCGCCCACATCGCCCGCCCGGAGTACGTGGGCAAGAAGCGTCCCCAGGAGTGGCGCGGCTCGCACGTGCAGACCCCGGAGACCATCGAGAAGATGCGGGTCGCCGGCCGGCTGGCCGCCCGGGCGACCCAGTTGGCGGGCGAGCACAGCAAGCCCGGCGTGACCACCGACGAGATCGACCGGGTGGTGCACGAGTTCCTGGTCGACCACGGCGCCTACCCGTCGACGCTGGGCTACAAGGGCTTCCCCAAGTCCTGCTGCACCAGCCTCAACGAGGTGATCTGCCACGGCATCCCCGACTCCACCGTGCTGAAGGACGGCGACATCATCAACGTCGACGTCACCGCGTACATCGACGGGGTGCACGGCGACACCGACGCCACCTTCTGCGTGGGCGAGGTGAGCGAGGAGGCCCGCCTGCTCGTCGAGCGCACCCACGAGGCGATGATGCGCGGCATCAAGGTGGTCGCCCCGGGCCGCCAGATCAACGTGATCGGCCGGGTCATCGAGTCGTACGCCAAGCGGTTCGGCTACGGCGTGGTCCGCGACTTCACCGGCCACGGCATCGGCGAGTCCTTCCACAGCGGCCTCTACGTGCCGCACTACGACAGCCCGCGCCCCACCGACGTGATGGAGCCCGGCATGACCTTCACCATCGAGCCGATGATCACCCTCGGCACCTACCAGTACGACATGTGGGACGACGGCTGGACCGTGGTGACCAAGGACCGGAAGTGGACGGCCCAGTTCGAGCACACCATCGTCGTGACCGACGACGGCCACGAGATCCTGACGCTGCCGTGACCGAGACCCCGGCGGCGCTGCGCGAGGCGCACCACGCGGACGTCTCCGGCGGCTGGCTGCGGCCGGCCGTGTTCGGCGCGATGGACGGACTGGTCACCAACATCGCCCTGATCGCCGGTGTCGGCGGCGGCGGCGTGTCGCCACGCAGCATCGTGCTCACCGGCACCGCCGGCCTGGTCGCCGGCGCGATCTCGATGGGACTGGGGGAGTACACCAGCGTCCGCTCGGCCAACGAGCAGGTCGCCGCCGAGGTCGCCAAGGAGCGGCGGGAGCTGGAACGGCACCCCGAGGCCGAGGCCCGGGAGCTGGCCGACGCGTGGGTGGCCCGGGGCCTGCCCCGCGACCTGGCCATGCAGGTCGCCGAGGCGGTCCGGCGTAACCCGGAGGAGGCGCTGCGGATGCATGTGAAGGAGGAGCTCGGCATCGACCCCGACGAGCAGCCCAGCCCGTGGACGGCGGCGGTCTCGTCGTTCCTCTGCTTCTCCGTCGGCGCCCTGGTGCCGCTGCTGACCTACCTGCTGGGCTTCACCAGCCTCTGGCTGGCGCTCGGCGTCGGTGGGGTGGGGCTCGTCGTGGCCGGCGCGATCGTCGCCCGGTTCACCTACCGCCCCTGGTGGACCAGCGGCCTGCGGCAGCTCCTGCTCGGCGCGGCCGCGGCCGCCGCCACGTACCTGGTCGGCGCCCTGATCGGCGTCCAGGGCGGCGTGGGCTGACCCGACCCGCCCACGCAGTTTCACGAAAGAGTGGCCATTCCACGCCGGATGGCCACTCTTTCCGTGAAAGAGGGGTGATGGTGGTGGGCGGTGGTGGGCGATGGTCAGGCGGTGAGCAGGTCGTCTACGGTGCCGTCGACCGGGCGGCCGCGGGCGGCCAGCTCGTCGGCCTGCCGGGCCAGCACCGCGCCCACCTCGGTCATGTCCGCCCCGGCCAGCCCGGTGCGCCGGACCGCGTCCCCCGGGTCCCGGAAATAGGTGCGGGTGAGCAGCCCGGTCACCGTGGCTGCCGCCAGTCGGGCCTCGCCGAGCATCAACAGCGCCTGGTCGGTCTCGTACCACTCGGCCAGCCGGGCAGCCCGGGCCTGCGCCGCGGAGCCGCGGTACCAGGCCTGCCGGGCGGCGGTGCTGAACTCCGCCGGGCGGGCCCGGGCCAGCCGGCCGAGGTGCTCGTCGCGCAGGGTGCGCAGCCAGCCGGTCGGGTCGTACAGGGGTGTGGTGGTGACGTACCGGTCGGCGGTCAGCGGCCAGAGTGCGGTGAGCGCGCGGGCCTGCCGCAGGTAGTCGTCGGCGCCGGCCACGGTCAGGTCGACCAGCACCCCGTCCACCCGGCGGGTGGACGGCGTCGGCCCGCTCCCCGGACGGTAGGTGACCAGCAGCAGCCCGATCTCGCCGTCGCCACCGCCGTCGTCGTCGCCGTGCGCCAGCGGGCCGTGCACCGCGACCGCGAGGATGTCCGCCGGGAACCGCCGCCGGGCCGCCTCGGCGACCCGCTCGGCGACCCTCCACCGGGGATCGTCGAGGTGCGGGTCGGTGCTCAGGTCCGTGCCGCTCCGGTCCACCGGGTACCACCCCTGTCCCGCGATCGCGTCGCCCGCCGGGTCGGCCCGCCCGCGGGGCGTCACCGCCCGGCGCCGGCCGTACCGCCGGACTCCACCCTATCCACGGTCACCCGCCGGGCCGGCTCGCCGCGCCCGACCGGCGGCGGCGTCCACCCGCCCAGGTCAGGAGCGGTCGGCGCCGGTCGGGACCAGCCAGAAGATCCGGATCTCCCGGCCACCGGCCCGCTCGACGTACGTCCGGTACGCCGGCCACTCGGTGACCAGCAGCCGCCACAGCCGTTCCCGTTCGGCGCCGGTGGCCACCTCGGCGTGGACCGGGACCCGCCGGCCGTGGACGCCCACCTCCGCCGCCGGCTCCGCCAGCAGGTTCATCGCCCAGCCGGGCTGGTGCTGCTGCCCCCAGTTCGAGCCGATCACCACGTACGCGTCACCGTCCGGCACGTAGAGCAGCGGGGTGCTGCGCGGCTGGCCGGAGCGGCGGCCGGTGGTGGTGATGACCAGGGAGGGGATCAGCCCGAGCGCGACCACGCGGCCCCGGGTGAGCCGGCCGACCGCCCGGTCGGCGGGGACGAGCAGTCGCATGGTGGCGCCGAACCAGGCGTGGTGACCGAGTCGGCGCGTGAGGGTTCCCAGAACGGGCACGTCGCCAGTCTGCCGGTTCGCCGGTCCGGACGGCACCCCTGGATCAGCTCCGGTCGATCCCGGGCGGCGCGGCGGTGGCCGCGCTCAGTCGAGCCGCCGCTCCGCCGCCAGCCGGGAGCGGGTGAACAGGCCGGCGCCGAGCATCGCCACCAGCGGCACCACCACCAGCACGCCGAGGGTCGGCCAGGGCACCACCACCGGGTACGGCGGCTCGACCGGCCAGGTCCGGGCGTACTGGCGGTTGACCGAGGTCAGGATGATCACCGCCGAGCCCAGGCCGGCCACGATGCCCAGCAGTGAGCCGAGCACCGCGATCACCCCGGCCTGACAGAGCGAGAGCACCCGGCGCAGCCGGGGACTGGCGCCGACCGCGGCGAGCGTGGAGAGGTCCCGGCGGCCCTCGGCCGCGGCGAGGCCGGTGGCCACCCCGGCGGCCCCGACGGTGATCAGGCCGGATCCGATCGCGAGCAGGAGCAGCAGCGGATTCCGGCCGGACTCCGGAGCGTCCGGCGTCACCTCGACCACGAGCGGGGCGAGTGGTCGCAGCGCGGCCGCCAGCCGCGCCTGCCGGGCCGCGCCGGGCGCGGCGGTGGTGTCGACGACGTACCCCATCTGCTCGCCGATCAGGCCGAGCCGCGCCGCGGCGGCCGGGGAGAGCACCAGCCGGTCGACCATCAGTCCGCCGCGCAGCGGGCGGCCGGGGACGGTGACGACGGTCGGTGGGTCCGGCGCCGACTGGCCGTTGGACCGCTCGGCGGAGAGGGTGATCCGGCCGTCGACGACGTACCGGGGATCGGTCACCACCGCCCCACCGGCCTTCAGCACGGCGGCGGCCGACGCCACCTCCTCCGGCGGCGCGCCGGTGAGCCCGGGCAGGGCGGACCCGTCGTCGACCACCGTCGTCGGGTACAGCCCGTCGGGGTCGTGGGTGGACCGGAGGCAGCGCGGGTCGGCCAGGGCCCGTCGCCGCGTGGCCGCCGACTGGAACGCCATCGCCTGGTACGGGCAGGCCCGCTCCGGCGGAAGCACCGGGGCGACGGTGCAGAAGTCGTCGTCCCGCCGGGGCGCGGCGCAGACCGGGTCGTCGACCCGGACGATGCTCTCCGCGGACAGTTCGGCGTGCACCCGCTCGGCGATCACCGACACCGGGGGCAGCGCGTCGACGCGGGACGGGTCGGCCCGCAGCAGCACGTGACCGGGCGGAAGGTCGGGCTGCCACTGCGCCCGGTTCCGGGCGTCGTCGCTGGCGACGTAGACCCCGACGGCGACGCTGCCGGCCACCGCGGCCATCACCGCCGAGATGGCCGGGGCGGCGGAGGAGCGGTTGCGGCTGGCGTCGCGCACCGCGATCCGCGGCGCCAGCGGCAGCACCCGCCCGGCCCGGGCGAGCAGCCCGATCAGGGTCGGGGTGACGAACACCAGCCCCAGCTCGCCGAGGACCAGCCCGGTGAGGACCACCACGGCCACCGTGCGCTGTGCCCCGGCCGCGGCGGTCGCGGCGCCCAGCACGGTCAGCGCCACACCGGCGACCAGCCAGCGGCGGCGGTGCGGGGGTACGGTCCGCCGGCCGCCGAGCCCGGCGACCACGTCCTGCCGGGCGGCCGTCCAGGCCGGGGCGAGCGCGGCCAGCACCCCGGCCAGCACCGCGACCCCCGCGATCGCCACCAGCGCCGTGGGGAAGACCCGGTACCCGCCGACGCGGGCGCCCAGGACGTACTGCTCGACCAGCGGCCGGCCGGCGAAGGCGGTGGCGATGCCGAGCAGCAGGCCGAGCGCCGCGCCGCCGAGACCCAGCACCAGCCCGTCGGCGAGCACGATCCGGCGCAGGTGGACGGCGTCGCCGCCGGCCACCGCGACCAGCGCGAGGTCCCGGCGGCGCCGGCGTACGCCGACCGCGAAGGCGGGCCCGACCAGCAGCACCACCTCCAGCAGGCCGAGCCCGCCGACCAGCACCGCGGTGCTGGTCTCCTCCGCGTCCGGGAGGGGGGTGCGACCGGCGTCGACGCCGAGGTCGGCCGCGCCGGGGACCGGGGTGCGGCCGACCACCAGGATCCCGTGCGCGTTGAGCCGCGCGGCCAGCGCCGCGTCGAGCGGCCCCGGCAGGTCGACCAGCCAGCTCTGGTCGGACTCGGTGCTGGTCGGGGGCGCCGCGTCCGGGTGCAGCGCGACCACGTCACGCAGGTCGTCCGGGAACTCCACCACCCCGACCACGGTGTACGTGCGGGAACCGCCCGCGGTGGTGACCGTGCCGCCGACCCGGGCGCCCAGCCGGTCGAGCGCGTGCCCGCTCAGCCCGATCTCGGCCGGACCGGTCGGGGGTCGGCCGGCGCGCAGCCGCGCCAGCGTACGGGGGACCGGTTCGGTGAGGTCCAGCACCCGGCCGTCGAAGGACTCGAACCGGTCGCCGACCCGCAGGTCGACGGGGAGCCACCGGCGCACCGCGCTGACCCGGCTGCCCGGCGGCAGCAGCGCGGTCAGCTCCGCGGGGGTCACCTGCCGGGTCCGCCCGACCAGCTCATCCCGGCGGGGGACGACGGTGTCCCCCCAGGGGTCCTGGACGACCGGGTTCTGCGCCACCCAGTGCAGCTCGGCATCGGCGTCGCCGAGCCGTTGGTCGAGGCGTTCGGCCCGGGTGAGCGTGGACATGTCGTAGCTGACCGCGACGAAGGTCAGCGCCAGCACCGGCAGTGTGATCATCGCCAGCACCAGCGCGGTACGCCCTCGCGCCCGGCGCGCCTCCCGGCGGGCGATCCGCAGCGCGGCCCGCCACGAGCCGAGGGCCGCGGCGAGCCGGCCGCCCCGGCCCGGTCCGACCGACCCCTGCCGCTCCGAGCGTGCCCGCTCCGACCGTTGCCGACCCGGCGCCTGCCGTTCCGGCACCTCCCGCTCCGACCCGTGCGGCTCCGGCGCCGGGGACTCCGACCGCTGGGGTGCCGGCGGGTGCTGCTCCGGCGGCTGCGGCTCCGGCCGCGGTCTCACCGGCCGCTGCCGGAGAGCAGCTGCTCGACGCCGGCCAGCGGAGCGGTCGAGTCCACCATCACCCCGTCGCGCAGGAAGACGACCCGGTCGGCCCAGCCAGCGTGCCGCGCCTCGTGGGTGACCAGCACGCCGGCGGCGCCCGCGTCGACCCGGCGGCGCAGCAGGTGCAGCACCGCCTCCCCGGTCTGCGAGTCCAGCGCCCCGGTCGGCTCGTCGGCCAGCACCAGCCGCCGCTCGCCGACCAGCGCCCGGGCGATCGCCACCCGCTGCTGCTGCCCGCCGGACATCTGGTCCGGGAAGCGGCCGCCCAGCCCGGTCAGGCCCACCTCGTCCAAGGCGGCGAGCGCGGCCCGGCGGGCCGGGCGTACGCCGACGCCGTCGAGTTCGAGCGGGAGCGCGACGTTCTCCGCCGCGGTGAGGCTGCCCAGCAGGTTGAGGTCCTGGAACACGTAGCCGATCCGGCGGCGGCGCAGCCGGGCCAGCCCGCGGCGGTCGAGCGAACCGAGCGGCTCTCCCTCGACCAGCACCTCGCCGCCGGTCGGGCGGTCCAGCCCGCCGGCCAGGGTGAGCAGGGTGGACTTCCCGGAGCCGGAGGGGCCCATCACGGCGACCAGTTCCCCGGGGTGGACGGTGAGGCTCACCCCGCGCAAGGCGTGCACGGCGGCCGGGCCGGTGCCGTGGGTGCGGTGGACGTCGCGCAGGTCGAGCACCGCGTCGCCCGCTCCGCTCACCGCAGGCCCTCCCCGGTCGGGTGACCCGGCCTCCGGTTCCGCCCGGTCCGTCGGACCGACCCGCTCCCCGTCGTCACCGCCGCGCCTCCTCGTCGGTCCGCCGTACCGCGTCCGGTCGGGCGGCGGGACCGGGCGGGCCGGCCGGCCGGTGCCGGACCAGGGTCGTCTCGCAGTGGTCCAGCCAGCGGATCTCCGCCTCGGTCTGGAAGAGCATCGCGTCCAGGACCAGCTGCCACGGCAGGTCCTCCGGCCGGTCGCTGGCGTACTTCAACCGGGTCAACTCCTGCAACGTCCGCATGGTCGCGCTGCGCTGGGTCTGCACCACCGCCCGGACGTCGACGCCGGGGGTGGTCAGCGCCAGGGCGAGCTTGATCGACAGCTCGTCGCGGGGGCGGTCGTTGCGGCTGATCGGGGTGGCGAACCAGAGCGCCAGGTCCGCCCGCCCGGCGTCGGTGATCTCGTACGGCCGCTGCCCGCCCTCGTTTTCCGGCAGCGGCCGGACCAGGCCGTCGCGCTCGAGGCGGTTGAGGGTGGTGTACACCTGCCCGATGTTCAGCGGCCAGGTCGAGCCGGTCGACTCCTCGAAGGCGGCCCGCAGTTGGTAGCCGTACATCTGGCCACGCTCGAGCAGGGCGAGCAGGCCGTGACGGATGGACATGGAACCGGAGTATGCATACCTGGTATGCGGACCGCAACCGGAGAGCCGACCGCCGCGCTCAGGTCGGGCGGCCGGGGAAGGGCACGGTGACCGGTGTGTCCCCCGCGGTGCGCCGCCACCGGGTGGCCCGGACGGCGCAGTCGGTCAGCGCGTTGAGCGCCCGGGTCCGGTCGGCGCCGGTGGTGACCGCCAGCGCGGCCCGCCAGTACGCCGCCGTCCGTTCCTCGATCTGCACCGCCAGCCGCAGCGCGCTGGCCCGGTCGGTGACCGGGAACGGCAGCGCGTACCCGGCCTTGTCGGCGGGGACCTGACCGCCGCCGGCGCTGAGCTGGAGCACCAGCGCGTCCCGTCGGGCCCGGTGGGCGGCCTCGGCCGCCCGGGCGGCCTGCCGGGCGGAGTCGGTCAGCCGTACCCCGATCGGTCCGTAGGCGAAGATCGCCGCGTACTCGGCGGTCAGCGCCGCCGCCAGGGCCTCGGCGGGCCCGGAGGGTGCCGCGTGCCGGGTCATTTCAGTGCCTCCAGGTGGCTGGCCCGGGCGGCGGCGATCGAGCCGAGCAGGGCGGCCCGCTCGCCCGGCGCGGCGGCGCACGCCTTCGCCGCGGTCTCCCGGCCGCGCTGTTCCGCGTCGCGGAGCCCGGCGAGCAGGGAGTCCGGGTCGGTGCCGGCGGCGCCGGTGGTCGGCGCGGCCGACCCGGACGGGACTGGGCGGCCGATCACCCGCCACAGCTCGTCGGCGTGCGCGGCGTGGGCGTCGGCGATCGGGGTGAGCCGGTCGGCCAGGCCCGGGTCGGCGGCGATCGCCGCCCGGTGTCGGGCGGCCAGCTCCCGCGACTCCCCGGCGAGGGGCTCCAGCGGGTCGGGCGGCGGGGCGGGCTCGTCGCCGTCGAAAAGATCACAGCCGGTCAGCGGTACGGCCGTGCCACCGATCGCCAGGAGCGCTCCCGCGCGCAGCACCGTTCGCCGGGATCGTCCCGTTCCGCCGCCGTGCCTCGTCGTTCTGCCCGTCGCCACCCGACAAGTCAACACCATCCACCCCGGTACGTGGGCGACGACGTCGGTGCGCCGCCCGGGCCGGTGCCCGAGCGGCGCGTTACGCTCTGCGCAGCCTCCGGCGCGTCCGCCCCGGTGGCATACCGGCGTGGCAGGCCGACCAGGCCGTCGCCGATCAGGAGAAGGGTGCGCCAGATGACGCAGCGTGGTCGTGCCACCAGGCCGACGGGGCCGGCGGGTCGACCCCGTCGTTCCGACGGCCCGCGGGGCGGGGACCGTGCGGGCGCACCCCGGGGCGGTGACCTCGCGGCGCGGCGGGCCCGACTGCGCGAGGTGATCGAGCCGGTGATCACGCAGGCCGGGTACGACCTGGAGGACCTTTCCGTCTCCCGGGCCGGCCGGCGGCACGTCGTACGCGTGATCGTCGACGCCGACGGCGGGATCAACCTGGACGGCGTCGCAGACGTCTCCCGGGCGGTTTCCGCGGCGCTGGACGCGGCCGAGGAGTCCGGCGGCGACATCGTGGCGGGGGAGTACCAGCTCGAGGTCAGCTCCCCGGGCGTGGACCGCCCCCTGACCCTGCCCCGGCACTGGCGGCGCAACGTCGGCCGGCTGGTCAAGGTGACCGTGCGGGCCGGTGCGGCCCTGCCGGAGCAGCGCGACGGGCAGCCCACGGGGGACCGCCAGGTCACCGGCCGGGTGATCGAGGCCGACGACGAGCGCGTGGTGCTGGAGACCGACTCCGGCCGTGCGGAACACACTTACGCCGAACTGGGCCCCGGACGGGTGCAGGTCGAGTTCAGCCGCCTCGACGAGGTGGCTGACGACGAGTTCGGCGACGACACCGACGACACCGACGACGACGAAGATGATGTGGAGGACGAGGAGAGGTGAACATCGACCTCGCGGCGCTGCGCGCACTCGAGCGCGAGCGGGAGATCCCGTTCGACACGATTCTCGCGGCGATCGAGACCGCGCTGCTGACCGCCTACCGGCACACCGACGGCGCAGAGCTGCACGCCCGGGTGGAGATCGACCGTAAGACGGGCGCCGCCCTGGTCTACGCCCAGGAGTTGGACGACGACGGCACCGTGGTGCGGGAGTGGGACGACACACCGCACGACTTCGGCCGGATCGCGGCGATGACCGCCAAGCAGGTGATCCTCCAGCGGCTGCGGGAGGCCACCGACGAGGTGCACTTCGGCGAGTACGTCGGCCGCGACGGCGACCTGGTCACCGGCGTGGTGCAGGCGCACGAGGCGCGGGCCGAGAAGGGCATCGTCAGCGTCGACCTCGGCAAGGTGGAGGGCGTGCTGCCGCAGTCCGAGCAGGTGCCCGGCGAGCGGTACGCGCACGGCGAGCGGATCCGCTGCGTCGTGGTGCACGTGGCCAAGGGAATGCGCGGGCCGCAGATCACGTTGTCCCGGTCGCACCCGGCGCTGGTGAAGAAGCTCTTCGCGCTGGAGGTGCCGGAGATCGCCGACGGCGCCGTGGAGATCGGTGCAATCGCCCGTGAGGCGGGTCACCGCACCAAGATCGCGGTGCGCTCCACCATCCAGGGCGTGAACGCCAAGGGCGCCTGCATCGGCCCGATGGGCCAGCGGGTCCGCGCGGTGATGAGCGAGCTGCACGGTGAGAAGATCGACATCATCGACTGGTCGGACGACCCGGCTACCTTCGTCGGCAACGCCCTGTCGCCGGCCAAGGCGCTGCGGGTCGAGGTGGTCGACCTGGCCAGCCGGACCGCCCGGGTGACCGTACCGGACTTCCAGCTCTCGCTCGCCATCGGCCGCGAAGGGCAGAATGCCCGACTTGCTGCCCGGCTGACCGGTTGGCGGATCGACATCCGCTCCGACGCGGAGCAGACCAGCGCGGCCGGTCGGAGCGAAGCTGATCACGTCCCGGAGCCGGGCGGCGCGATCTCCGGCAGCTAGGGGTAGACTTACTCCAGTGGTACGACGCGCGCAGCCGGAGCGCACCTGTGTGGGTTGCCGGCGACGTGCGCCGGCCAGCGAATTGCTGCGGATCGTCGCGATCGGCGACGGGGCTGGTCACAGACTCCGACCCGATCCGACTCGCAGCCTGCCGGGTCGGGGAGCGAACATGCACCCGGATCCGGCCTGCTTCGCGCTGGCGGTGCGGCGTCGCGCCTTCGGGCGTGCGCTGCGCATCACCGGGGTCCCCGACCACGGCGCCGTCGCGGAGTACGTCGACGCGCCAACCACGACGTCCGGTCAAACCGACCGGGCGAGGGTCGCTAGCAAGGTAGGACGACCGACATGAGCACACGATGAAGTCCCTGAAATGACCAGGCTTCAAGTGCAGGAGTGAGGTCGCTGCGGGTACTGCCCGCACGACCTCGGAGTGAGGAGTGCAGTGGCAGGTAAGGCCCGCGTACACGAGCTTGCTAAGGAGCTCGGGGTCGAGAGCAAGACAGTGCTCGCCAAGCTGAAGGAAATGGGCGAGTTCGTGAAGTCCGCGTCCAGCACAGTCGAGGCGCCCGTCGCCCGACGGCTGCGTGGCGCTTTCGTCGCGTCCGCCGGTGGTTCCTCGGCGCCGACCGCCCCGGCGGCGGCCGCCCCGAGCCCGGCACCGACCCCGACGCCGTCCCCGACCCCGGATGCCCCCCGGGTCTCGGCCAGGCCGATGCCGCCCCGGCGGCCGGCCGCGCCGACCCCTGGACCGAAGCCCAAGGGCCCGGTCCCCGGCCCGCCGCAGCCGGTGACCCCGGTCGCCAAGCCGGCGAGCGCGCACGACATCGAGGTGGCCGCCGCCGAGGCGCGCGCCTCGGCGCTGAAGGCTGAGCAGGAGGCCGCGGTCAAGGCCGCGCAGGCCGCCCGCCAGCAGCAGCGTGAGAACGTTCGACGGGAGCCCCCGACCGAGGGTGGTCCCCGTCCGGGTCCGCGTCCGAGCCCGAACGCCGTGCCGTCGCGTCCGGGTACCCCGGCCGCCGGTCGTCCCGGTGGCCCGACCCCGGGTGCCCGGCCGGGCGGTCGTCCGCCGGCGCGCGGCGCCGGTAACAACCCGTTCGGCATCCAGGGCGGTCAGCAGCAGCGGCCGCCGGCCGCCGGTGCTGGCGGTCCCCGGCCCGGCCCGGCGGGCATGCCGCCGCGGCCCAGCCCGGCCTCCATGCCGCCGCGGCCCAGCCCGGCGTCCATGCCGAGCCAGCGTCCCGCCACGGGTCGCCCCGGCCCCGGTGGCGCCGGTCGCGGCCCCGGTGGCGGCGCGGGTCGTCCCGGTGGCGGTGGCGGCGCCGGTGGCGGTGGCTTCCGCGGCGGTCCCGGTGGCGGCGGCGGTGGCGGTGGCTTCCGCGGCGGTCCCGGTGGCGGTCCCGGTGGCGGTGGCGGTGGCTACCGCGGTGGCCCCGGTGGCGGCGGTGGTGCTCCGGGCGGCGGTTTCCGTCCGGGTGCTCCGGCCGGCGGCGGCGGTCGTCCCGGTGGCGGTGGCCGTGGCCGTGGCGGCGGTGCCGCGGGTGCCTTCGGGCGTCCGGGTGGCCGGCCGACCCGTGGTCGCAAGTCCAAGAAGCAGCGCAGACAGGAGTTCGACAACCTGTCGGCTCCGGCCATGAGCTCGGGCGCCCCCCGGGGTCAGGGTCAGGTCGTCCGGCTCTCCCGTGGCGCGTCGCTGTCGGACTTCGCCGACAGGATCAACGCCAACCCGGGTTCGCTGGTCCAGGAGATGTTCAACCTGGGCGAGATGGTCACCGCGACCCAGTCCTGCTCCGACGACACCCTGCACCTGCTGGGTGAGCACCTCGGCTTCGACGTGCAGATCGTCAGCCCGGAGGACGAGGACCGCGAGCTGCTCGCGCAGTTCAACATCGACCTCGACGCGGAGGTGGCCGAGGAGCGCCTGGTCAGCCGTGCGCCGGTGGTGACCGTCATGGGTCACGTCGACCACGGTAAGACCAAGCTGCTCGACGCGATCCGCAAGGCGAACGTCGTGGCCGGCGAGGCCGGTGGCATCACCCAGCACATCGGTGCCTACCAGGTCCACGTCCCGCACGAGGGCGAGGACCGCGCGGTGACCTTCATCGACACCCCGGGTCACGAGGCGTTCACCGCCATGCGTGCCCGTGGTGCCCAGGTCACGGACATCGTGATCCTGGTGGTCGCGGCCGACGACGGCGTCATGCCGCAGACCATCGAGGCGTTGAACCACGCCAAGGCGGCCGACGTGCCGATCGTGGTCGCGGTCAACAAGGTCGACAAGCCGGAGGCCAACCCGGACAAGGTCCGCCAGCAGCTGACCGAGTACGGCCTGGTCGCCGAGGAGTACGGCGGCGAGACCATGTTCGTCAACGTGGCTGCCAAGCAGGGCACCGGCATCGAGGCTCTCCTCGAGGCCGTCCTGCTCACCGCCGACGCGTCGCTGGAGCTGACCGCTCCGATCGACGGGCCGGCGCAGGGTGTCGCCATCGAGGCGCACCTGGACAAGGGCCGCGGTGCGGTGGCGACGGTGCTGGTGCAGAAGGGCACCCTACGGGCGGGCGACTCGATCGTCGCCGGTGGGGCGCACGGCCGGGTCCGGGCGATGCTCGACGAGAACGGCAACCAGGTCCCCGAGGCCGGTCCGGCCCGTCCGGTCATGGTGCTGGGTCTCACCGCGCCGCCGAGCGCGGGCGACACCTTCCTGGCCGCGGCGGACGACCGTACGGTTCGGCAGATCGCCGAGCAGCGGCAGGCGCGACGGCGGGCGGCGGCGTTCGCCAACTCCCGTGGCCGGGCCACCCTCGAGACGCTCATGGAGCAGCTCAAGGAGGGCGAGAAGACGTCGCTCAACCTCATCCTCAAGGGCGATGTCTCCGGTTCCGTGGAGGCGCTCGAGGACGCGCTGTTCAACCTCGACATCCCCGAGGAGGTCCAGCTCAAGGTCCTCGACCGGGGCGTCGGCGCGATCACCGAGAGCAACGTCATGCTCGCGAGCGCGTCGTCCGAGCCGGTCACGATCATCGGCTTCAACGTGCGGGCCTCCAACAAGGTCCGTGAGATGGCCGACCGCGAGGGCGTGGAGATCCGGTACTACACCGTCATCTACCAGGCCATCGAGGAGATCGAGGCGGCGCTCAAGGGCCTGCTCAAGCCGGAGTACGAGGAGGTCGAGCTGGGCTCCGCGGAGATCCGCGACGTGTTCCGCTCGTCCAAGATCGGCAACATCTCCGGCTGTATCGTCCGGTCCGGCATCCTCCGCCGCAACGCCAAGGCGCGGCTGCTGCGGGACGGGGCGGTCGTGGCGGACAACCTCACGATCACCTCGCTCAAGCGGTTCAAGGACGACGCCACGGAGGTCCGCGAGGGCTTCGAGTGTGGTCTGACTCTGGGCGGTTACAACAACGTCCAGGTCGGCGACATCATCGAGACCTTCGAGATGCGGGAGAAGGCTCGCGCCTGATCCGGCGGTGACACGCTGATCAAGGGGTTTACGCCGAACGGCGTAAACCCCTTGATCGTGTCCGGGGGTGTCCGTAACGTCCGGGGTGATGTTCACCGGAACCGCGGTCTTCGACCTGCTGCTGCCGGGCGACTCCCGGTCGCTCAAGGCCAAGAGATCATATGTACGGCCGATCGTGGCGGCGCTGCGCCGCTTCGAGGTCTCGGCTGCCGAGGTGGGAGCGCTCGACCTGCACGGTCGGGCCGAGATCGGGGTGGCCGTGGTGGCCGCCGAGGCGGCGCACGTCCGCGAGGTGCTAGACGCCTGCGAGCGCCTGGTGGCCGGGCGCCCCGAGGCCGAGCTGCTCTCCGTCCGCCGCAAGCTGTACGGCGAGGACGACTGAGGGTGACCCTCGCCACCGCCGGGGACGCGCGACCGGCCCGGCCGCGCGGGTAGTGTGCGAGGTGTTGGGCGGTCGGACCCGGCGGCGCCCCGCGCCGTCGCTCCGGCCGGGAGCAGGATGCCCTGGAGGTGGGGGAGATGACGGATCCGGCCAAGGTACGCCGGCACGCGGAGCGCATTCGCGAACTGGTCGCGTCGGTGGTGCGGAGCCAGATCAAGGACCCCCGGCTCGGGATGATCACCATCACCGACGCCCGGATCACCGCCGACCTGCGCGACGCCACGGTCTTCTACACCGTGCTCGGTGACGCGGCCGCCCAGTCCAGCACCGCCGCCGCGTTGGAGAGCGCGAAGGGCATGCTGCGCAGCACCGTCGGCAAGGCGCTCGGCCTGCGCCACTCGCCGACCCTGACCTTCGTCCTCGACGACGTGCAGGATCAGGTCAAGCACATCGACGACCTGCTCGTCCAGGCCCGCACCGCCGACGCGGAGGTGCAGCGGCTGGCCGCCCAGGCGAAGTACGCGGGCGAGGCCCAGCCGTACCGGCTGGACGAGGACGAGGACGCCGACACCGAGGACGACGAGGACGACACCCCGCCCGCCACGGACCGGCGGTGACCGGCTCCCCGGGCGCGGTCGGTGGCCTGCTCACCGAGTCGGTGCCGACCGGCCCGACTGAGGCTGACTGGGCCGCCGCGGTCGCGGCGGTACGCGCGCTGCCGGCCGACGCCCGGGTGTTGCTGATCTGTCACGTCAACCCGGACGGTGACGCGCTGGGCAGCATGCTCGGCTTCGCGCTGGGCCTGCGCCGGCTCGGCGCACGCCAGCTTCAGGCGACCTTCCCCGGCCCGCCCGAGGTGCCCGAACCGTTCCGCTGGCTGCCCGGTCTCGACCTGCTGGTGCCGGCGACCGGGGCGTACCCGGATCCGGACCTGGTGGTCTGCTTCGACGCGGCCAGCGAGTCGCGGCTGGGTGAGCTGGTCGACCGGCTGGACATCGACGGGCCGGTGCTGGTGCTGGACCACCACGCCTCCAACACCGGCTTCGGCGACGTCCACCTGGTGGACCCGACGGCCGCGGCCACCTCGGTGGTCGCCGAGGAACTCCTGGCCCGGCTCGACGTGCCGCTGGACGCGGAGATCGCCGCCTGCCTCTACGTCGCGCTGACCACGGACACCGGCTCGTTCCGGTTCGAGGCCACCACCCCCGCGGTGCACCAGCTCGCCGCGCGGCTGCTGGCCACCGGCATCCGGCCGGGCGACATCTCCCGCCGGGTCTTCGACAGCCGGCCGTTCGGGGCGGTCCGGCTCTTCGGCGAGGTGCTGGGCCGGGCCCGGCTGGAGCCGGCGGCCGCCGCCGGCCACGGCCTGGTCTGGACGTACGCGACCCTGGACGACCTGGCCCGGCACGACCAGCGGCCGTACGTGCTGGAGGCGCTGATCGACTCGGTCCGGTGCACCGCCGAGGCCGACGTGGCGGTCGTGCTGAAGCAGGTCGCCGCCGACGAGTGGGCGGTCTCCATGCGCAGCAAGGGCGCGGTCGACGTCAGCCGGGTCGCGGTGGCGCTCGGCGGTGGCGGGCACCGCTTCGCCGCCGGCTTCACCGGGCGCGGCGGCGCGGACGACGTCGCCGGGCGCATCCGGGCCGAGCTCGACGGCGCGCTGATCACGTCCTGACCCCACCCCGGATCGACTGCGGTGGGTGTCGGTCTTCCCGCGCTGGGTGGGCGCGGGGAGAATCGGAGGATGGAGCAGCCGCACGAGCTCACCGTCGAGGCCCCGCGCGCGTGGGACCGACCGGTCGTCACAGCGCCGGTGCTGGCCTGCCTTTCGCTGGTCGGCGGGCAGTTCCCCTCCTTCTCGGCGCAGGCCAACCTCTGGACGTTGAGCACCGGCGGGGCGCTGATCTGGCTCGGCCTCGGCAACCGGGTGCCCCGGCGGCCGCCACCGCGCCGGCTGAGCCCGGGCGCGATCTGGTGGGTGCTCCCGGTCGCGGTCTTCGGCGTCCTCGAGGGCGCCACGTTCGTGATGTCGGTGGGCGACGAGTTCCCCACCTTCTCCCGGCTGGCGGATCCGCTGCTGGAGGACGAGCTGGTCCGCTCGGCCGCCTGGTTCGCCTGGCTGGCCGCGTTCTGGGGGCTGGTGCGCCGATGATGCGCGTCCTCGCCGTCGCCGGCTTCCTCGCCGCGCTGGCGCTCTTCGCCGTGGTCGAATGGGTGTCCCGCCGCCCAGGCTCCCGGGTGCCGTCGCTCGGCGATGTCTGCGCGTACGTGATGCGCTACGAGGTCGGCCCGGTGCCGGTCGGCCGGATCGGGGTGTTCGGCTTCTGGTGGTGGCTGGGCTGGCACCTCCTCGCCCGCTGAGCATTCGGTTGTCCAAATCTTGGGAACAGTGGACAGCATGTGGAAAGTGAACGTTAACTTGGGAACGACCGGTGCCGCCGCGCGGCGCAGGTCGTGGGCGGTGGTGCCGCACCCGGTGCCGCCTCCCTCCAGGGTCAGACCGACCCGGGCTCACGCTGCCAGGCGAGCCGCTCCGGTGATCCCGGACCGCCCTCCGGCGCTCAGCAGGACCGCCCGTAGGGCCACCTTCCCGGTGGTCCGCACCCTGGAAAGGGAACTCCCATGGCGACCAAGCCCAAGTCCGAGAGCACCGACGAGGCGCGCGAGCAGATGCGCCGCGCCCTGCAGACCTCGATGGACACCCGTCAGTGACGCTGGCCGACCGGCGGTGACGCCGCCGACGTCCCGCGTCTTCGACGTCACCGCCCCTCGGAGCACACCTCGCGCCGTGACCACTCCGGCCGGTCCCGGCCCGTCCCGCCGGCCTGAGACGCCTCCAACGGACAACTCCGACGAGCCGGATGATCGTCCGTCATGAACAAGACGGAGCGTCATGCCGCTCCCCGGGACATCTCCCGCCGCGGACGCGACCGGCCGCGACCGGTGGGCTGACGACGCGGCCGTCGGTACCGTCACCCGGGTGCGCAGGATCCTCATCGCCGGCTGCGCCGGCGCCGGCAAGAGCACCCTGGCCCGTTCCGTCGCGCGCCGGCTCGATCTCCCGCTGATCCATCTCGACCGGCACTTCTGGCGTCCCGGCTGGGTCGCCCCGGCCGCTCTGCCTCGCCCGGGTGGTCCACCGTCGCCGGGACCCCCGCTCCGCCGGCCGGCCGGACCTGGCCGCCGGTTGCCCCGAGCGGCTCGACCTGGACTTCCTGCGCTCCGTCCGGCAGTATCCCCGCCGCTCCCGGCCGCGGGTCCTCGCCGCCGTCGCCACGCACGCGCCGCGGCTGCCGGTGGTCCGGTTGCGCAGCCGTGGCCAGGTCCGTCGGTGGCTGGACACGCTGCCGGAGCGCTGAGCCCCTCCCCGCTGCGCCGCCCGGGCAGCTGGCGCGGTGCGAACCGGGCGGCCCGGCGCCGGTGGACGTCGTCGCATCCCGTCCGGTCGGCCACCCGACTGACGCCTACGCCGGCCGGTGGCCGGTCGTGCGTCGCCGCCAGGGCGGCGGGACGCGTACCGAGGCCATCCCGGCGGCGGTCGCGGCCTGGATGCCGAGGTCGGTGTCCTCGAAGACCAGGCAGGACCGCGCCGGGACATCGAGGAGTCGGGCCGCGAGCAGGTACGACTCCGGGTCCGGCTTGGCCCGCGCGTAGTCGCCGGCGCACACCAGCACGTCGAACCGGTCGAGCAGGTCGAGCGCGGTGAGCGAGGCGGTGACGGATTCCCGGGTGCTGCCGGAGACCACCCCGAAGGGGAGCCGCCCGTGGGCCTCGTGGATGTGCGCCAGGACCTCGGGGACGGCGGCGACCTGCGGCAGGAGTTCCTGGAAGAGGTCCTCCCGGAGGCGGGCGACGGCCTCCGTCGGCATGGCCAGTCCGTGCCGTTCGTTGAGGGTGGCGACGATGTCGGCGACGGGCCGGCCGCCCCAGGCGTAGAAGAGCTCCTCGGGGAGCTCGCAGCCCCACTCGCCCAGGGCCCGCTGCCAGGCGACGTGGTGCAGCGGCATCGAGTCGGCGATGGTGCCGTCGCAGTCGAAGAGGTAGGCCTGGAACTCGCCGTCGGGCAGGGGCAGGGTCACCGGCCCAGGGTACGGCCCACCGGCGCGGCCACGCAGTTCAGGAGTAAGTGGTCAAAGGTATTGCGATCCTTACCGCCCGCGTGCCAGGATCGGCGGCGATGAGCCAGTTCGCCACCGCCACCGCGATCACGCCGCCGCGCCGGATCGCCGCCCTCGCCCTGCCCGCCCTGGTGGTGCTCGCCGCCGAGCCGCTCTACGTGCTGGTCGACACCGCCGTGGTGGGGCACCTCGGCCGGGTGCCGCTCGCCGCGCTGGCCGTCGGCGGCACCGTGATGACCCTGACCGCCTGGCTCGGCACCGTGCTCGCGTACGGGATCACCGGCCGGGTCGCCCGGCGCTTCGGCTCCGGCGATCGGGCCGCGGCGGTGGCCGAGGGCGTCCAGGCCTCCTGGCTCGCCCTCGGGGCCGGGGTGGTGGTGGCGCTCGGCATGCAGCTCGGCGGCGGGGCGTTGGCGCGTACCCTCGTCGGCGGTGGGGACGACGTGGCCGGCGCGGCCGCGCAGTGGTTGCGGATCGCGGCGCTCGGCGCGCCCGGCCTGCTGCTGGCCGCGGCCGGTAACGGCTGGCTGCGCGGTATCCAGGACACCCGTCGCCCGCTGCTCTTCGTGCTCGTGCCCAACCTGCTCTCCGCGCTGCTCTGCCCGCTGCTGGTCTATCCCGCCGGGCTCGGGCTGGTCGGCTCGGCGGTGGCCAACGCGGTGGCGCAGACGCTCTCCGGCGGGCTCTTCGCCGCGGCGCTGGTCCGCGAGCGGGTCTCCCTGCGGCCCCGGCCGCGACTGATCCGGCAGCAGTTGGCGCTCAGCCGGGATCTGCTGGTCCGCGGCCTGGCCTTCCAGGCCAGCTTCCTCTCGGCCACCGCGGTCGCCGCCCGGTTCGGCGCCGCCGCCGTGGGCGCCCACCAGATCGCGCTGCAGCTGTGGTTCTTCACCGCCCTGGTGCTCGACGCCCTCGCCATCGCCGCGCAGGCGCTGATCGGCTCGGCGCTCGGCGCCGGCGACGACGCCGGCGCGCGGGCCCTGGCCCGCCGGTTCGCCCTGCTCGGCGGCGTCTGCGGCGTCGCGTTCGGGGTGCTGATAGCGGCCGGCGCGGGCGTGCTGCCGGCCCTGTTCAGCTCCGACCCACAGGTACGCGACCAGGCCATGGTGGCCTGGCCGTGGTTCGTGGCGATGCAGCCGCTGGCCGGGGTGGTCTTCGCCCTCGACGGGGTGCTGATCGGCGCCGGCGACGTGCGCTACCTGCGCAACCTCACCATCGTCGCGGCGCTCGGCGGCTTCCTGCCGGCGATCTGGCTCGCCTACGGGCTGGACCTCGGGCTCGGCGGGATCTGGGCCGGGCTCACCCTGTTCATCGTGATCCGGCTGGCCGCGCTGCTGCTGCGGCTGCGCTCCGGCGGGTGGGCGGTGGTCGGCGCGGTCCGCTGACGGCCCCGGCGAGCCGTCCGACCCGGAAGCCCGGGTGGTCCAGGTGGGCGGTTCCGGAGCCGGGCGGTCCAGGAGCCGCCCGGCCGGTGTCGGCCGGGTGGTCGCCGGTGCTCAGCAGGACTCGGTGGCCCGGCTGGGCCGCTCCGGGTCGAAGACGTCCTGCGGGTCCGCCGTACCGCGCCGGCCGCCGCCGGGAAACGAGGGCTCCAGGTCGACGAAGCCGTTCCTGATCTTGGAGCAGTCGGCGTTCCAGACGGTGGCCTCCGCCGTCTCCAGCCACAGGCCGCGCGCCGACGCCGGGACGTCGTCGGGATGGGGCATGGTCCAGACCTGCGTGTCCCGGATGACCACCAGGTGGGCCCCCGGCGGGACGTTCTTGCCGAGGTACATGTCGAAGGCGTACACCCAGGCGAAGCGGGTGGTCACCTCGAGCACCCGGACGCCGTCCGCGTCCTCGGTGGCGCGGTAGGTCATCTTCCCGGAGACGCGGGGGTCGGGTGCCCAGTCGGTGCGCGAGTCCATCCGGGTGGCGTAGTTCAGGAAGGTGCTGTCGGCGAACTGCGGCACCAGGGGCTCCCGGGCGTCCTCCGCCAGCAGGGCGAGGAACGGCTCGTTGTCGCCGACCAGCATCGAGGTGTCCAGCCGGGCCGCGATCAGCGCCTGCCGCACCCTGGCCAACGTGCTGCGCACCTGCGCCGCGCCGAACGGGCCGGTGGCCCGGGCCGGCGGCAACACGATGCCCTTCTCCCCGACCCGGAAGTCGGCCGCGGGGGTGCCGGCGAAATGGTCCCGCGGTTCGCCGATGGTGCTGGTGGGCACGGGCGAGGGCGACGGTGGCGTGGCGGTGCGGACGACCTCCACGACGGCGTACCCGTAGAGACCCACCGCCGCGACCAGGACGACGGCCACCGCCGCGACGATGCCGACCAGCAGCTTGCCGCGGTGCCGCGCCCAGGTGAGCCGCCGCCGTTCGGAGGGGGTCACCTCCTGCGGTGTGTCGGACTCCCGCATCCAGGACGGCAGGCGCACCGGCTCGGCGGTGGCCACCGCCGGCCGTTCGGAAGTGGTGGACGGCTGGTCGTCGGTCATGCGTCGTCCCAGAGGTGGGCGAAATGGGGCGCATGATCGTCGCACCCGGGTCGGCCGGCGCGCTGCCCGGTTTCCGGTGACCGTCGTCGCCCGCACCCGGGGCGGTCAGAGATCGCCGGCCATCATCCGGCCGAACAGGTACAGGGCGCCGCCGACCAGCAGCGTGGCCACCACGGCGACGACGACGAACGACACGATCGCCGAGACCACCGGGTGCTTATCGCTGAACCGGGCGCGGTCCCGCCACCGCCACACCGCGCGCCGCGCGTCCCGGAGCGCCGGGACGGCCTCCACCAGCCGGGAGAGGAGCCGGCCGGGGGTGCGGCGGGGCGGCTCGGGGTTGCGCATCCAGTCGGGCAGGTCGACCCGGGCGCGGTGCTCGTGCGAGGGCGGGGTGCTCATCGGGGCTCCCGGGAACGAGGAGGAACGGGTGGCACCGCCACCGCACGGGCATTGTGCCGTGCGGTGACGGCCGGCGCGACCCCGTCTGGCAGGCTTGGCGGTCGTGAGCACCGAGGGTCTGATCGTGGTGGACAAGCCCGGCGGCATGACGTCGCACGACGTGGTGGCGCGGATCCGTCGACTGGCGAAGACCCGCCGGGTCGGGCACGGCGGCACTCTCGACCCGATGGCCACCGGCGTGCTGGTGATCGGGGTGGGCCGGGCCACCCGGCTGCTGACGTACGTGATCGGGGCCGGCAAGAGCTACACCGCCACCGTCCGGCTCGGCCAGGCCACCGTCACCGACGACGCAGAGGGTGACGTGATCGCGACCACCCCGGCCGGCAAGCTCACCGACGACGCGGTGCGGGCGGCGTTCGCCGCGCTCACCGGCGAGATCGACCAGGTCCCGAGCGCGGTCAGCGCCATCAAGATCAACGGTCAGCGGGCGTACAAGCGGGTGCGCGAGGGGGAGAGCGTCGAGCTGCCCGCCCGGCGGGTCACCGTCTCCCGCCTGGACGTCCTCGCCATCCGCCGGGACACCCCGGACGTGGTGGACGTGGACGTCGACGTGACCTGCTCGTCCGGGACGTACATCCGTGCCCTCGCCCGGGACGCGGGCCTGGCCCTCGGGGTGGGCGGGCACCTGACCGCGCTGCGGCGTACCGCGGTCGGCGGGTTCACCCTCGCCGAGGCGGCCACCCTCGAACAGCTGGAACAGCGCGCGCCCGAGGTGGTCAACCTGCCGCTCGACGCGGCCGCCGACCGGTACTTCCCGCGCCGGGACGCGACCGCCGACGAGGCGAAGGCGCTCTCCCACGGCGGTCCGCTCGACCCGGTCGGCATCGCCGGGCCGTACGCCGTCTTCGGTCCGGGCGGCGGCCTGATCGCTATCGTCAGCGAGCGGGACGGCCGGGCCCGCGCGGAGATCGTGCTCGCCCCGGCCTGACGGGCGGGGCGTGGGGCCGCCGGCCGCCGGGCCGGCGGAGGTCGGCCCGGCGGCCCGGGCGCAGCAGCCCGCGGTCGGCGCGGGGAGAGCAGGGGAGGAACGGCATGCAGCGGTGGCGGGGGTACGACGCGGCGCCCGGTGGCTGGGGGCGGTCGGTCGTCACCATCGGCGTCTTCGACGGCCTGCACAAGGGACACCAGGAGACCATCGGGCACGCCGTGGCCCGGGCCCGGGAGCTGGGCGTGAAGTCGGTGGTGGTCACCTTCGACCCGCACCCGGCCGAGGTGGTCCGCCCCGGTTCGCACCCCGCCGTGCTCACCGAGCCGGCCCGCAAGGCCGAGCTGATCGAGGCGCTCGGCGTGGACGTGCTCTGCGTGGTGCCGTTCACCCCGGAGTTCTGCCGGCTGCCCGCCGAGGCGTTCGTGCACGACATCCTGGTCGAGCACCTGCACGCCGCGCTGGTCGTGGTGGGGGCCAACTTCCGGTTCGGGCACAAGGCGGCCGGCGACGTCGCCCTGCTCGAACGGCTCGGCCGCACCTTCGGCTTCGGGGTGGAGGGCGCCCCGCTGGTCGCCGAGGCCGGCACCGTCTTCTCCTCGACGTACATCCGCTCCTGCGTTGACGCCGGGGACGTGGGCGCCGCGGCGGCCGCGCTGGGCCGCCCGCACCGGGTGGAGGGCGTGGTGGTCCGGGGCGACCAGCGCGGGCGTGAGCTGGGTTACCCCACCGCCAACCTGCTCTGCCACCGGTACGCCGCGGTCCCGGCCGACGGTGTCTACGCCGCCCGGCTGGTCCGTCGGGGGCACCGGGAGCCGCTGGCCGCCGCCGTGTCGGTCGGCACCAACCCGACCTTCTCCGGCCGGGAGCGCCGGGTGGAGGCGTACGCCCTGGACTTCACCGGTGACCTGTACGGCGAGCGGCTGGCCCTGGACTTCGTCGCCCACCTGCGCGAGCAGCGCCGCTACGACGCGGTCGAGCCGCTGATCGCGCAGATGGCCGAGGACGTCGAGCGGACCCGGCGGGCGGTCGGCTGAGCGCGTCGGAGGCCGTGTCGCGGCCCTTCGCCGGGCGGGGCCGGGGTGAGCTGGTAGTCTGGCGGGGACGTCGGCTGACCGACGTGGGGCCTCGCGTGCCTGCACGACGCCGCGGGTGCGAGGTTCGTCCGTCTCCCGTCCTCCGGACCCGACGACGGACATCAGTGATCAACCCACCGAAACAGGGAGAACATGGCGCTCGACCAGGAAGCCAAGGGCAAGATCCGCGCGGAGTACGCGACCGCCGAGGGCGACACCGGTTCGCCGGAGGTGCAGGTCGCGGTCCTCACCAAGCGGATCGCCGAGCTCACCGAGCACCTGAAGGTGCACAAGCACGACCACCACAGCCGCCGTGGGCTGCTGCTGCTGGTCGGCCGTCGCCGTCGGCTGCTCAACTACGTCCAGAAGAAGGACATCAACCGCTACCGGTCGCTCATCGAGCGGCTCGGTCTGCGCCGATGACGTGACGGGGGAGTGGCCTGCGGCCGCTCCCCCGTTCCGGTACCACTGAAGAACAGGGCCGCGCGACCACCCGAGAGGGAGCCGGTCAGCGTACGGTCTCCGGTAGTGGCCTCCGGGCACCCCGGCATCACGCCGGCCACCCGGGCGCTTCGATCGAAGACCGGCCGTCTGAGCAGCTCCGGTGTCGTGGGCCCACGACGCGAAGGAGCACGACAGCACATGACCGAGACCAGACTCGGCACCGAATCCCGCACCGCCGTGATCGACAACGGGTCCTTCGGCACCCGTGAGATCACCTTCTCCACCGGCCGGCTGGCCCGCCAGGCCGCCGGCTCCGTTGTCGCCCAGCTGGGCGAGACGGTGGTCCTCTCCGCCACCACCGCCGGCAAGCAGCCGAAGGAGCAGTTCGACTTCTTCCCGCTGACCGTCGACGTCGAGGAGCGGATGTACGCCGCGGGCCGGATCCCCGGCTCGTTCTTCCGCCGCGAGGGCCGGCCCAGCGAGGACGCCATCCTCACCTGCCGGCTGATCGACCGGCCGCTGCGCCCGTCGTTCGTCAAGGGCCTGCGCAACGAGGTCCAGGTCGTCGAGACCATCCTCGCGCTCGACCCGCAGCACCCGTACGACGTGGTGGCGATCAACGCCGCCTCGATGTCGACCAAGCTCTCCGGCCTGCCGTTCTCCGGCCCGATCGGGGCGACCCGGGTCGCGCACATCGACGGCCAGTGGGTGGCCTTCCCGACCCTGGAGGAGCTGGCCCGCGCCACCTTCGACATGGTCGTGGCCGGCCGGTCGCTGCCGGACGGCGAAGTCGCGATCATGATGGTCGAGGCGGAGGCGACGCCGAACGCGGTGGCGCTGATCGCCGGTGGCGCGACCGCGCCGACCGAGGAGATCGTGGCCAGCGGCCTGGAGGCCGCGAAGCCGGCGATCCGCGAGCTGTGCCGCGCGCAGAGCGAGCTGGCCGAGGTCTCCGCGAAGCCGGTCACCGAGTTCCCGGTCTTCCTCGACTACCAGGACGACGTCTACGAGGCGGTCGCCCAGACGGCCCGCGCCGAGGTCGCCGAGGCCCTCCAGATCGCCGGCAAGGCGGACCGCGAGGAGGCCCTGGACCGGGTCAAGGCCCGGGTGCAGGAGGAGATCAACCCGCGCTTCGAGGGGCGCGAGAAGGAGGTCAGCGCTGCGTTCCGGTCGCTGACCAAGTCCGAGGTCCGGGGTCGGGTCCTGCGCGAGCAGGTCCGGATCGACGGCCGCGGCCCGCGCGACATCCGGCCGCTGACCGCCGAGGTCGGCGTGCTGCCCCGGGTGCACGGCTCGGCGCTGTTCGAGCGGGGCGAGACCCAGATCCTCGGCGTCACCACGCTGAACATGCTGCGCATGGAGCAGATGGTGGACACCCTCTCCCCGGAGAACCGCAAGCGCTACATGCACAACTACAACTTCCCGCCGTACTCGACCGGTGAGACCGGCCGGGTCGGCTCGCCGAAGCGGCGCGAGATCGGCCACGGGTTGCTCGCCGAGCGGGCGCTGATCCCGGTGCTGCCGGCGCGCGAAGAGTTCCCCTACGCGATCCGTCAGGTCTCCGAGGCGCTCGGCTCGAACGGCTCGACCTCGATGGGTTCGGTCTGTGCCTCGACGCTGGCCCTGCTCTCCGCGGGTGTCCCGCTGAAGGCGCCGGTCGCCGGCATCGCCATGGGGCTCATCTCCGACGAGGTGGACGGCAAGACCCAGTACGTGACGCTGACCGACATCCTCGGTGCCGAGGACGCGTTCGGTGACATGGACTTCAAGGTCGCCGGTACCCCGGAGTTCGTCACCGCGCTGCAGCTCGACACCAAGCTGAACGGCATCCCGTCGGACGTGCTCGCCGCCGCGCTGCAGCAGGCGAACGAGGCCCGGCAGATCATCCTCGGCGTGATGCGGGCGGCGATCGAGGCTCCGGCCGAGATGTCGGACTACGCGCCGCGGGTCACCACCGTGAAGATCCCGGTCGACAAGATCGGTATGGTGATCGGCCCGAAGGGCCAGACCATCAACGCCATCCAGGACGAGACCGGCGCCGAGATCTCCATCGAGGACGACGGCACGATCTACGTCGGCGCGACCAACGGCCCGTCGGCCCAGGCGGCGGTGGACCGGATCAACGGGATCGCCAACCCGACCCTGCCGAAGGCCGGCGAAAGGTTCCTCGGCACGGTGGTCAAGACCGCCGCGTTCGGCGCGTTCATCTCGCTGCTGCCGGGCCGCGACGGCCTGCTGCACATCTCCAAGGTGGGCGACGGCAAGCGGGTCGAGCGGGTCGAGGACTTCCTCAACGTCGGTGACAAGGTCGAGGTGGAGATCGCGGACATCGACGCCCGCGGCAAGATCTACCTGGACAAGGTCCGTCCGGAGGGCGCCGAGGCGCCGGCCGCCGACGAGGCCGCCGGTGGCGAGCGTCCGGGTGGCCGGGACCGGGGTGACCGGGGTCCGCGCGACCGTGGTGACCGCGGCGGCGACCGGGGCGGTCGTGGCCCGGAGCGCGGCGACCGTGGCGAGGGCGGCGGCGAGGGTGGCGGCGAGGGTGGCGAGGGCGGCGAGCGTCCGCGCCGCCGTACCCGGCACAGCTGAGCCAGTACCCGGCCGGGTGGCGACGTCGTCGCCGCCCGGCCGGTTCGTGACACCGCACCACCCACCCCTCGTCGAAGTGAGAGCAGGTTTCCGTGAGTCCGGCCCAGCGTTCGTCTTTCCCTGCGGGCCGACGGGGGGTGGCGCCGTCCGGCGCCGGCCGGCACGCGGCCGGGACCACCCGGACCGCCGGTGGCGCGGCCCGGGCGGTCACCCGCACGCTGAGTGACGACCCGTTGGGCGGCACGGTACGTCGTACGGTGCTGCCCAGCGGGTTGCGCGTGCTCACCGAGGCCATCCCGGCGATGCGCAGCGTGTCGTTCGGCATCTGGGTGGCGGTCGGCTCCCGGGACGAGACCGGCCCGCAGGCCGGGGCCGCGCACTTCCTGGAGCACCTGCTCTTCAAGGGCACCCACAAGCGCAGCGCGCTGGAGATCTCCTCAGAGATCGAGGCGGTGGGCGGCGAGACCAACGCCTTCACCACCAAGGAATACACCTGCTACTACGCGCGGGTGCTGGACGAGGACCTGCCGCTGGCCATCGACGTGATGTGCGACGCGGTGGCCGACTCGGTGCTCAAACCGGCCGACGTGGAGACCGAGCGCGGGGTCATCCTCGAAGAGATCGCCATGCACGACGACGAGCCCGGCGACGAGGTGCACGACCTCTTCGCCCGCGCCGTCTACGGCGACCATCCGCTGGGCCGGCTGATCTCCGGCACCGAGGACACGGTCACCCCGATGACCCGGCGGCAGATCCAGAGCTTCTACCGCCGTCGTTACACCCCGCCGCAGATCGTCATCGCCGCCGCCGGCAACCTCGACCACGCCGACGTGGTCAAGCTGGTCCGGCAGGCGCTGCGTGGCACGCCAATGGACACCGACCCGGCCACGCCGGGCACGCACCGGTCGGCCACCCCGGCGGTACGCACGAAGCCGGCCAGCGTCCTGGTCGAGCCGAAGGAGACCGAGCAGGCGCACGTCATCCTCGGCTGCCCCGGCATCGACCGCATCGACGAGCGGCGCTTCGCCCTCGGCGTGCTCAACAACGTCCTCGGCGGCGGCATGTCCAGCCGGCTGTTCCAGGAAATCCGGGAGCGGCGCGGCCTGGCCTACTCGGTCTACTCCTACGCCAGCCAGTACGCCGACAGCGGCCTCTTCGCCGTCTACGCCGGCTGCGCGCCCGGCAAGGTGGACGAGGTGCTGGACCTGACCCGGACCGAGCTGGCCCGGGTGGCCGCGGACGGACTCACCGAGGCCGAGGTGGCCCGGGGCAAGGGCATGAGCAAGGGCTCGTTCGTGCTGGGCCTGGAGGACACCGGCTCGCGGATGAGTCGGCTGGCCAAGGGCGAGCTGCTCTACGGCGACCTGATGCCGGTGGACGAGCTGCTCACCCGGGTTGACGCGGTCACCGTAGCGGACGTGAACACCCTCGCCGCCGAGCTGCTCAGCCGGCCGATGTCCCTCGCCGTGGTCGGCCCGTTCGACCAGACTGCCTTCTCCGTTTCCCGCTGATTCGCCTGTTGCTGGGACGGACGACGGTCCGGCCGGGTGACCGCGTCCCGATTGGGATAGGTTGTGCCCCGTGACTGACGAGCAGGAGAAGGGCCTGGACGAGCCGATCCGGGTCGGCGTGCTGGGTGCCCGGGGTCGGATGGGCGTTGAGGTGTGCAAGGCGGTCGACGCGGCCCTCGACATGGACCTGGTGGCGATGGTCGACCAGGGTGACTGGCTGTTCAACGCCTCCGACGCGGGCGCCGAGGTGGTCGTCGACTTCACCACGCCGGACGTCGTCATGGACAACCTGCACTGGTGCATCGACCAGGGCATCAACGCGGTGGTCGGCACCACCGGCTTCACCGAGCAGCGGCTCGACCGGGTGCGCGGCTGGCTGGAGCGTAAGCCGGGCGTCGGGGTGGTCATCGCCCCCAACTTCGGCATCGGCGCGGTGCTGATGATGCAGTTCGCCGCCCGGGCCGCCCGGCACTTCGAGTCCGTGGAGATCATCGAGCAGCACCACCCGCGCAAGCTCGACGCCCCCAGCGGCACCGCGACGCACACCGCCCGACGGATCGCCGCCGCGCGGGCCGAGGCCGGCATGGGCCCGGTGCCGGACGCGACCAAGGACGAGGTCGCGGGCGCGCGCGGCGCCGACATCGACGGGGTACGCGTGCACGCCGTGCGGGTCACCGGTCTGGTCGCCCACCAGGAGGTGCTCTTCGGCACCACAGGCGAGACGCTGACCATCCGGCACGACTCGTACGACCGGGCCTCGTTCATGCCCGGCGTGCTGCTCGCCGTCCGCGCGGTGCGCAACCGCTCCGGCCTGACCATCGGCCTGGACTCGCTGCTCGACTGACCGCCCGCCGGCCGGCCCGCCGCGTGGGCCGGCCGGTGTGGCAGGTGCGCAACGGCGGTCAAGCGCGGCCGTGCCCGTCGGGTGCAGGCTGTTTCCATGACGACGACGGACGGCTTGGCCAACATCCTGCACTGGGTGCAGACCGGGCTGGACGACCCGTCCGTGAGCCCGGCCGAGCTCGCGGCCCGGGCGCACCTGTCCCGCTTCCACTTCGACCGGCTGGTCGCGGCGGCCACCGGGGAACCCCCGGGTGCGCTCCGCCGCCGGCTGCTCACCTTCCGCGAGCTGGAGCTGCCCTGTCCCAGCGGCGTCCACTTCCAGCCGCCCGGTGGCCTCCGGCTGCCGGCCGTACGCGAGGAGATCGCGATGAACGTGCTACAGCACCTGGTCGACCACCACGTCCACACCCTGACCGCTGTCATCGACCGGGCCGCCACCCTCGACGAGGAGGTGCTCGACCGACCGGTCACCGTTTCGGTGGAGACGATCGACGAGCGGCCGACCCTCCGTTCACTGATCAACGCGATGGTGACCCAGGAGGAGCACTGGCTGTCGGCGCTGCGCGGCGGCGACTGGCCCGACGAGAGCGACCGGTCGATTCCCGGTCTCGCCGCCCGCCACGAGGTGGCCGGCCGGGACTGGCGCGCCTTCGTCGCGCAGACCCTGGCCGCCGGCACGCTGGCCGACACGTTCGTCGACACCACCTGTTCGCCGCCGGCCACCCACACCCTGGGTGGGACCATCGGCCACGTGATCACCTTCGCCGCGGTGCGCCGCACCCTCGCCGTCGGTGCCCTGCACACGGCGGGAATCACGGACCTGGGTGCCGGGGATCCCGCCCCTACCTAGACGCGCAGGCCGGCTGAGCCGCGCCGCCCCGGGTGCGCGGAAAGCGGTCGCTCGCGAGGGGCGCACGGCTTAGGCTCGCCTTCATGATCGATTCTGGGCTGCGGGACCGGGCTGGCCGTCACGTCACGTTGCGCCCGGTCGACGACGACAACTGGCGGGCCGTCGCCGATGTGGCACCCCGCGACGACCAGCGCGCCTGGGTGCCCGCGTTGGCGGCCCGCTACCTGGTGCTGACCATGCGCTCCGATGTCTGGATCTCGCTGGCCGTGTACGCCGACGAGACCGTCGTGGGGCACGTCATGTGGGGCGTGGACGACGACGGCTCCCGCTGGATCGGCGGCATGGTGATCGACGCCGCCGAACAGGACCGGGGCGTCGGCCGGGCCGCCGTGCGCATCCTCGCCGACCGGCTCGCCACGCAGGACGGCGGAGGTGTCGTCCGGCTCTCGTACCACCCGGACAACACCCCCGCCGCGCGCCTCTACACCTCGCTGGGCTTCACCCCCACCGGCGCCCTGGAGGACGACGAACTGGTCGCCGAACTCCGCCCCTGACCGGTCGATCATGAAGGTCGCGGCACTGTTCGCGATCGACTTCGCCGCCAACGTCATGATCGACCGGAAGGGAATGGGAGGGCGGTCAGCGGGGGAGCGGGGCGTCCTGGGCGGGGCGCTGGGTGGGGATGGTGGGGGTGAGGGTCAGGCCGGCGGGGAGGCCGGTGACCGTCGGGTGGCCCTGGTGGTCGACGTGCACGTCGACCGGGGCGCCGGCGATGCGGAAGCCGCGGACGCTCAGCGCGCCCAGCTCGGCGCCGGCGAGCGGCCGGAGCGTCACGGTGCCGTTCGGCACGTCGGGATGCAGGCCGGCACCGGCCTGGAGCAGCAGTACCGCGGCCGCCGCCGACCAGGCCTGCGGCCGGCAGGCCGCCGGGTACGGCACCGGCCGGCCGAGCAGGCCGCGGTCGTCGCCGCCGTACAGCTCGGGGAGCCGGTAGTCGAACGCCTCGGCGGCTCCGAGCAGCCCCTCGGCGAGGCCGAGCGCCGCCTCCCGGAAGCCGGCCCGGGCCAGCCCGGCGAGGACGATCGCGGTGTCGTGCGCCCAGATCGACCCGCAGTGGTACGACAGGGGGCTGAACCCGGCGTCGTCGGTGGACATGGTGCGCAGCCCGAAGCCGTCGGCCAGCGCCCCGCCGGTGAGCAGCGCGGCCACCCGGGCCTCCTCCTCGCCGGTGAGCAGGCCGGTACCGAGCAGGTGGCCGATGTTGCTGGTCAGCGAGTCGACCGGCCGCTTGTCCCGGTCCAGCGCCAGCGCCGGGCGCGGGCCGTCCGGGCCGCCGTCGACCCAGAACCGGGCCCGGAAGGTTTCCGCCAACCGGGCGGCGTACCCGCGCCAGCGGTCGGCCCCGGGCCGGCCGAACGCGTCCAGCAGGTCGGCGCCGTGCACCGCCGCCTGGTACGCGTACCCCTGCACCTCGGCCAGCACGATCGGCGGCGTGGCGAGCCGGCCGTCGCGGAACCGGACCGCGTCGCCGGAGTCCTTCCAGCCCTGGTTGGCCAGGCCGTGCCCGGTCGTGTCGACGTACTCGACCAGGCCGTCGCCGTCGGCGTCGGCGTGCTCGCCGAGCCAGCCCAGCGCCGCCTCCAGGTGCGGCAGCAGCGGCTCGACCTGGTCGGCGGCGAGGCCCCAGCGCCAGGCGTCGTGCAGCAGCGCGACCCAGAGCATGGTGGCGTCGACGGTGCCGTAGTAGGCCGGCGGCAGCCGCAGCCCCTCGTCGAGGATGGCGAACTCGTGCCGGCGCAGCTCGTGCAGGATCTTGCCGGGCGCCTCGCCGGTGGACGGGTCGACCCGGGTGCCCTGCCGGCGGGCGAGCACGCGCAGTGTCCCGGCGGCCAGCTCGGTGCCGAGTGGCAGCATCATCCGGGCGGCCCAGAGGCTGTCCCGCCCGAACAGGGTGAGGAACCAGGGCACCCCGGCACCGAGGAAGACGTCCCCGGGCGCGGCGGCGTCGGTGAGCCGCAGCCCGCGCAGGTCGTCCAGGGAGCGGTCGACCAGCCGGACCAGCCGCCGGTCGTCGGCCCGGACCTCGGGCCGGGACCAGTTTGGCTCGCCGGCCGGGGCGGCCACCACCGCGCGCGGGTCGTCCACCCGCAGCCGCCAGCGCAGCGTCACCTCACCGCCCGGCGCGAGTTCGACCGGCCAGGTGAGCCGGGGCGCGGCGGCCCGGTCGCCCTCGGCGTGCACCCGCGCGCCGTCGCCGGTGACGGTCACCGTGACACCCTCGGCGGCCCAGCTCAGCTGCCCGGGCTGCCCGGCCTTGGCCTCGATCGGCACCGCCGCGCCGCCGGACTTCACCACCTCGATCGGCGCCAGGTCGCAGCCGAGGTCGACGCCGACCGTGGCGCGGACCGGTTCGGCGGCGGTCGACACGACGCGGACCTCCTCGTCGAGCCCGCGCGGGCCGGCCCGGCGGGTCCGCTCGACCCGGACGGTGGGGTCGGGCCCGGGGTCGCCGAGCCAGCGGGCCAGGCCGACGAAGCGGGCCCCGTGCGGGCCGTCCGCGCCGTGGCTCAGCGCCTCCGGCTCCCGATCGTCGATCCGCAGCTCGGCCCGGGAGAGCACCCGGGCGTCGGCGTGGAAGACGCCCTGGACGCCGGCCGGGCGGATCTGCCCGGCCCGGTCACCCAGCGCGCTGGTGGGAGCGAGGACCACCCCGACCAGGTCGTGCAGCAGGGGTTGCAGGTGGCGTTCGATCACGGCTGCGGCTCCAGATCCTGAGGGTGGACGACGTCTTGACAAGCCGTCCGGGGCGGTGCAAAGTGCGAAACATTCCAGAAACTTGAACGATCCAATCCTGCCCCATCCGAATTGGATCGTTCAAGATGGCGAGAGGTGCCAAGTGGCCGCAAAGGTGACCATCGCGACGGTGGCCCGGCACGCCCAGGTCAGCCGGCAGACGGTGTCCAACGTGATCAACGCCCCGCACATCGTGCGGGAGGAGACCCGCCGCCGCGTGCAGGACGCCATCGTCGCCCTCGGTTACCGGGCCAACCAGGCCGCCCGGCAGATGCGCACCGGGCGCTCCCGGTTGATCGCCGTGCGGATCGAGCCGACCCGCGACGGCATCAACGGCTCGGTGCTGGACCGCTTCCTGCACGGCCTCACCGAGACCGCCGAGGTGGCCGGCTACCGCACCATGCTCTACACCGCCGCCGACGCCGACCGGGAGATCGCCACCTACGACGACCTGCTCGGCGCGTACGACCTGGACGGGTTCGTGCTGACCGGCACCGACCACGGCGACCCGCGGACCGCCTGGCTCGCCGATCGGGGCGTGCCGTTCGTGACCTTCGGCCGGCCGTGGGACGACCTCGACGCGCACTGCTGGGTCGACGTGGACGGCGCGGCCGGGACGGCCCAGGCCACCCGGCACCTTGTGTCGGCCGGCCACCGGCGGATCGGCTGGATCGGCTGGCCGGCCGGCTCGGGCGTCGGCGACGACCGGCGCGCCGGCTGGCGGGAGACCCTGCGCGAGGTCGCCGTCGACCCGACCGGGCTGGACCGGGAGACGGTCGACGGCATCGCCGAGGGGGAGCGGGCCGCCCGCGACCTGCTCGCCGCCGGGGCGCCGCCGACCGCCCTGGTCTGCGCCAGCGACTCCCTCGCGCTGGGCGCCCTCCAGGCCGCCCGCGCCGCCGACCCGGCCGTGCCGGTGATCGGCTTCGACGACACCCCGGTCGCCGCGGTGGTCGGCCTGACCAGCGTCAGCCAACCCCTCGGCGAGGCCGCCGCCCGCTGCGTCGACCTGCTCACCGCGGTGCTCGACGGCCCGCGGAGCACCCCTGCCCCCGTGCTGCTCCAGCCCTCGCTGGTGCGGCGACACACCGCGTGACACCTTCCCCCACCCAGGAGAACAGATGACACCTCGATCCCTCACCCGCGCGGCGGTGGCCGGCCTCGCCGCCGTCGCGCTGCTCGGCTCCGCGGCCTGCGGCAGCGGCTTCGACGACTCGGCGAAGGACACCAAGCAGTCCAGCGGCCCGGCCAACCTGCAGATCCTGATCGGTTCCTCGGGTGACGCCGAGACCAAGGCGGTGCAGGACGCCGCGGCCAAGTGGGCGAGCAGTTCCGGCAACCAGGCCACCGTGACCCCGGCCCAGGACCTCACCCAGCAGCTCGGTCAGGCCCTCGCCGGCGGCACCCCGCCGGACGTCTTCTACGTCGACGCCAGCCGGTTCGCCGACTACGCCAGCGTCGGTGCGCTGGAGCCGTACGGCGACAAGATCAGCAAGCCGGAGGACTTCTACGAGAGCCTGCGCACCACGTTCACCCACGACGGCAAGTTCTACTGCGCGCCGAAGGACTTCTCCACCCTCGCCCTGCAGATCAACACCGACCTCTGGACCAAGGCCGGCCTGACCGACGCCGACGTCCCCACCACCTGGGAGCAGCTCACCGCCACCGCCCAGAAGATCAAGGCCAAGGGGCAGGTGCCGCTGGCGCTCGGTGACACCCGGGACCGGATCGGCGCCTTCATGGTGCAGTCCGGCGGCTGGCTGGTCAGCAAGGACGGCAAGCAGGCCACCGCGGACACCCCGGAGAACCTCAAGGCCCTGGAGTACGTCAAGGGCCTGCTCACCAACGGCTACGCGCGGTACCCGAAGCAGCTCGACGCCGGCTGGTCCGGTGAGGCGTTCGGCAAGGGCAAGGCCGTGATGACCATCGAGGGCAACTGGATCAAGGGCGCCCTGCAGAACGACTTCCCGAACGTGAAGTACAAGGTCGTCGCGCTGCCGGCCGGGCCGAAGGGCCAGGGCACGCTCTCGTTCACCAACTGCTGGGGGATCGCGGCGAAGAGCAAGTTCAAGGACCAGGCGATCAAGTTCGTCGAGGCGATGACCGCCGGCGACCAGCAGATGACCTTCGCCAAGGCGTTCGGCGTGATGCCGTCCCGGCAGTCGGTCCGCGACCAGTACAGCAGCGAGTTCCCGGCGGACAAGCCGTTCATCGACGGCGCCGAGTACGCCCAGGGCCCGGTGAACGCCCCGAAGATGGACAGCGTCCTCGGTGACCTGGACACCGGCCTGCAGGGGCTGTCCAACGGCAACCCGAAGACCATCCTCGAGAACTTCGACAAGAACGCCAAGGCGGCGCTCGGCGGCTGACGCGGACCACGGGGGCGCTGCCGACCGGCGGCGCCCCCACCGGCCACCCGCGAGTCGAAGGAGGGGAGATGGCAACCGACGCACTGGCGGCGCCGGCCACCGCGACCGGCGGCCCAGCGCGCCGCCCCGGACGCGGCATCCGGGGCAACGAGAATGTCGCGGGCTGGCTCTTCGTGGCCCCGGTGATCGTGATCCTCGGGCTCTTCCTGCTGCTGCCGATCCTGATGGCGCTCTGGGTGAGCCTGACCGACTGGAACGGCCAGGGCAGCCCGTTCACCGGCAAGGTGCCCTTCGTCGGCGCCGACAACTACACCCGGCTGTTCACCGAGGACGGGCTGGCCCGCCGGGACTTCATGACCAGCATCCGCAACAACGTCTACTACGTGGCGATCGTCGTACCGGCGCAGACCGCGCTCTCGCTCGGGCTCGCGCTGGTGGTCAACAACCGGATGCTCAAGGGGAAGGCGTTCTTCCGCAGCGCCTTCTACTTCCCGTCGGTGACCAGCTCGGTGGCGATCAGCGTGGTCTTCCTGTTCCTGTTCGCCAACTCCGGCGCGGTCAACGCGCTGCTCGGCGTCTTCGGCATCGACGGGCCGCAGTGGTTCGCCGACTCCCGCGGCGTGCTGCACCTGCTGCTCGGCGCGGTCGGGGTGGAGACCGCGCCGGCCGCGCTCGCCGACGGCGGGCCGTTCGGGCTGAGCTGGTGGGGCTGGCTCTCCGGGCCGAGCGTCGCGATGGTCTCGATCATCACGCTGGTCGTCTGGACCACCTCCGGCACGTTCATGCTGATGTTCCTCGCCGCCCTGCAGAGCGTCCCGGTGGCGCTGGACGAGGCGAGCACCCTGGACGGCGCGACCCGCTGGCAGCGGTTCCGGTACGTCACCCTGCCGATGATCAAGCCGACCATGTTCCTGGTGCTCACCCTCGGCCTGATCGGTTCCTGGCAGGTCTTCGACCAGGTGTACGTGATGAGCCAGGGCGAGCCGGCCAAGACCACGCTCACCCCGGCCTACCTGTCGTACCGGACGGCGTTCCGGGACTTCGACTACGGCTCCGGCGCGGCCATCTCGTTCGTGCTGTTCCTGATCATCATCGTGTTCACGCTGGTCCAACGGCGGGTGATGGCCGACCGGGACACCGGGTCGCCACGACGCGGCTGGTGGCGTCGGCGCGTACCGGAAGGGTCCCAGCGATGACCGCGCTCACCGACCGCCCGCCGGTGGCGGCGGCGCCCGCCCGGCGCGCCGGCCGCGGCGCCCGCGCCCTGGTCAACCGTTTCGTCGGGTACGCCGTCCTGATCTTCTTCGGGCTGGTCTTCCTCTACCCGTTCGTCATCCAGCTCGGCAACTCGTTCAAGACCGAGCCGGACGCGGCAGCCAACCCGCTTTCCCCGGTGCCCGACCCGGTGACCTTCGACGGCTTCGAGCGGATCTTCGCGGGCACCAACTTCCCGCTCTGGCTGGGCAACTCGCTGCTGGTCACCGTTCTGGTCACGCTCGGCCGGGTCTTCTTCGACTCGCTCGCCGGGTACGCCCTGGCCCGGCTGCGGTTCCGGGGCCGCGCCGGCCTGTTCGCCGCGGTCATCGCGGTCATGGCGGTGCCCGGCGTGGTGCTGCTGATCCCGAAGTTCCTGGTGCTCAACCAGCTCGGCATCTACAACAGCTACGCCGGGCTGGTCGTGCCGCTGCTCGCCGACGCGGCCGGGGTGTTCATCATGAAGCAGTTCTTCGAGTCGATCCCGGTCAGCGTGGAGGAGGCGGCCCGGATCGACGGCGCCAGCGTCTTCCGCACGTTCTGGTCGGTGGTGCTGCCGATGGCGAAGCCGGCGCTGATCACCCTGACCATCCTGTCGTTCCAGGGCTCCTGGAACGAGTTCCCGCACAGCCTGGTCGCGGTGCAGGACCCGGGCCTGTTCACCCTGCCCCGTGGCCTGGCCGACCTGGTCAGCGGCTCGCTCGGCAAGGGCACCCAGTATCCGCTCAAGCTCGGCGCGGCGCTGCTGGCGACCATCCCGGTGGCGGTGCTCTTCGTGATCTTCCAGCGCTACTTCGTCCGGGGCGCCAACGAGGGCGCGGACAAGGGCTGACCCGTCGGCGGTTCCCGGCCCGGCAGCCGGGAACCGCCGACGGCTCACTTCTGTTCGAGCACCGACAGCACGTTGCAACCGCGCGGCCGGGCGTACTCAGCTCTCGGCGACCGGCTCGGTGGGGACCGCGACGTGCAGGCGGAGCTGGGGGACCAGCATGTCGTCGACGTCCAGGGCGCGGGCCGCGCCGTCGGGCTCCCAGCCGGTGCTGGTCAGGAACTTGCGGGTCGCCTCGTCACCCTCGAACGCCCAGGCCACCGCCCGGTCGAAGCCGTCGGTGCGCCACAGGTCCACGGTGGCGGCGAGCAGCCGGCTGCCGTGCCCGCGCCGGCCCCAGCGTGGCTCGACCAGCAGGTCGGTCACCGCGACGACCCCGGCGCCGAGCGCCTCGGCCGGCTCCTCCGGGGCGAGCGCCTCAGCGTCCGCCGGTCCGGAAGCGGCGAACCCCACCAGATAGGATTGCTCGGCCTGTTCGACGGCGACCAGCACCCGGTGCGCGCCGGAGGGCGGCGCCTGCACCGCCGCGCTCCACCGCCGGGCCAGCCAGGCCTCGTCCAGGTTGTCGAGCACGTGCCGGGGCAGGATCCGGCGGTAGGCGACCCGCCAGGTCGCGAGTTGAATGCGTGCGATCTCGGCGGCGTCCTCGGGACGCGCCGGGCGGACGTACCCGAGAGCCATGGCACGAGAGCCTAGGGCACGGTGAGGGAGGCGACGGTGGCGCAGGGTGCCAAGCGGACGGCCGGGCAGGTCGTCGGGGTGGTTGCGCTCGCCGTCGCGGTGACCGCCTTCCTCGCGGTGGCGGCCGTCCGGCACGGCTTCTTCGACCTCAAGGTCTACTACGGCGCGTTGACCTTCTGGGTGCACGACGGTGGCGAGATCTACGACTACCTCAAGTTCGGCACCCAGTACGGCTTCACCTACCCGCCGTTCGCCGCCCTGGTCATGCTGCCGATGGCGTACCTGCCGTGGCCGGCGGCGATCACCGTCAGCGTGGCCGCCAGCGTGGTGGTGGGCACCGTGCTGATCTGGTGGCTGCTCGACCCGGTCTCCCGCCGGGCCGGCTGGACCCGCTGGTTCGCCCTCGCGGTGGCGCTCTGCCTGGCCGCCGCGTTCGAGCCGATGCGCGAGACGATCAACTTCGGCCAGGTCAACATGCTGCTGCTCTTCCTGGTGGCGGTGGACCTGCTCCGGCTGCTGCCGGCCGGCAACCGGTGGGCCGGGGTGGGCATCGGCCTCGCCACCGCGATCAAGCTGACCCCGGGCGTCTTCATCATCTACCTGCTGATCACCCGCCGGTGGCGGGCCGCGGTGACCTCGATGGCCGCCGCGGCCGCCGCGACGCTGCTCGCCGCCGCGCTCTTCCCGGACTCCTCCCGGGAGTTCTGGACCTCGGCGCTGTGGAACACCGGCCGGGTCGGCGAGCTGGCGTTCGTCTCCAACCAGTCGCTGCGCGGGGTGGTCGCCCGGCTGCACCCGGATCACCCGAGCACCCTGGCCTGGCTGGCGCTGGTCCTGGCCACCCTGGCCGTCTGGGCCTGGCGGTCCCGGGCCGCGGTGGCGGCCGGCGACGAGGCGACCGGGCTGGCGCTGACCGGCGTGGTGATGTGCCTGGTCAGCCCGGTCACCTGGGTGCACCACCTGGTCTGGTTGATCCCGGCGCTGATCCTGCTGGTCGACAACGCGGTCGCCGCACCCGCCCGCAGCCGGCGGCGCCGCGCGCTGGTCGCGTTCGTGGTGGTCGCGTACGGGCTGCTGATCAGCCGGATCGTCTGGGCCTGGGAGCGGGACTTCAGCGGGGTGGACGGCTTCCTGGGCAGCAACACCTACGTCTGGATCAGCCTCGCGCTGCTGGTGCTGCTGCCGATCCGGGGGCACGCCACGCGGGCCGGCGCCGGGTCGGGCGGTCCCGCCGGACCGGCCGCGTCAGCCACCGAGCCGACCGGCGTACCGCAGCTCGTCGAGGTGGACCGGGGGGCGGCCACCGGCGAGCGGCACCGGGTAGGTGCACCGCTCACCGTCGGGTGACAGCCCGGCCCGCTCGTAGAAGCGGCGGGCCCGGGCGTTCTCCGCGAGCACCCAGAGCCGGTAGTCCCGCCAGCCCCGTACGGCCAGGCCGTCCCGGGCGGCGGCCAGCAGCGCGCGCGCGGTGCCGTCGCCCCAGTGCGCCGGCTCCACGTAGATCGCCACCACCTCGCCCCGGGTCTGGTCCAGGTCGCCCCGGTCCTGGTTGTTCCGGTACGGCCCGAAGGTGGTGAAGCCGGCGAGGCCGCCGTCGATCTCGGCGAGCAGCGTGGTGAACGGGTGCTCAAGGTCGGCGGTGCCGAGGTCCCGCCGCCGCTGCGCCCAGGCCACCGGGTTGAGCCGGCGCAGCACCTCGTCGGGCATGATCCCGGCGTAGCCGGCCTGCCAGCCGTGGATGTGCACCCGGGCGATCGCCTCGGCGTCGTCGGACTCCTCGCGGCGGATGGTGAGCATGTGTCCGTTCTATGCCGCGGCGGGCGGTCGGTCCAGCGTCCGCTCCCGTGTCGCAGGCGTGGATTAGGGTGCCCGACGATGGCCGTATCGGAATCGCTCTCCCTCGCCCAGGCCCGGCGGGTGGCGCTGGCCGCCCAGGGCTTCGCCGACCCGGCGCCCGCCGGCGTGCCCACCCGCCGGCACCTGCGCCGGGTGCTCGACCGGGTCGGCCTGATCCAGATGGACTCGGTCAACGTCCTGCAACGGGCGCACTACCTGCCGCTCTACAGCCGGCTCGGGCCCTACCCGACGGCCATGCTCGACGCCGCCGCCTACCGCCGCCCCCGCGAGCTCTTCGAATACTGGGGCCACGAGGCGTCGCTGGTGCCGGTGGGGCTGCACGCGGCGCTGCGCTGGCGGATGGCCAAGGCCCGCTCCGACGCCTGGGGCGGCATGCGCCGGATCGCGCAGGAGCAGCCCGAGCTGGTCGCCTGGGTCCGCGACGAGGTGGCCGTCCGGGGCCCGCTCACCGCCGCCGAGATCGAGCACGACGCGCCCCGGGAGACCGGCAACTGGGGGTGGAACTGGTCGGCGGTGAAGCGGGCGCTGGAGTTCCTCTTCTGGTCCGGCGAGGTCACGGCGGCCGAGCGGACCACCTCCTTCGCCCGCCGCTACGACCTGCCCGAGCGGGTGCTGCCGCCGGCCGCCCTGGACGCGCCCACGCCGACCGGCGCCGAGGCGTACCGCACCCTGGTCGCGGTGGCCGCCCGGTCGCTCGGGGTGGCCGCCGAGCCGGAGCTGCGCGACTACTTCCGGCTGCCGCTGGCTGGCGCCCGGCAGGCGATCGCCGAGCTGGTCGAGGCCGGTGAGCTGCTGCCGGTCGCCGTCCAGGGCTGGCGGCAGCCGGCCTGGCTGCACGCCGGCGCCCGGCTGCCCCGCTGGGTGCGCGGCAACACCCTGGTCAGCCCCTTCGACCCGCTGGTCTGGGAGCGGGCCCGCACCGAGCGGCTCTTCGACTTCAGCTACCGGATCGAGATCTACGTGCCGGCGCCGCAGCGGGTGCACGGCTACTACGTGCTGCCGTTCCTCCAAGGGGAACGGTTCACCGCCCGGGTCGACCTGAAGGCCGACCGGAAGGCCGGGGTGCTGCTGGTGCCGGCGGCCTGGCGGGAACCGGCCGCCGACCCGGGGGAGACCGCCGTGGCGCTCGCCGCGGAGCTGCACCGGCTCGCCGGCTGGCTCGGCCTGGACGCGGTCGCCCCGCCCGCCGCGGGGGACCTCGCCGGTCCGCTGGCCGCCGCGCTGCGGAGCCTGGCCGGTGTACCGTGAGCGCGTGACGAGCGTTGACGGGCCGGCCGGGCCGGGTCGGCAGGTGCAGGAGGCCGACGTGCCACAGGCCGCCACCGGCGCCCCGCCACACCCCGACGGCGTGCCGCAGGCCGCCCCGCCGCACACCGACGGCGGGTCGCAGACCGCCCCCGGTGCCACGCCGCACAGCGACGGCGCGCCCGGCGGCTGGCCGCACGACGCCACCACCGGCGCCTGGCCGCCGGCCGCCTACCAGCCCGTCGAGCCGGACCGGCTCACCCGCCTCGTGCTCCGCCTCCACGAGCGCTCCCCGCGCTGGGCGGCGCCGCTCGCCGCGGTCGGCTGCGTCGGGCTCGGCATGGCGTACGCGCTGGTCAGCAACCCCACCACCAGCGACCCGGACGCCGCGCCGAGCTGCCTGCTGAAGCTCACCACCGGCCTGGACTGCCCGGGCTGCGGCGGCACCCGCGCGCTCTGGTACGTGCTGCACGGCGACCTGCCCGCCGCCGCCCGGCACCACTTCCTCTTCGTGTTCGCGCTGCCCTTCCTGGCGTACCTCTTCGTCGCCTGGGCCGGGAAGCAGGCCTTCGGTTGGCGCCTGCCGGAGCTGCGGATCAGCTCACCGGTGATCGCCGGCTTCCTCGCCCTCTGGCTGGCCTTCTCGGTGGCCCGCAACCTGCCCTGGGCCCCGTTCACGTCGCTGTACGTCTGACCGGCCGGTCGCCGGGAGATCTTGGACACTTGGCGTTCACCCGGAACGGTGACTGTCCAAGATTCGCAGCTGGTGGGTCGTCTCGGCCCCGCGAGCCCAACTTTCCCCGCCGCCCGTCCGGCCACTACAGTCCCAGGAATGCCGGAGATGGTGCAGCCCCAGGTCAAGCTGATCGCGTGGACCCAGTTCCAGGCCCCGGAGGACGTGCCGTGGTCGACCGACGCCGAGGGCGGCCAGGCCCTCGCGGAGTTCGCCGGCCGGGCCTGCTACCAGAGCTGGAAGAAGCCGAACCCGGCCACCGCCACCAACGCCGGCTACCTGGCGCACATCCTGGAGGTCGGGCATCTCTCGGTGCTGGAGCACGGCTCGGTGACCTTCTACTTCACCGGCGTGTCCCGCTCCTTCACCCACGAGCTGATCCGGCACCGGCACTTCTCGTACTCCCAGCTCTCCCAGCGGTACGTCCCGGAGCGGGACGCGGCCATGGTCGAGCCCGCGGTGATCGCCGAGGACCCGGAGCTGCACAAGAAGTTCGTCGAGGCCGCCGAGGCGAGCGTCCGGGCCTACACCGAGCTGCTGGAGGGGCTGGAGCAGCGCTTCTCCGACGAGCCGAACCCGACGCTGCGCCGCAAGCAGGCCCGGCAGGCGGCCCGGGCCGTGCTGCCCAACGCCACCGAGACCCGGATCGTGGTCACCGGCAACTACCGGGCGTGGCGGCACTTCATCGGCATGCGCGCCACCGAGCACGCCGACGTGGAGATCCGCGAGCTGGCCGTGGAGTGCCTGCGCCAGCTCCAGCAGGTGGCGCCGAACGTCTTCGCGGACTTCGTCATCTCCACCCTGCCGGACGGCACCGAGGTGGCGAGGAGCCCGCACGCCGAGCTGTCCTGAGCCCTTCCCCACCGGAGCTCCGGTGGTCGTCCGCTAGGTTGTGAACATGACGCACGACCATCCTGCCGCCCCCGACCGGGGCGCTTCCCGCCCGTTCGGGCGGCTGCTCACGGCCATGGTGACCCCGTTCACCGCCGACGGCTCCCTCGACCTGGACGGCGCCGTACGGCTGGCGAACCACCTCGTCGACGAGCAGGGCAACGACGGCCTGGTGGTCAACGGCACCACCGGCGAGTCGCCGACCACCAGCGACGCGGAGAAGGAACGCCTGATCCGCGCGGTGGTGGAGGCGGTCGGCGACCGGGCCCGGGTGGTGGCGGGGGTCGGCACCAACGACACCCGGCACACCATCGAGCTGGCCGCGTCGGCCGAGAAGGCCGGCGCGCACGGCCTGCTCGTGGTCACCCCCTACTACAACAAGCCGCCGCAGAGCGGCCTGCTGCGCCACTTCACCGCGGTCGCGGACTCCACCGGCCTCCCGGTGATGCTCTACGACATCCCGGGCCGGTCCGGCGTGCCGATCGCCACCGAGACGATGGTGAAGCTCGCCGAGCACGGCCGGATCGTCGCGGTGAAGGACGCCAAGGGCGACCTGACCGCCACCTCCTGGGTGACCAGCCGCAGCGACCTGGCCGTCTACAGCGGCGAGGACGCGCTCACCCTGCCGCTGCTCGCCGTCGGCGGGGTCGGTGTGGTGGGCACCTCGACGCACTTCACCGGCGTGCGGACCAAGCAGATGATCGAGGCGTACGACAGCGGCGACAGCACGACCGCGCTGACCCTGCACCGGCGGCTGCTGCCGCTGTTCACCGGGATCTTCCGGACCCAGGGCGTGATCCTGGTGAAGGCGGGGCTGGCGGCCCAGGGGCTGCCGGCCGGCCCGGTGCGCCCCCCGCTGGTGGACGCCACCGGAGACGAGATCGCCCAGCTGCGCGCGGACTGCGCGGCAGCGGGCCTGGAGCTGCCCGAATGATCGAACGACACGACGGACGCCGGGTTACGGCGTCGATCGAACGACACGACGGACGCCGGGTTACGGCGTCGCAGAATGAGGTGGACGCGTGACCCAGGCGCACTTCGAGGGTGAACTGCCCCCGCCGCTGCCGAGGGGTGGCCTGCGGATCATCCCACTCGGCGGGCTCGGCGCCATCGGTCGGAACATGACCGTCTTCGAGTACGACGGCAAGCTGCTGATCGTCGACTGCGGGGTGCTCTTCCCCGACGTCGAGCAGCCCGGCGTGGACCTGATCCTGCCCGACTTCGGGCCGATCCTGGACCGGCTGGCCGACGTCCAGGCGATCGTGCTCACCCACGGTCACGAGGACCACATCGGCGCGGTGCCGTACCTGTTGGCCCACAAGCCGGACATCCCGCTGGTCGGCTCCCAGTTCACCCTGGCCCTGGTCGAGGCGAAGCTGGCCGAGCGGCGGATCCAGCCGTACACGCTGACCGTGCGGGAGGGCGGCCGGGAGCGGCTCGGCCCGTTCGAGTGCGAGTTCTTCGCGGTCAACCACTCGATCCCGGACGCCCTGGCGGTGGCCATCCGCACCCCGGCCGGCCTGGTGCTGCACACAGGCGACTTCAAGATGGACCAGCTGCCGCTGGACGGCCGGATCACCGACCTGGCCGGTTTCGCCCGGCTCGGCGCGGAGGGCGTGGACCTGCTGCTGTCGGACTCCACCAACGCGGAGATCCCCGGCTTCGTCACCCCGGAGCGGGAGATCGGGCCGGTGCTCGACTCGATCTTCGCGAAGGCGAAGGGGCGGATCATCGTCGCCTCGTTCGCCTCGCACGTGCACCGGGTGCAGCAGGTCTTCGACTCGGCGGCCGAGCACGGCCGCAAGGTCGCGCTGATCGGCCGGTCGATGGTCCGCAACATGGGCATCGCCCGGGACCTCGGCCTGCTCAACATCCCGGCCGGCCTGGTGGTCGGGATCGAGGAGGCGACCACGCTTCCGCCCGAGCAGATCGTGCTGATGTCCACCGGCTCGCAGGGCGAGCCGATGAGCGCGCTGGGTCGGATGGCCAGCGGCGACCACCGGCACATCACCATCGCCCCCGGCGACACCGTGGTGCTGGCCAGCTCGCTGGTGCCGGGCAACGAGACCTCGGTCTACCGGGTGATCAACCGACTGGCGCGGGCCGGCGCGGTGGTCGTGCACAAGGACGTCGCCAAGGTGCACGTCTCCGGCCACGCCCCCGCCGGTGAGCTGCTCTACCTGCTCAACGTCACCCGCCCGAGCAACCTGATGCCGGTGCACGGCGAGTGGCGGCACCTGCGCGCGCACGCCCGGCTCGGCATCGAGTCCGGGGTCGCCCCGGACCGGGTGGTGATCTGCGAGGACGGCGACGTGGTCGACCTGGTGGAGGGCCGGGCCAGCCTGGTCGGGCACGTGAAGAGCAGGTACGTCTACGTCGACGGCCTCGCCGTCGGCGACGTCAGCGAGTCGCTGCTCACCGAGCGGCGGATCCTCGGCGACGGCGGCTTCATCGCCACCACCGTGGTGGTCGACTCGGTCACCGGCAAGGTCGTCGCCGGCCCGACCCTGTCGGCGAAGGGCTTCTCCGAGGACCCGGAGGCGTTCAACCCGGTCGTCCCGCTGGTCACCGAGGCGCTCAACCGGGCCGCGGCGGACGGCATCACCGACCCGCACCAGCTCCAGCAGATCGTCCGGCGCACCGTCGGGCGCTGGGTCAACGACAAGTACCGGCGCCGTCCGATGATCGTCCCGACGGTCGTCGAGGTCTGACCCACCGGCTCCGCACGCCGGTCCACCGTCCGCGGTGGACCGGCGTCGTCGTCCCCGGGGTACGCCCCGACACCGGTGACCGGCCGACCACGGTCAGCTGATCGTCCGGATTCACTTCAACCGATCGGCGGTCGTCTCCGTACTCCGTTCCGGCAGGCGTACCCCGCGCCGGCCGGGAGGAGCATGGCGGATGGACCGCAGGCGGATGACAGCCATCGGCGTAGTGGTGGCGGCGGCGGGCTTGACGGCGGCGGTGACCCTGCCGTCGTTCGCCGGGGAGAACGCCGCACCACGGGCCGGTGGACCGGCCGGAGCGACGGGCACGGCAAGCCCGCCCCCGACCGGGGCGTCGCCGAGCTGGACGCGGTGAAGAGCCGGCTCGACTCGGCCGGCCGGCAGGCCACCCCGGACATCGCCGGCTGGTACGTCGACGTCGCCGCGCAGGGCACCTTCGCCGCGTCCTCCTTCCCCGGCGACGACTGGGCGTTCGTCGAGGTCAACGACCAGTGGACGCCGCAGGGCGTGGTGAACGACTTCAACGGCGGCACGGTGCCGGTCAACGGCTCCACGGAGGCCACGGTCGACGCCTCGATCTGCCGGTCCGGCTCCACCACCGGCACCCGCTGCGGGGTGATCCAGGCCAGGAACGCCACGGTGAACTATCCGGAGGGGACGGTCACCGGGCTGACCCGGACGAACGTCTGCGCCGAGCCGGGCGACTCGGTTGGGGCGTGGCTCTCCGGCGACCAGGCGCAGGGGGTCACCTCCGGCGGCTCCGGCGACTGCACCCGGGGCGGGGTGACCTTCTTCCAGCCGATCAACGAGATCCTCCAGCGCAACAACCTGACCCTGGTCGCCGCGAACAGCCAGTCGGCCCCGGCCGACCCGCCGGCCGGCGGTGGGTCCACCGCCCCGCCGGCCACCGCCGCCCCGACCGCCCCGCCGGCCGGCGGCGACGCGGTGTGCACCGGTGACGTCAGCCGCTCCGGGGAGATCGCCGCCGGCCGGTCGCAGGCCCAGCCCGACGGCCGCTGGTTCGTCGCCGGGGCCGGCGCGCAGAGCGCCTGCCTGGACGCCCCGGACGGGGCGCAGCTGGTGCTGGAGCTGCAGCGCTGGACCGGAAGCGGCTTCCGGACCGTCGCCCGGGCCGGCACCGCCGACGGCCTGGCCCGGCTCGCGGCCGGCGGCGACGCCGGCGCCTACCGGTACCGGGTCACCGCGCTGAGCGGGTCCGGCGGGTACACGCTGGCCTTCTCCGCGAACTGACCGCCGGCACCATTCATCACGATCGGGTAGCGAATTCCGACACGACACGCCGTCGGATCTGTCGGAAACCGCTACCCGATCATGGGCGGCAGCCAGGGTCCGGCGCGGCCACGGTCAGGGCAGCGCGGCGACCGCCTCGGCGTACGCCACGCCGGTGGCCACCGCCGCGTCGACCAGGACGCCGAGCTGGGCCGGGGCCACCCCGTGCTCCAGGTCGGTGGTGACGTCACCGGCCAGCACCAGCTCACCCTCGCCCAGCTCGTGCACGTAGGCCTTGGGCAGCAGCCGGTCGTGGTTCCAGGCGTTGCAGAACTCGTACGCCTCGGCGAGCCGGTCCGCCGGCAGCCGCCGCGCGGCCACCACCCGGGCGTGCAGGATTTCCCCGTGCTGGCCGATCTGCCGGAACTGGATGACCGCCTCGTCCCAGCGTCCGATCACGACGCCGGCGGCGTCCACCGCGTACACGTCGCCCCGCCGGTCGAGCACAGCGCTGATCATCGACAGGCTGAGCGGCGCCAGCTCGTCCGCCGCCGGCCGGAAGGGCTCGTCCGCCGGGCTTTCCCCGGCCTCGTCGTCGGGCAGCGGCACGGGGGTGTCCACGGGCCGCTCGGCCAGCCAGGAGGCGATCCGGCCGGACTGGTGCCCGGTGCCGTTGCGGGCGTCGAAGCTGCCGGCCAGCCGGGTGGCGAGGGTGAGCAGGTCGGTGCCGAGCGTCTCGACGTCCGGGTCGGCGGCGGGCCGATCGCCGTACGCCGGGCGGCGCACCCGCCGCCCGACCAGCCCCGCCTCGGCGGCGAGGGCGCAGACCAGCGCCCCGGCGGCGGCGAACTCCATCGCGGACAGGTCGTCGTACGGGTGGTCCAGCCGGGGCAGCTGCTCGGCGAGGATGTCCAGGCCCCGCTCCGGGTGCCCGGCCAGCGCGCAGAAGCGCAGGTGCGCGGCGAGGTACGGGAAGGCGCCCCGCTCCCGCCGGTGCCGCCGGTACGCCCGCACGTGCGCCTGCCCGGCCCGGTCCGCCTGCCCGGCGCGCAACCAGGGCAGCAGCGCCACGGCGAAGGCCCGCTCCGGTTGGTCGGTGCAGTCCACCGCGCCGTCCAGCACCGGGCGCAGCGTCTCCAGCGCCGCCGCGTCGTCACCCCACCCGGTCAGCAGCTCGGCCCGGCGGGCCGGCAGGCAGCCCGGGCAGCCGGCCGCCGGATCAGGCTCGGCGGCGGCCCAGTACTCGTGCCAGTGCCGGGCGATCGGCTCGTCCCCGAGGTGGTCGGCGAGGCGGCAGCGCAGCTGGGCCACGATCCCGGCGTCCTCGCCGGCCCGGCGGGCCAGGTCGTCGAGAAGCGCGCGGGCCGGGTCGAGGCCGATCCGGGGGGTGCCGATCGCGGCCTCGACCGCGTACCGCTGGTGGCGGCGGAGCAGGCCGGCGTCGCCGGGCCGCTCGTCGAGCAGGCCGGGGGTCCGGTCGACGGCGGCGAGGCAGCGGCGTACCGGCTCGACCACCCGCCACCGCTCCCCGTGCAGCAGATACGCCTCGACCAGCGCGAACCGGGCGTCCCGTGCGGACCGTACGTCGCCCACCGCGTCGGCGCGGGCAGCGATCCGTTCCAGCTCGGTGACGCGGGGCTCGCCGTCCGGCAGGTCCCGGGCGTCGGCCAGCGCCGCGACCAGGTCCGGGTCCCGGTGCCCGGTCGCCCCGACGCGCCGGCCCGCGTCCTCGCCCCGGCCGGTCACGCGGTCGCCCCGCCGGGGAGCCGGCCGACCGCACCGGCCAGCTGGCAGCCGGTCGAGATGGCGCAGTCGAGCAGCTGGTCCAGCTGGTGCGGGGTGACGCCGCGTTCCAGGTCGGTGATCACCTCGCCGCAGACCCGGGCCCGCCCGTCGTCGTCGACGTGCACGAACGCCTTCGGCCAGAGCCGGTCGTGGTTCCAGGAGTTGCAGAACGCGTAGAGCGCCGGGACGTACTCGATGCCGAAGGTGGGGGCGGCCAGGGTGCGGACCTGGAGCAGCTCGCCGGCGGTTCCGGGGCGGAGGAACCAGATCAGGCTGTCGTCCCAGCGGCCAACCAGGTCGCCGTCGCCGTCCGTGGAGTAGGCGTAGCCCCGGTTGGCCAGCACGGCGGCGATCAGCTCGCCGGTCAACGGCCGCAGGGCCTGCGGGTGCCCGGCCAGGGGGTCCGGACCGTCCTCGTGCGCAGGCGACGCCATCGGGCATCCCTTCCTGAGGCGAATAACACGTCTGAAGGCGTGGTCCGCGTTGCGACGCGCGGACACGACCCGGAAAAGCGGCGATCTCCCGGGTCACGCCGTTACGGTGACTGTATGGCGGGCCGTACCTCTCAGGCGAGCCGGCGGCGCGGCGCGTCGCCGCGCGGCAGCACGAACAGCCGTGCCCGCCAGCCGGCGAAGAAGTCCACCCGAGCGTCGGCGCGGCGGCGATCCGCGGCCCGGCCCGGGCCGGCGGTCTACGTCGGCCGGGCGGTCGGTGCACTGTGGATGGGGCTGGCGCACGGGGTGGGCTGGGCCGTCCGGGCGGCCGGCCGGCAGGCCGCCTCCGCCCGTGACCTCGACCCGGAGCACCGCCGCGACGGCGGGGGCCTGCTGCTGTTCGGGCTGGCCATCCTGACCGGGGTGGCGATCTGGTTCTCCGGCGCCGGCCCGCTCGGTGCCCGGCTGGCCGACACGGTGCGGCTCTTCCTCGGCGCGATCGCGATCGTGGTGCCGGTGCTGCTGATGATCGGCGCCTGGCGGTTGATGCGTACCCCGGCCGACCCGGCGCACCGCGGCCGCGGCCTGGTGGGCTGGGGTTCCCTGCTGATCGCCACCGCGGCGATGCTGCACATCGGACAGGACCCGGTCGACCCGGTGCAGCGCGACTACGCCGGCGGCCTGATCGGCGCCGGGATCGGCGACCTGCTCGAGGCCGGGGTCACCGCCTGGGTGGCGGTGCCGCTGCTGATCCTGCTGCTGGTCTTCGGCCTGCTGGTGGTCACCGCCACCCCGATCAACAAGATCCCCGAGCGGCTGGGGCTGCTCGCCGGCACGCTGGTCGCGCCGCCCGGCGTCGGCGACGCCGAGGCGGTGGAGGTGGCCGAGAAGACCAACCGCCGCCACCCGGCCAAGCGCACCGCGCCGCCGCCGATGGACCCGGACGACCTCGACGACGACTACGACGCCGAGGAGATCCGGGACACCGTCGTGCTCCCCCGGAAGGCACGGGGCAAGGTGCCAGCCAGCCGCAAGCCGGTCGAGCCGCCGGGGCACTCGCCCGCGCCGACCCGCGCCGAGCAGCTCGCGCTCACCGGGCTGGCCGGCGACTACACCCTGCCGCCGGCCAACATGCTCAGCAGCGGCGCCGCGCCGAAGACCCGGAGCAAGGCCAACGACGAGGTGATCGCCGCGCTGACCGGCGTCTTCGACCAGTTCGACGTGGACGCCGCGGTCACCGGCTTCACCCGCGGCCCGACGGTCACCCGCTACGAGGTCGAGCTCGGCCACGGCGTGAAGGTCGAGCGGATCACCCAGCTCTCCCGCAACATCGCGTACTCGGTGAAGTCGCCCGACGTGCGGATCATCAGCCCGATCCCGGGCAAGAGCGCGGTCGGGGTGGAGATCCCGAACACCGACCCGGAGAACGTCGCGCTCGGCGACGTGCTGCGCTCGCGGGCCGCCACCAGCGACCACCACCCGATGGTGGTGGCGCTCGGCAAGGACATCGAGGGCGGCTACGTGGTGGCCAACCTCGCCAAGATGCCGCACATCCTGATCGCCGGGGCCACCGGCGCCGGCAAATCGAGCTGCCTCAATACCTTGCTGGTGTCGATCCTCACCCGGGCCACCCCGGACGAGGTACGGCTGCTGCTGATCGACCCGAAGCGGGTCGAGATGACCGGCTACGAGGGCATCCCGCACCTGGTCACCCCGATCGTGACCAACGCGAAGAAGGCGGCCGACTCGCTGGAGTGGGTCGTCCGCGAGATGGACATGCGCTACGACGATCTCGCCGCCAACGGGGTCCGGCACATCGACGACTTCAACCGCAAGGTACGCAACGGCGAGATCAAGGCCCCGCCGGGCAGCGAGCGGGAGATGCGCCCGTACCCGTACCTGCTGGTGATCGTGGACGAGCTGGCGGACCTGATGATGGTCGCCCCGCGCGACGTGGAGGACTCGGTCGTCCGGATCACCCAGCTGGCCCGGGCCGCCGGCATCCACCTGGTGCTGGCCACCCAGCGCCCCTCGGTCGACGTGGTCACCGGCCTGATCAAGGCGAACGTGCCGTCCCGGCTGGCGTTCGCCACCTCCTCGCTCGCGGACTCCCGGGTCATCCTGGACCAGCCGGGCGCGGAGAAGCTGCTCGGCCGCGGTGACGGGTTGTTCCTGCCGATGGGTGCCTCGAAGCCGGTCCGGATCCAGGGCGCCTGGGTGACCGAGCGCGAGATCGCCGACGTGGTCAAGTTCTGCAAGGACCAGCGCGAGCCGGAGTTCCGCCCGGACGTGCTGGCCCCCGCGCAGGACAGCAAGAAGAAGATCGACGAGGACATCGGCGACGACCTGGGCCTGCTGGTGCAGGCGGTGGAGCTGGTGGTCACCTCGCAGTTCGGCTCGACCTCGATGCTCCAGCGCAAGCTGCGGGTCGGCTTCGCCAAGGCGGGCCGGCTGATGGACCTGATGGAGACCCGGGGCGTGGTCGGCCCCTCCGAGGGTTCCAAGGCCCGCGACGTGCTGGTCAAGCCGGACGAGCTGGAAGAGGTCCTGGTCGGCCTACACGGCGGCGACGAGTAGCGCCACCGCCGATGGTCGGTCCGGACCCGGCGGCGGTCAGTGGAAGACTTTGAGGCCGATCACGCCGGCGACCACCAGCAGCAGGCAGAGGATCCGGGGCAGGCTGGCCGACTCACCCAGCGCCAGCATGCCGACCAGCGTGGTGCCGACCGCGCCGATGCCGACCCAGACCGCGTAGCCGGTGCCGACCGGGATCTCGCGCAGCGCGTACGCCAGGCCGGCCATGCTCAGCACCAGGGTCACCGCGAAGACGGCGGAGGGGACGGGGCGGCTGAAGCCGGCACTGCGGTCGAGGGCGATCGCCCACGCCGTCTCCAGCAGTCCGGAGAGCACCAGCACGATCCAGGCCATGACAGTCACCTCTGCGGGGTGGGCCCGGCCGCCGGGGCCGGGACGAGTCGGTCATCGTCCGGGGCGTCTTGACCTGACCGGGTACGCCCACCGCTCGTCCGGGGCGGCCACGCCGGGCCACCATGGTCGACGCTAACACCGCCCCGGAACGGCGGGCGGTGATCTGCCCCACCATCCGTTGAGCTGAAGTCAACTTGAGGTTGAAGGATGGGGAGCATGACCGTGCTCTTCACCGACCGGGAGGTCGCCGCCGCGCTGGACGCCGCCACCACCGTCGAGGCGATGCGGGACGCGCTGCTGGCCGCCCACGCCGGCCGTCTCGTCGCCCCGCCGCGGGCGTCCGCCGCGCTCGGCGGCGGCCGGATGGTGCTCACCGCCGGCCACCTCACCGGCGAGTGGTACGGCTACCGCTCCTACGACACCTTCGGGCACCCGGAGAGCGAGCAGCTGGTGGTGCTGCACGACGGGCGGACCGGGGTGGTGCGAGCGGTCGCGGTGGGGGAGGAGCTGGGCTCCCGGCGTACCGGGGGTTTGGGCGGGGTGGCGGTCGACGTCCTCGCCCGGCCGGACGCGGCCACCCTCGGGGTGATCGGCTCCGGCGGGCAGGCGTGGACCCAGGTCTGGGCCGCCGCGGCGGTCCGTCCGCTGCGCGAGGTGACCGTGCACAGCCGCTCGGCCGCCCGCCGTGCGGCGTTCGCCGCCCGGGTCCGCGCCGAGTTGGGCGTCCCGGCCCGCGCGGTGGACACCGCCGCGGCCGCGGCGGCCGGCCGCGACATCGTGGTGCTCGCCACCGCCAGCCCGACGCCGGTGCTCGCCGCCGCCGACCTCGCCCCGGGCACCCACGTCAACGCCGTCGGCTTCAAGCAGGCCGACCGGCACGAGTTCGGCATCGACCTGCTCGACGTCGCCGACCTGCTGGTCACCGACTCGCCGGCCCAGGCGGCCGCGTACTCCCCGCCGATGCTCGCCGCGCTCCCGCCGTACGCCGGGCGGTTGCGTGACCTGGGCGCGGTGCTGGCCGGGGCGGTCCCCGGCCGGACCGGCGCGGACCAGATCTCGGTCTTCTGCTCCACCGGCCTGGCCGGCACCGAGGTCGCCCTGCTCGACCGCCTGGTCCGGGTCGGCGCGGCGACGGTCTGACCGGCCGCGGATGTGAGCCGGCCGATGCCGCGGCCCGCCGTTGCCGGCCTCCGCCGCGCGGCCCGGTACCCTCGGATGGTGTCTGCCACCTCCCCTTCCGCCGCCGACGGCCGCCGCGTCGCCCTGCTGACCCTGGGCTGCGCCCGCAACGAGGTCGACTCGGAGGAGCTGGCCGCCCGGCTGCACGCCGACGGCTGGCAGGTCACCACCGACGGCGAGGGCGCCGACGTGGTGGTCGTCAACACCTGCGGCTTCGTGGAGAAGGCCAAGCAGGAATCCATCCAGACGCTGCTCGCCGCCGCCGACACCGGCGCCAAGGTGGTCGCGGCCGGCTGCATGGCCGAGCGGTACGGGCGTGAGCTGGCCAACAGCCTCCCCGAGGCGCAGGCGGTGCTCAGCTTCGACGACTACCCGGAGATCTCCGCCCGGCTGAACGCGGTCGTCGCCGGCGAGGCGGTCGACGCGCACACCCCGCGCGACCGGCGCGAGCTGCTGCCGCTCACCCCGGTCTCCCGCCGGGACAAGGCGGTCTCGCTCCCCGGCCACGGCACCCCGGCGCGGGGCGTCGTGGAGACCGACGAGCACACCCCGGCCCACCTGCGCCAGGTGCTGCGCCGCCGGCTCGACACCGGGCCGGTCGCCTCGCTGAAGCTGGCCAGCGGCTGCGACCGCCGCTGCGCGTTCTGCGCCATCCCCGCCTTCCGCGGCGCCTTCGTCTCCCGTACGCCGGACGAGCTGCTCGCCGAGGCGGAGTGGCTGGCCAAGACCGGCGTCCGGGAGCTGGTGCTGGTCAGCGAGAACTCCACCTCCTACGGCAAGGACCTGGGCGACCCCCGCGCGCTGGAGAAGCTGCTGCCGCAGCTCGCTGCGGTCGACGGCATCGTCCGGGTCCGGGCCAGCTACCTCCAGCCGGCCGAGACCCGGCCCGGCCTGGTCGAGGCGATCGCCACCACGCCCGGCGTGGCCCCCTACTTCGACCTGTCGTTCCAGCACTCCAGCGAGCCGGTGCTGCGCCGGATGCGTCGTTTCGGCTCCACCGACCGGTTCCTGGAGCTGCTGGCCGGTGCCCGCGCCCTGGCCCCGGAGGCCGGCGCCCGGAGCAACTTCATCGTCGGCTTCCCCGGCGAGACCCGGGCCGACGTGGACGAGCTGGTCCGGTTCCTGACCGAGGCGCGCCTCGACGCGATCGGGATGTTCGACTACAGCGACGAGGACGGCACCGAGGCCGCCGGGCTGACCGGCAAGGTCTCCGCCGCCACCATCAAGCGCCGGTACGACAAGCTCAGCGCGCTCGCCGACGAGCTCTGCTCGCAGCGGGCCGAGGAGCGGCTCGGGTCGACCGTCGAGGTGCTGGTCGACTCGGTCGACGACGGCGTGGTCGAGGGGCGGGCGGCCCACCAGGCCCCCGAGGTCGACGGCTCGACCACCCTGGTCGCGCCGGTGGGCGGCGGGGTCGACCTGGCCGCGCTGCGTCCCGGCGATCTGGTCCGCGCCACGGTCACCACGACCGAGGGTGTCGACCTGGTCGCCGTGCCGGATGAGATGATCTCGGCGGCGCCCGGCGCGGAACGGTGACGGCGGGCCGGGACGGAGCGGGGGAGCCACGTGGTGCGGTGCCAGGTACGCCACGGCGGCCGCGGCGGGGTGCGGCGGTGACCGGCGCGACGGAGTCGACGCCGGTGGTCCCCCGGGTGCCGGTGCTCAACGCGGCCAACGCGCTGACCCTGCTGCGGCTGGTGCTGGTGCCGGTCTTCATGGCGATGGTGGTCGTCTCGGCGATGACGCACGCCAGCTGGCGGATCGTGGCCTGCCTGGTCTTCGTCTTCGCCTCGGTGACCGACCTGGTCGACGGCTGGATCGCCCGCCGGTTCGGGCTGGTCACCTCGGTCGGCAAGGTGGCCGACCCGATCGCCGACAAGGCGCTCACCGGCGCCGCCCTGGTGCTGCTCTCCTGGTACGACTGGCTGCCCTGGTGGGTGACCGCGGTGATCCTCGCCCGGGAGCTGGGCATCACCGCGCTGCGGTTCTGGGTGATCCGGCACGGGGTGATCGCGGCCAGCCGCGGCGGCAAGATCAAGACTGCCCTGCAGATCCTGGCGATCACCTGGTACCTCTGGCCGATGCCGGCCGCGTTGTCCGCCGTCGGCCCCTGGATCATGGCCGCCGCCGTGATCGTCACGGTGGTCACCGGCTTCGACTACGTCGCCCAGGCCCTCCGCCTCCGCCGCCCCCACCCCTGACCACCCCCCGAAAGGCCCACTCCGTCGATCATGAAGTTGACGGCAGTGAAGGAGATCCACCCGCCGCTAACCTCAGGATCACGCGAGGACGGCTGGGAGGATGAGTAGGGCGAGCCGGCGGGGAAGGGTGTGACGGCATGGGGACGGATGCGAACCATGAACGGCCGGTCGGGAGCCCGGCGGCGGCGGTGGTGCACAGGCTGCACGAGCGCGGCCAGACGCTGGCCACCGTCGAGTCGCTCACCGGCGGGCTGCTCTCCGCCTCGATCGTGGAGATCGCCGGGGTCACCGGGATCTTCCGGGGCGGTCTGGTCACGTACGCCACCGAGCTGAAGTCGGCGCTGGCCGGCGTACCGGAGGGACTGCTCGCCGAGCGCGGGCCGGTCGACCCGGACGTGGCGGTGGCGCTCGCCGAGGGCGGGCGGCGGCGCTGCGGGGCCGACTGGGGGCTGGCCACCACCGGCGTGGCCGGGCCGGAGCCGCAGGACGGCAAGCCGGTCGGGCTGGTCTACGTCGCGGCGGCCGGGCCGCACGGCGCGGTGGTCCGCCAGCTCGACCTCGACGGCGGCCGGGACCACATCCGGGCCGCCGCGGTGATCGAGGCGCTGCGCCTGCTCGCCGAGTGGATCCACGCCGCCGACGCCGCCCAGGACGTCGACGACGGGGCGCCGACCGGTCCGGCTGCCCCGGTGGGCCGGCGGTGACCGCGGTGACCGGATCCGGCGGGCGGGGTGGGATGTCGCCGGGCCGGGCAACGGGTACGGTTGCGGGAAGGCTCCGGCGCGCGACGCCGGCGCCGGCGCCGGCGACCGCCCGCCGGCAGAGGATCCCGTCAGGGGGAGGTGCGATGGTCCTGCTACGCCGGGTGATCGGTGACGCACTACGGGCGCGCCGCCAGGGGCAGCACCGCACCCTGCGCGAGGTCTCCACCGCCGCCAACGTCAGCCTGGGCTACCTGTCCGAGATCGAGCGCGGCCAGAAGGAGCCCTCCAGCGAGCTGCTGGCCGCCATCTGCGACGCGCTCGGCGCCCGCCTCTCCGAGCTGCTGCGCGAGGTGAGCGACACCGTCGCCCTCGCCGAGCAGATGCCGGGCGTGCTGGTGCCGATGCAGGACGAGCCGGCCGAGCCCACCCCGGTGGCATCCGCCGCGGCGGTGCGCAAGGCGACCAACCGAGGCGTCCGCCAGGTGACCTCCGATGGCAAGGTCGCCGTCTCGGTCCGCCACGACTCGCCGCTCAAGGCCACCCTGCGCAGCACCCGGGTCCGCCCCAGCGAGCGGGACGTGGTCTGCGCCGCCTGACGGCCGGCCCCTCCCGGCGCATGGCCGGGCTCGCCCGCGCCGCGTAGGGTTGATCGCAGGCTGCGCGGAGCACTCCCGCGGTCCGGCTCGCCGCCCTGGCGTCCGGCTGCGACGATGGAGGCACGCTCCGCGCCGCCCGGTCGGGCCGAGGCGTAGCGATGCTACTGAGGGGATACCGCGGAGATGGCGAACCCGTTCGTCAAGGGCTGGCACTACCTGATGGCGCTCTTCGGTGCCAAGATCGACGAGCACGCCGATCCCAAGGTGCAGATCCAGCAGGCCATCGAGGAAGCGCAGCGCCAGCACCAGGCGCTGGTCCAGCAGGCGGCCGCGGTGATCGGCAACCAGCGCCAGCTGGAGATGAAGCTCTCCCGGCAGATGTCCGAGGTCGAGCGGTTGCAGGCCAACGCCCGGCAGGCGCTGGTCCTCGCCGACCAGGCCCGGGCCAAGGGGGACGAGGCCGAGGCCGGTCGCTACGAGCAGTCCGCCCAGGTGCTCGCCACCCAACTGGTCTCCGCCGAGCAGGCCACCGAGGACCTGAAGACCCTGCACGACCAGGCGCTCGGCGCCGCCGCCCAGGCCCGCCGCGCCGTCGAGAACAACTCGATGATCCTCCAGCAGAAGCTGGCCGAGCGGACCAAGCTGCTCAGCCAGCTGGAGCAGGCCAAGATGCAGGAGAGCGTGGCCCGCTCGCTGGAGTCGATGTCCAGCCTCGCCGCCCCCGGCGACACCCCCTCGCTGGACGAGGTCCGCGACCGCATCGAGCGCCGCTACGCCAACGCGATGGGCCGTGCCGAGCTGGCCGGCAACTCGGTCGAGGGGCGGATGCTGGAAATCCAGAAGTCGACGCTGGACAGCGCCGGGTCGTCCCGGCTGGAGCAGATCCGGGCCAGCATGGCCGGTGAGCAGCTCGCCGGCCAGCAGGAACGGCCGGCCGTGCAGCAGCAGGCCCAGCCGGCCGCGTCGGCGGCCGACCCGGCCGCCACAGCCCGGCTCGACGAGATCCGGGCCAGCATGACCCGGGACCGCGGCACGGGGGACACCACCGCCGCCGGCTGAGCGGACGCTTCGAGGAGGTACGGGTGGCGGACGAGCGAGCGAGACACTTCCGTCGACTGCGCCGGTTGCGGCGTTCCGCCCGACGGTGGAGCGTCCTGGCCGGCGGGCTGGGCGGTGCGGCCGCCGTGCTGACCCCGTACGCCGGGCTGGGGCTACCGGACGCGGCCTGGGCGGGCGCCGCGGGCAGCGCGGTGGCGCTGGCCGTCTGGCGCTGGATCGACCTGCGGGCCCTCGCGGGCCGGCCCGCCCCACCGGCCCTCGACCCGGCCGAGGCCGCCGCCCGCTCCCGGGCCCGGCTGGTGGCGGCGGTCGAGCGGCTCCCGGTCGGCCCGGGCGTGCTCGCCGAGGCGCGCCGGCTCCGGTCCCGGCTGGCCCTGCGAGGCACCACCGCCGCCGCGGCCTGGGCCCGGCTGGACCAGGCGGCGCTCACCCTGGCCGGGATGGCCGGGCGGTTGACCGGGCTGGCCGAGCCAGCGGTGCTGGCGGCCGCCGCGGCCGACCGTTCGCTGCGCGACCTGGCCGGGCGGGTGGCCAGTGTGGAACGCACCCTCAAGCTGGCCCCGGCCGAGGCCCGGCCCCGGCTCGCCGAGGCGCACCGCGTCCTGCTCGACCAGCTGGAGACCGGGGTGACCGCCTACGAGGGGCTGGTCGTCGCGGCGGCCGGCTACGTCGCCGTGGACGCCCACCCGGGCACCGGCGACCCGGCCGCCTCCCGGCTGCTGGAGGCGACCGACCTGCTGCACGGTGTCGCCTCGGCGCTGGCCGAGCTGCGCGCCGTCGGCGACCCGCTGCGCAGCCCGGCCCGCTGACCGGCCGCCCCGGTCAGCGGGTGGTGACCGGCAACGGGCCGGTCCACGGCGAGCTGCCGACCACGTTGAACGAGCGGATCCGGTAGTGGTATGTCACGCCCCGGGCAAGGCCGGTGTTGGTGAAGGCCCGGCCGGTGACCGTGAAGGTGGCCGGCTGCCGGCTGAACGACGGGTCCAGGGCGCGCTGCACGACGAACCCGGCACCCGGCCCCGCGGGCGTGCCCGCCGCCCAGCTCAGCACCACCGTCGCGGTGTCCGGGCCCGGCGCGCTCACCGCGGCGGCCAGCGAGGTCGGCGTCCGCGGCACCGGCGGCGTGGTCACCGTGGCCACCGTCGACCAGGGTGACGCGGCGCCGAGGTACGTGGTGCGCGCCCGGTAGTAGTACGTGGTGTCCGGGGCGACCGCCGGGTCCAGGTGGTTGTCCGCCACGCCGATCGCGGTGGTGCCCGGGCCGCTGGTGAACGTCGGGTTCGTGGCCCGCTGCACGTCGATCCCGGTGGCGAAGGAGCGGTTGACCCAGCGCAGCGCGATCCGCAGCGGCGCGGCCGGCGGGACCGCCGCGACGAGCCCGCTCGGCGCGATGAGCCGGACCGACGCCGGGACGCTGTTCGACCAGGCCGAGCAGCTCACCGTGTTCTCCGCCCGGATCCGGTAGTGGTAGGTGACACCGGGGGTCACCGTCGCGTCGGTGTACCGGGTCGCGGTCGCCGCCACGGTGATCGCGGTGACCCCCTCGGTGAACCAGGCGTCGGTGGCCCGCTGGAGCAGGTGGCTGGTGGCCGGCGGGCGGCTGCCGTTGCCGGTCCAGGCCAGCGCGATCGCCGGCAGGGCGGTCGCCGAACCCGGCACCGGCGTGGCGGTCAGCCCGGTCGGCGCCTTGGGGGAGACCCGGACCACCAGCGGCCGGCTCATCCCCAGGTCGCGCAGGGCGGCCGCCGCGCTGGACCAGCGGTACTCCCAACCGAGGTTGACCAGGTGGTTCACCACCGTGGCCGGGCGCCCGTCGAGCGGACTGACCGGGGTGGAACCGACCCGGGTCCCGGCCGGGCGGGTCGGGTCGAGCAGCCGCAGACTGTCGCCGATCTTGAAGGGCAGCGGCGGGACCACCGGACGCAGCGCCACCACCACGTCCTCGGCCGGGTTGACCCGGACGGTGTCCTTCCAGCCCAGCTCGCCGCCGTCCGGCGGCCGGACCGTGCCGTCCCAGCCGACCCGGTTCACCAGCTGCACGTCGCAGCCGTCGATCCGCACCGGGTGGGTCTGCCGGCCGGTCCCGCTGATCCGCCACAGCCGGGTGCCGTCCGCTGGCGCGCCGACCGGGACCGCCGGGTCGGTCGCGAAGAGGATCTCGGTCGCCGGGTCGGCCGGACCGAGCGGCAGGGAGGACGGGCCGAGCGGGCCCGCGTACGGGTGGGCGACGCCGAGCCGCCCGGCGAGCCGCCCGTGCTCCGGCTCGAAGACAGGCCCGACGGTCTTCACCTCGATCGGCAGGGTCACCGGGGCGGCCGCGCCGGTCGGGGTGAAGCTGACCGAGGTGGCGTGCACCGGAACCAGGGTGCGTCGGGCGGTGCGGGTGCCGAACGCCTCGTCGTACTCCGGCTGCGGCACGATCGGCGGCCGCTGGCTGGCCGCGTACGCGCCGGGGAGGCGCTCGGCCAGCCGGGCCAGGTCGAACGGCGGGGCCGGCGTGCCGGCCACCCGGAACTGGAGGATGGTTCGGATGTTCGGGCCGTACCCGGGGCGGGTGCCGGCGAGGCCACCCTCGGCGGTGCGGTCCGGCGCGTCGGTGTGGTGGTCGTACCGGGGGTCGAAGCGGGGCAGCGGCGCCGGACAGTCGTTGTAGAGGATCAGGACCGCGCCGGGCGGGACGGTGGAGAAGTCGACGACCACGTCGGCCCGCTCGCCCGGGGCGAGCAGCAGGGCGTGTCCGTCCACGTTGAGCACCGAGGGGTCCCGCCGGTCGTACCGGTAGCCGACCGGGCGGTTCGGCACCACCACCGGCGCGGGGAGCAGCCCGCCCTCGTTGCCGATCTGGATCATGCGTGGGCCGGCGGCCCGGGGGTCGGGCACCCCGCCCTCGCGGCCGTCGATGGGCCAGTCGGCCGGGCGGCCCGAGGCGTGGACCGCCTCGACCATCCGCACCTCCCCGGCGTCGGCATCGGCCAGTCCGCCGTCGGCCCGCCACATCGGACCGTCCGAGCGGGCCCGGTAGAGCTGGAGGTTGAGGCTGCGGTCCGCGCAGGCGTTCAGGATCCGGAACCGGTACGCCTTCGGCGCCACCGTCAGGTACGGGTACGCGGTGCCGTTGACCAGCGGGGTGTCCCCGTACGCGTCGGGCGTGGCGCAGGGGTGCGGCACGCCGGGCGCCCGGGGCGGCTCCTCCGGCGCGGCCACCGGGTCGTGGTGCGGGTTCTCCACCGGGCCGGCCCCGTCCCCGGCGTCCCGCCCCGGCATCCACGGGCCGTAGTCCCAGCGGCCGGTGGGGTTGCGCCCCGAGTCGCGGTACGGGTTCTGCCGGGGCTGGTAGACGTGCGGGTGCCAGAGGTTGCCCCGGGCGCCCCACCGGTCCCGGTCCCAGGTCGGGTCCTGCGCGGCGAGTTGGGCGTCGTCCGGTACGAACGTCCGGTCCTGGATCACCAGCGGGAACTGCTCGGCGGGGAGCACCCCGTCGGCGACCAGCAGCTCCTCGGCCGGGTCGGTGAGCAGGTAGAGCGCGAGCTGCCCGGAGTAGACGGTCAGCCGGGACAGGCCGAGGGTGTTGTCGTGCAGCCACATCAGCCGGCCGCTCTGCTCGTTCGGGTAGTAGAGCGTGGTGGCCCCGGCGCCGGGGTGCGGCATGTCGGGCACGTGGTGCAGCCCCACCCCGGTCGGGTACGGCGTGATCTCCCCGGCCGGGGTGACCCACTGCCACGGGTTGCCGGCGCTGATCCAGCCGGTCTGCGCCCCCGCCAGGTGCGGCACCGCGCGATTCTGCGGGTACGGCGCCGGCCCGTCCAGCGGACCGGTGCCGGCCCCGGCGAGGCTGGCGTCAGCCGGCAGGAAGAGGTCGCCGGCCCGGCCGGTGGGGAGCTGGTTGATGAACTTGATCCGGACCGGACGGCCCCGGCGCGCCATGATCATCGGCCCGAGGTGGTAGGGCCGCTCCGGCGGGGCGACGGTGTTGTGCCCGTCCGGGTCGGTGCCGAGGTTGAGCTGCCGGTAGCCGCGCAGCCGGGTGTTCGGCAGGTCCCGGTGCAGCCGCTGGCTGTACTCGCGCAGCCCGATCTCGTAGTAGTCGCAGCCCGGGTAGCTGATCGTGTCGGGGACCGCGACCGGCAGGTGGCTGCCCAGCTCGTTGCGGCCCAGCGGGCTGGGCAGCGGCAGCGCGTCGACGAACTTGCGCAGGCCGGTGCCGAGGACCACCCGTCCGGTGATGTCGAGCACCGGCAGTGGGCTGGCGGCGAAGTTCGGCACCGGGCCGAAGCAGCGCGGCACGGCTTCCGGGTCCAGGCTCGCCGGGGCCGGGCCGGCCGCCTCGGCGGTCCGCGCCGCCGGCACCGTCGGTCCCTCGACGCGGTCGGTGCGGACCGGGCGGTCCGCCCAGCGGGGGCGCAGTCGGCGGAACAGGGCCATGGCTCTCCCCGGGGGACGGGGCACGACGACCACCACCCCGACGTGGCGGGTGGTCGTGCCCGGTGACGAACGGTGAGCACTCAACCGCAGCATGCGACCTGGGCCGCCGGATAGGAATTACCCAATCGTCCGTATCTCCGGTGTCGTCCCGGCAATGGGGAGGCGACGGGTCAGGCCGGCGTCGTGCCTGGTGAGGACTGCTCCGGTTGGCACACCGGGCACCAGTACGTGACCCGCTCGCTCAGCTCCTTGCAGCGAACCGGTGGTGCTCTGCGTCCACCGACCCCGGTTCGCGGCGAGCAGCTGACCAGCATGGAACCCGAAAGTACGACGCCCAGCTGGGATCGGTTGATGGCGCGGCTTGAGTTGATCAGATGAACACCGCTGCCTACGAATCCGACCGGCTCTCCGTGCGAGAGTCCGAGGAGGGCGCTGGACCCGCGCCGGGCTGCGGCAGGTACTCACCCGCCCCCGCAACGCGGGCTTCATCGTCTACAAGGAACAGCGCGCCGAGCACCCGGATGAGGCGGAGCGCCCGCGCCGAGCTGGAAGAGGTGTACGAGTCCGGCCGCGCGTTTGGGGAGTGGACGATCCGCCGACCCGGCGAAGATCACCCCGGCTCGCTCGGCGGCTGACATGAGGCGCACCAGTAGGCCAGTCGGGCAAACGCCTCTGAGCCGTGCAGGCCCTGCATGATCAGCGTCCCGCATCGGCGGCACGGCCGCCCTTGGCGTCCGTAGACCCAAAGGCTGCGACCTCGACGTGTGTCGCCGGTTGTCACCTGAGCGGGTCGCCCTCGGTTCGCCCATAGGAGTCGCCGGGCGAGCCGAACCATTCTGCGGAGGTCCCCGACCTGACCCACGGCGGTGAGCGGGCTGACCCCGGCCAGGAAGAGCACCTCGGCCGTATAGATGGTCCCCAGACCGGCCAAGTTCCGTTGATCGAGGAGGGCCTCTCCGATCAGCCGGTCGGGCTGCCTCGCGAGTCGGCGGACTGCTTCGCCCTCAACCCAGAACCCGCGCTGCACAAGATCGGAGTTAGCACCGCACTCTGTGACTAATTTGCTGCCCACCCCGGACAGGTTGCGCTGGTCCAGCAGCGCCTCGCCGATGGCGGCGTCGGGGTGCGCGGCGAGCCCGCGGACCGCCTCGGCCGGGTCCCAGTCGGCGCCGAGCAGGTCCGGGCCGAGGTGGCCGACCAGGGACTCCTCCTCGGCGGTCGGGATCAGGGCCAGCTCGTGCAGGTGGTAGCCGACGGCGAACGCGCCGGCGCTGCGCAGCACCACCCGGATCAGGTGCGCCGGCCGGGCCGTCCAGCGTTCACCCGGGGCGTACGTCCGCCAGGCGCCGTCCATCCGCAGGTGCGAGTGCAGCGTCCAGTGCCGCCCTTCCTCCCCGGTGGCGCGGGCACCGTCGGTGGGGGTGCCGGTGACGGGGGTGCGGTCGGCGGGGGTGCCGGTGGCGGGGGTGCCGGTGGCGGGCGCGGTCAGCCGCAGCAGCAGGTGCTTGCCGCGGCTGGCCGACTCGCGCACGGTCCAGCCGGTCAGGTCGGTGGTGGCGAGCTCCGGCACCCGGAAGTCACTGCCGGTGAGCCGGGCGCCGGCCAGCGCACGGTGCAGGACGCGGGCGGTGTTCCAGACGGTGTCGCCTTCGGGCACCTCTCCATCCTCCCTCCTCGCCGGCGTGCCGACCGCAACCCTCGCCGCGACCCTGGTCCCCCCGCCGCGCCCGCGCCCGCCGCGGCGCGGACCGCACCCACCGCCCGACCCGCCACCGCCGACGGCGCCCAGCGCTGGTCCGTCGGCCTCGCCGTCGCCGGTGGCGACGACGTCAACGTCCGCTGGGCCGGCGGCCGGCTCCGGCCAGCCGTGCCACTCTGCTGACCACGCCGGAGTCACCGCCCCGGCGAGCGCCTCAGGGCTGCTCGTCGGGGCGGGGCGGGCGGACCATGTCCTGGTAGCGGGGGTGGCTGGCGCCATAGACGGCGAAGTTCAGCCGGGCGTCGGTGAGGCTCAGCTCGCCGTTCGAGCCGCCGCGCACCACCTCGGCGTCGGTGTCATTCTGGCCGTCGTTGGTCCAGAAGCAGACCGGGCAGGTGCCGCCACCAATCCGGGAGGCGCAGCAGGGACAGGCGACGGGAACCCAGACTTCACCCACCGCAGCAGCATTCCACACTCGACGCGCTCCGGCAGCGGTGGCGCTCACCCTGCGCGCCGGATCGTGACGAGGTCGCCCGGGGCGACCCCGAGCAGGTCCACCGCCCGCCCGCAGTTGACCGCCGCCGCGACCCGGCCGGCGGAGTCGACGAACAGGACCAGCGCCCCAGCCGGCGCGTCGCCGAAGGTCCGCCCGCGCACGGCGGGGTGGCCGGCGACCGTGGGCGGGTCGGGCAGATCGTCCAGCAGATCGGCGCCGGCGGCGAGCTGCACGTTGCCGAAGTGGTCCACGGTGAGCACCTCGGCGGTGAACCCGTCGGTCTCCCGGCGCAGCACCGGCGGGGGGAGCTCGACCAGGGCGGCCGGATCGACCGGTGGCCCCGCCTCGGCCGGCGGGGCGCCGACGGCCAGCCGGGCGGCGGCCGGGGCGAAGACGTCCCGGCCGTGGAAAGTGCGGGACACCTCCGGCGCCCGCCACTCCGGATTGGTCAGTTCGACCGCGGCGGTCACCCCGCCCAGGGCGGCCGCGGCGGGCAGCAGCAGACCGTTGTCCGGCCCGACCAGCAGCCCGCCCGGGGTGACCAGGGCGATCCCGCGCCGGGTGGTGCCGACTCCCGGATCGACCACGGCGACGTGCACCCCGTTCGGCAGGTGCGGCACCGTCTGGGCGAGCACCGCCGCGCCCCGCCGGACGTCCGCGGCCGGTACCAGGTGGCTCACGTCGATCACCCGTACCGCCGGGGCGATCCGGGCGATCACCCCGTGGCAGGCGGCCACGAAACCGTCGGCCAGGCCGTAGTCGGTGGTCAGCGAGATCCAGGCGGCTGGGGTCATGCCGGGAGGCTAGCCGGGCGCCGGCGCCGCTGACCGGGGAACCCGGTCGGCCGACCGGCCGGTGCCGCCATCGGATCGCGTTCGGGCCGACCGCTGAGCCACCCGCCGTCGGCCCGCGCTCGCGGCGCGAGTTGGTACGCGCCTCCCGCGGGGGACGATGGGTTCCGTGAGCGATATGCCTGTGCGTCATATTCATGACTGCCAGTCATGACGCTCTCGGTGACATCCGGTTCCCGCGACCACCACGCCGGCGAGCCCGACCCGCGACACCGGGCAGGTCGGGGCCGCGTCGGCGGGCGGTCAGCCGCGCAGCCGCAGCCCGCGCGGGGTGGCCCGGAAGCCGGCGGCGGTCAGCGCGTCGCGCAGCGGCGAGGAGTGCACCGCCTCGCCGTCGGCCCGCTCCACCGAGATCGCCCCCAGCGCGCCCGAGTGCACCGCGTCGGCCAGCGCCTTGCCCGCCGCGGCGAGCGCGTCGCCGTCGTCGATGAAGGAGAGGATGGTCCGGCCGCCCCGCTCGACATAGAGCACCAGGTCACCGCCGACCAGTACGACCAGTGCGCCGGCCTTGCGCCCGGCCCGGTGCCCGGTCGCCGGGGCGGCGCCGTCCCCGGAGTCGACGACCCGTTCCGGCCAGGGCAGGGCGGCGCCGTACGGGTTGGCCGGGTCGGTGGCGGCGAGCACCAGCGTGGGCCCGCCCCGGCCCCGCGTGCCGTCGGCGGGGTCGGCCAGCGCCCGGATCCGGTCCACCGCGCCGGGCACGGCGAACTGGGCGGCGCCCAACCCCTCCACGAAGTAGCCGCGTCGGGCGGCGCCGCGTTCCTCCAGCGCGGAGAGCACCGGGTAGACCGCGGCGAAGCCGCCCACCACCTGCTCGCCCATCACCGCGCCCCGGGTCACCACCCCGTGCCGTTCCAGCAGCAGGTCGGCCAGGGCGGCGGCCCGCCGGGTCGGGTCGGTGTCCCGCTCCGGCAGCCGGGACCAGCGCCCCGCGACGGTGGGCGGGCCGCCGCGGGCGGGCAGTGCCACCCGGCCCGGCCGGCGGTAGCGGGTGCGCGGGGCGTTCGGTCGGGACCGGTGCGCCCCGCCGCCGCCGAGCACCGCCCGCAGCGGGGCGAGCGTGTCGTTGGTGAGGTGCCCGGCCCAGACCAGGTCCCAGATCGCCGCGGTCAGTGCCGCGTCGTCGGTGGAGCCGACCCGGTCCGCCAGGGACCGGAAGAACAGCGCCTGCCCGTCGGCGAGCGCCGCCAGGACCGACTCGTGCAGCGGGGTGAGGCTGAGCGCCTCGTCCGGCGGGGGCAGCAGCAGCGGCGCGGCGTCCGCGTACGCCAGGGTGACCCAGCCGTCCCCGCCGGAGATCGCCCCCGATCCGGCCCAGAGCACCTCGCCGCTGGCGCAGAGCTCGTCGAGCTGGGCGGGGGAGTAGTCGGCCACCCGGGCGGGCAGCACCAGCCGTTCCAGCGCGGACGCCGGCACCGCCGCGCCCTGCAACTGCTCGACCGTGGCGGCCAGCGCCTCCACGCCCCGGGCCGACGAGCCGACCTGCTGCCAGCGGGGCAGGAACGCGGCCAGCGCCCGGGGCGGCACCGGTTCGATCTCCCGGCGCAGCGCGGCCAGGGAGCGGCGGCGCAGCAGCCGCAGCACCTCCGCGTCGCACCACTGGGTGCCGACGGTGTCCGGCGTGAACTCGCCGGAGACCACCCGCCCGGTGGCGGCGAGCCGGCGCAGCGCCTGCTCCACCACGAACACGCCGAGCCCGAAGCGGGCGGCGCAGGCCGCCGCGGCGAACGGGCCGTGGGTGCGGCCGTACCGGGCGACAAGGTCGCCGAGCGGGTCGGCCACCGGCGCCAGGTACGCCTCGGCGACCCCGACCGGCAGCGCCACGCCGAGCGCGTCGCGCAACCGGCCCGCGTCCTCGACGCCGACCCAACGCTCCTCGCCGGCGATCCGGACCCGCAGCACCCGGCGGGCCGCCGCCAGCTCGGTCAGCCACGCGACCGGCGCGTCCCGCTCGGCCAGTTCCGCCTCGGTGAGGTCACCCACCACCCGGAGCAGCTCGACCACGTCCTCCGCGTCGCGGGGGCGGCGCTGGTCGGTGTGCCAGCGCAGCTGCCGCTCGGTCTCGGCCAGCACCGCCGGGTCCAGCAGCTCGCGCAGGTCGACCCGGCCGAGCAGCTCACCGAGCAGGGCCGAGTCCAGGGCGAGGGCGGCCGCCCGGCGCTCGGCCAGCGGGGCGTCCCCCTCGTAGAGGAACGCGCTGACGTAGCCGAAGAGCAGGGACCGGGCGAACGGTGAGGGCCGCTCGGTCTCCACCTCGACCAGGCGTACCTTCCGGCTGCCCAGGTCGCGCATCAGCTCGGCCAGCGCCGGCTGGTCGAAGACGTCCTGGAGGCACTCCCGGGCCGCCTCGAGGGTGACCGGGAAGTCGGCGTACTCGCGGGCGACGTCGAGCAGTTGGGCGGCGCGCTGCCGCTGCTGCCAGAGCGGCTGGCGGCGGCGCGGGTCGCGGCGGGGCAGCAGCAGCGACCGGGCGGCGCACTCCCGGAACCGGGACGCGAAGAGCGCGGAGGTACCGACCGACTCCTCGACCAGCTGGGCGATCTCGTCGGGCTCGAAGACCACCACGTCGGCGCCGGGCGGTTCCTCGGCGGTGTCGGGAAGCCGGACCACGATGCCGTCGTCGGAGGGCATCACCTGGGCGTCCACGCCGTACCGCTCGGCGAGCCGGCGACCGATGGCCAGCGCCCACGGCCCGTTGACCCGGGCGCCGAGGACGCTGTGCACGGCGAGCCGCCAGTCGCCCAGCTCGTCGCGGAACCGTTCGACCAGCACCGTCCGGTCGTCCGGTAGGAACCGGGTGGCGGCCTGCTGGTCGCGCAGGTACGCCATCAGGTTGCCGGCGGCCCAGTCGTCCAGCCCGCCGGCGCGCAGCGCGGCCAGCGCCGCCTCGTCGCCCTGCCGGAGCAGGGCCCGCACCCGGGCGCCGATGGCCCGGCCCAGCTCGACCGGCCGGCCCAGCTGGTCGCCCTTCCAGAACGGCATCCGGGCGGCCTGGCCGGGGGCGGGGGAGACCAGCACCCGGTCGGGGGTGATCTCCTCGATCCGCCAGGAGGAGGAGCCGAGCAGGAAGACGTCGCCCACCCGGGACTCGTAGACCATCTCCTCGTCCAGTTCGCCGACCCGGGCGGCCCGTTCCGCGCCGGCCAGGAAGACCCCGAACAACCCCCGGTCGGGGATGGTGCCGCCGCTGGTCACCGCGAGGCGTTGGGCGCCGGGCCGGCCGGTGAGCACGTCGGTGGCGCGGTCCCAGACCAGCCGGGGGCGCAGCTCGGCGAAGGCGGTGGAGGGGTAGCGGCCGGAGAGCATGTCGAGCACGGCGTGCAGCGCGGAGTCGGGCAGCTCGGCGAAGGGCGCCGCGCGGCGGACCAGCACGGCCAGGTCGCCGACCCGCCACGGTTCGAGCGCGACCATCGCGACGACCTGCTGGGCCAGCACGTCGAGCGGATTGCGCGGGTAGTGCAGTTCCTCGATGGCGCCGTCGGCCATCCGCTCGGCCACCACGGTGCAGGAGAGCAGGTCGCCGCGGTGCTTCGGGAAGACCACGCCCCGGGAGACCGCGCCGACCTGATGCCCGGCCCGGCCGACTCGTTGCAGGCCGGCGGCGACGCTGGGCGGCGCCTCGATCTGCACCACCAGATCGACCGCGCCCATGTCGATGCCGAGCTCCAGGCTGGAGGTGGCCACCACGGCAGGGAGCTGGCCGGACTTGAGCGCCTCCTCGATGTGCTTGCGCTCCTCCCGGGAGACGCTGCCGTGGTGGGCCCGGGCGATCACCGGCGGCGCCCCGCCGGCCGCACCCGACTGGGCCATCACCTCGGCCGGCGGCCGGGGAGCGCGGATCGGGTTGACCGGCCCGCCCCACGCGTCGGGTAGGCCCACCGGCCCGCCGCCGTGCGCGATCCGCCCGTCCGGCGGGGTGCCGTCCGGGCCGCCGGCGGCGGCCTCCTCGGCGGCCAGCTCGTTGAGGCGGGCGCAGAGCCGTTCGGCGCTGCGCCGGGAGTTGGTGAAGACGATCGTCGACCGGTGCGTCCGGATCAACGACAAGACCCGCTCCTCGACGGCCGGCCAGATGGACGCCCGGCGGGGGCCGGGGCCACCGAGGTCGTCCTCCGGGACCTGCTCCTGCTCGTCCAGGCGGGTCATGTCCTCCACCGGGACCTGGACGCTGACCTCGATCGTCTTGGGGGTCGCCGGCTGAACCACGTCGACCGGGCGGGCGCCGCCGAGGAAGCGCGCGCAGGCGTCGATCGGCCGCACCGTGGCGGAGAGGCCGATCCGCTGGGCGGGTTTCTCCAGCAGCTCGTCGAGCCGCTCCAGGGAGAGCATCAGATGGGCGCCGCGCTTCGTGCCGGCCACCGCGTGCACCTCGTCGACGATCACCGTCTCGACGCCGCGCAGCGAATCCCGGGCCGCGGAGGTGAGCAGCAGGAACAGCGATTCCGGGGTGGTGATGAGGATGTCCGGCGGGGTGCGGGCGAAGGCCCGCCGCTCGGCGGCGGGGGTATCGCCGGTGCGCATCCCGACGGTGATGTCCGGCGGCGCGACGCCGAGCCGGGTGGCCGCCTGCCGGATGCCCGCCAGGGGGGTGCGCAGGTTGCGTTCGACGTCGACCGCGAGGGCCTTGAGCGGGCTGACGTAGAGCACCCGGCAGCGCTGCCGGGCCTCGGCCGGCGGCGGCTCCTTGGCCAGCCGGTCCAGCGACCAGAGGAACGCGGCGAGCGTCTTGCCGGAGCCGGTCGGCGCCACGACCAGCGCATTGCGCCCGGCGGCGACCGAGTGCCAGGCGCCGGTCTGGGCCGCGGTCGGGGCGGCGAAGGCGGCGGTGAACCACTCCCGGGTGGCCGCGCCGAAGCCGGCCATCACCCGCGCCGCTTCCGGCCCGCCCACCTGTTTCGTCACGCCTTCCATCCTGCCCCGCCGGTGTGACATCCGGTCGGGGCCGGGGCGCTGTTCTGTCCGGCTGCGGGCTCTTACGGGATGGAAGTGGCACTTGACGTGTTAAGTCTTACTTAACTGCTTGCATGTGGCGCGCAACATAAAGTAACTTCACCTGCAACGCAGCGTCGGGTGGAGGGGATCGGATGACCGTCGAGGAGCACGGCTTCGCGCCCGGCACCGACGTGCTCATCCGTAAGGTCGACAGTCACCTCGCCGCCGTCCGGGCCAGTCTGCGCGGCCCCGAGCTGGAGCTCGCCGAGCGGCTCGCCGGCTGCCTGCGCGAGCTGGTGGTCTCCACCGCGCAGGCCAGCGCCGCCGACCGGGGCCAGGTGCGGGCCGCGGTGCACTACTTCGTGCTCCGCCGGGAGAGCCGGGGCAACCTGCTCTCGGTCCGCTCACTCGCCGCCGCCCAGCGGGTGGTCAACAAGGTCGCCGTCCAGCTCGGCCGCCCGGACCTGCTGGTCGAGACCCGCCGGGACCGTCCGGCCCGCGGGCCCGCGGTCCCCGCCGGCGACGTCGCGCTCCGCTGACCCCGGCCACCGCCGCCTGCCCCGCCCCCGGCGATTTCCGGAAAACCGCCCGTCGGCGGCTGATCTGGCGTCTGATCGGTGCTGGCCGGGACATTCCGAACCGGCGCGCGCCGCCAGCTCGACGGGGGAGGACGCGTGCTCCTACTGCTGCTCCTCCACCTGGCGGCGGCGCTCGTCGCGCCGCTGCTGGTGCGGTGGTGGGGCCCGCGCGCCTGCTACCCGCTCGCACTGGTGCCGGCCGCCGCGGTCGGCTGGGCGCTGGCCCGTACCCCGGCGGTCCGCGACGGCGGCGCGGTCGTTGAGACGTACGGCTGGATCGGTCAGCTGGACCTCGACGTGGCGCTGCGGATGACGACGCTGTCCTGGCTGATGACCCTGCTGGTCGGCGGCGTCGGCGCGCTGGTGCTGGTCTACTGCGGCCGGTACTTCGACCGCGGCTCGATCGGCCTGGCCCGGTTCGTGGCGGTGCTGGTCGCCTTCGCCGGGGCGATGCTCGGCCTGGTCCTCGCCGACGACCTGCTGCTGCTCTACGTCTTCTGGGAACTCACCACGGTCTTCTCCTACCTGCTGATCGGGCACAGCACCGAGCGGCGGTCCAGCCGCTGGGCGGCCGCCCAGGCGCTGACCGTCACCACCATCGGTGGACTGGCCATGCTGGTCGGTTTCCTGATCCTCGGCGGGCATGCCGGCACCTACCGCTGGTCCGAGATCGCCGGCGGGCCGCTGCCGGGCGGCGGGACGCTGGTCGCCGCGGTGCTGCTGATCCTGACCGGCGCGCTGGCCAAGTCGGCGATCGTGCCGTTCAACTCCTGGCTGCCGGTGGCGATGGCCGCGCCCACCCCGGTCAGCGCCTACCTGCACGCGGCGGCGATGGTGAAGGCGGGCGTCTACCTGATCGGGCTGCTCGCCCCGGTGCTCGCCGACGCCGGGCCGTGGCGACCTGTCGTGCTCACCCTCGGCCTGGTCACGATGATCGCCGGGGGCTGGGCGGCGCTGCGGCAGTGCGACCTGAAGCTGCTGCTGGCGTACGGGACGGTGAGCCAGCTCGGCCTGCTCGCGGTGGTGATCGGGGTCGGTACCGCCGACGCCGCGCTGGCCGGGGTGGTGATGTTGCTCGCGCACGCCCTGTTCAAGGCGGCGCTCTTCCTGGTCGTCGGCATCATCGACCATGACGTCGGCACCCGCGACCTGCGGGAACTGTGCGGAGTGGGGCGGCGCGCGCCGGTGCTGGCCGGGGTCGCGACGCTCGCCGCGGCGTCCATGGCGGGCGTGCCGCCGCTGCTCGGCTTCGTGGCCAAGGAGGCGGTCTTCGCCGCGCTGGCCGAGCGGCCACTGGTCCTGGCCGGGCTGGTCGTCGGCACCGCGCTCACTGTCGCGTACAGCATCCGGTTCCTCTGGGGCGCCTTCGCCACCCGGCCCGGGATCACGCCGACCGACGTGGCGCCGGCCCCCGTACCGATGCTCCTGCCGCCGACCCTGCTCGCCCTCGGCGGCCTGGTCGCCGCCCCCGCCGCGGCCGGATTGGACGGCCTGCTGCGGCCGTACGCTGAGCTCTTCGGGCCGCCGCACGAGCAGCTGGCACTCTGGCACGGCCTCACGCCCGCCCTCGGCCTGTCGGCGCTCGCGCTGACGGCCGGCGGCGTGCTGCACGCGGTGCGCGGCCCGCTCGCCCCGACGCTGGCCCGGCTCCGCTCGCCGGTCGGCGGCAACCAGGGTTACGAATGGGCGACCCACGAGTTCGACCGGATCGCGATCGAGGTCACCGGCGCCACCCAGCGCGGCTCCCTCCCGCAGTACCTCGGCGCCGTCCTGCTGGTCCTGGTGCTGGTGCCCGGAAGCGTGCTGCTGACCACCCACCCCTGGCGGGCGCGGATCGCCCTCTGGGACACCCCGTTGCAACTGGTGGTCGGCCTGGTGATCACCGTGGCGGCGGTGTTCGCGGTCGCCGCCCGGCGGCGGCTGACCGCGATGCTGCTGGTCGGGGTGACCGGCTACGGCAGCGCCATGCTCTTCGTGCTGCACGGCGCGCCGGACCTGGCGTTGACCCAGTTCCTGGTGGAGACCGTGACCATCGTGGTCTTCGTGCTGGTGCTGCGCCGGCTCCCGGAACGCTTCTCGGCCCGCCCGCTGCGCCGCAGTCGGTGGGTGCGCCGGTTCATCGGCCTCGGCGTGGGGACCGTCCTCGCCGGCCTCGCCCTGGTCGCGGCCGGTTCCCGGACCGCCGCGCCGATCTCCACGGCCTTCGCGGACCTCGCGGTCGTCCAAGGGTACGGCCGCAACGTGGTCAACGTGACCCTGGTGGACATCCGGGCCTGGGACACGATGGGTGAGATCTCGGTGCTGGTGGTGGCCGCGACCGGGGTGGCCAGCCTGATCTTCGAGCGGTCCCGGACCGGCCCCCGGCCCCGGCGCGCCGAACCGTCTCCGCCGCACCGGGACGTCCGGACGGTCTGGCTGCGCGGCGGGGCGACCCTGCAGGAGCGGCGTCGGTCGATCGTCTTCGAGGTGGTCACCCGGCTGATCTTCCACACCGTCGTGCTCTTCTCCCTCTTCCTGCTCTTCTCCGGCCACAACGCCCCCGGCGGCGGGTTCTCCGGCGGCCTGGTGGCCAGCCTGGCGCTGGCCGTGCGCTACCTCGCCGGCGGCCGGTACGAGCTGGCCGAGTCCGCCCCGGTCGGCGCCGGCACGGTGCTCGGCACCGGGCTGGCCATCTCCGTCGGCTCCGGCGCGGTGGCCCTGCTGACCACCGGGACGGTGCTGGAGAGCACGAAGGTCGGCCTGCCGTTGCCCGGACTCGGCGGGCCGTACCTGGTGACGTCGCTCTTCTTCGACATCGGCGTCTACCTGATCGTGGTCGGGCTGGTGCTGGACATCCTGCGCAGTCTCGGCGCGGAGGTGGACCGGCACATCGAGGCGGCCGGCAAGTCCGAGCGGGGGCTGGTCGTCGACCGCGAGGGGGACCGGCGGTGACGGCGGACGGGGCAGGGCCGTCCGTGGTGCTGGTGCTCGCCATCGGCGTGCTCGCCGCCAGCGGGGTGACCCTGCTGCTGGAGCGGAGCCTCACCCGGATCCTGCTCGGCGTCATCCTGCTCGGCAACGGGGTGAACCTGCTCATCCTGCTCGGCGGCCGGTCGGGCAGCGCGCCGGTGGTGGGCACCGGAGCGGTCGAGGACTTCAGCGACCCGCTGCCGCAGGCGATGGTGCTCACCGCCATCGTGATCACCTTCGGGCTCACCGCGTTCCTGGCCGCCGTCGCGTACCGCAGCTGGTACCTCACGGGGGACGACGAGGTGCAGGACGACCTGGAGGACCGGCAGGTCATCCGGCTGGCCGAGCGGAACGAGGTGGCCAGCCGGGACCTCGGCGGGGAGGGCCCGAACGACGACCCGGAGCAGGTGGACCCGGGGCCGGCGCGTCGTCGGCTGCGCCGGCCGGGCGGTGAGCAGTGACGCAGCTCGTGCCGCTGCCGGTGGTGGTGCCGCTGCTCGGCGCCGCGCTGACCCTGATCCTGGCCAACTGGCCCCGGGCGCAGCGGACGGTCAGCGTGGTCTGCCTCGCCACCAACCTGGTCATGTCGGTGCTGCTGCTGGTCGAGGCGTACCGGCACGGGCCGGTGGTGGTGCAGGTGGGCGGCTGGCCGGCGCCGGTGGGGATCGTGCTGGTCGCCGACCAGCTGGCCGCGCTGATGCTGGTGGTCTCCTCGGCGGTGACGCTCTGCGTGCTGCTCTACTCCATCGGCCAGGGGCGGGCGGAGACCAGCGAGTCCGCCCCGGTGAGCATCTTCCACCCCACCTACCTGGTGCTGGCCGCGGGAATCACCAACGCCTTCCTGGCCGGGGACCTGTTCAACCTCTTCGTCGGCTTCGAGATCCTGCTCGCGGCGAGCTTCGTGCTGATCACCCTCGGCGGCACCGAGACGCGGATCCGCACCGGCTCGACGTACGTGGTGGTCAGCCTCCTCTCCTCGATGATCTTCCTGACCGCGGTGGGCCTGGTGTACGCGGCCACCGGCACCCTCAACCTGGCCCAGCTCGCCGCCCGGCTCGACGCGCTGCCCGACGGCGTACGGCTGGGGTTGCAGCTGATGCTGCTGCTCGCCTTCGGCATCAAGGCGGCGGTCTTCCCGGTCTCCGCCTGGCTGCCGGACAGCTACCCGACGGCGCCGGCCCCGGTGACCGCGGTCTTCGCCGGCCTGCTCACCAAGGTCGGCGTCTACGCGATCATCCGGACCGAGACGCTGCTCTTCCCCGGCGGGCAGGTCTCCGGCCTGCTGATGGTGGTGGCCGGGCTGACCATGCTGGTCGGCGTCCTCGGCGCGGTGGCCCAGTCGGACATGAAGCGGCTCTTCTCGTTCACCCTGGTCAGCCACATCGGCTACATGATCTTCGGAGTGGCGCTGAGCACCGCCGCCGGACTCTCCGGGGCGATCTTCTACGTGGTGCACCACATCACCATCCAGACCACGCTCTTCCTGGTCGCCGGGCTGGTCGAGGAGCGGGCCGGCAGCACCGACCTGCGCCGGCTCGGCGGGCTGGCCCGGGTCGCCCCGCTGCTGGCGGTGCTCTTCTTCGTCCCGGCGATGAACCTCGCCGGGGTCCCGCCCTTCTCCGGCTTCCTCGGCAAGCTCGGCCTGCTCCAGGCCGGGGTGGCCAGCGGCGGCGCGCTGCCCTGGGTGCTGGTCGCCGCCGGCACGGTGACCAGCCTGCTCACCCTCTACGCCGCCTCCCGGGTGTGGAACATCGCGTTCTGGCGGGCCCCCCGGCTGGCCACCACCGAGCCGCTGGTCCGGCTGCCCGCCCTGATGGTGGGCGCCACCGCCGCGCTGGTGGTGCTCGGCCTGGCGCTCACCCTCGCTGCCGGCCCGCTGTTTCGGGTCACCGCCGACGCGGCGGCCGACCTGCGCCAACGCACCCCGTACGTCCGGGCCGTCTTCCCGGACGGCGCGCCGTGAGCGGGCCGTCCCCGACGGGCCGGCACGGGCGCTGGCGGGACCAGCTGATCGCCCTCGGCTGGCTGGTCGTCGTCTGGAACCTGCTCTGGGGTGACTTCTCCTGGGGCAATCTGGTCGGCGGGGTGCTGGTGGGCTCGGCGGTGCTGCTCTTCTTCCCGCTGCCGCCGGTCTCCTTCGGTGGGCGACTGCGGCCCCGGGCGCTGCTGGTGCTGGCGGTCACCTTCGTCACCGAGCTGGTCAGCGCCAGCATCCACGTCGCCGCGATCGCGGTACGACCCGGCTACCGCCCGCGCGGCGCGATCATCGCGGTGCGGATGCGGATCCGCACCGACCTCAACCTGGCGCTCACCGCCGAACTGCTCTCCCTGGTCCCGGGCACCCTGATCATCGAGGTGGACCGGGACAACGGCGTGCTCTACGTGCACGTGCTCGACGTGCGCCGCCCTGAGGACCTGACCGACAGCCGGGAGCGGATCCTCGCCGTCGAGGAGCGGATCGTCCGGGCGGTCGGCTCCGCCGCCGAGCTGCGCCAACTCAGTCCATCCGTCGACCGGAGGTAGCCGTGACCATCGTCCTCACCGTCGTGCTGACCGTGCTGCTCTCGGTCGCCGCGCTGCTCGCCCTGGCCCGGATCTACCGCGGTCCGTCGCTGCTCGACCGGGTGATCGCCGCCGACCTGCTGCTCGCCACCATGCTCGGCGCGGTGGGGGCGGAGGCCGCGGTCACCCGGCACGCCACCACGTTGCCCGTGCTGGTGGTGCTCTCCCTGCTCGGCTTCGTCAGCTCGGTGGCGCTGGTCCGCTTCGCCGTCCGGGAGGAGTCGTGAGCGCGGGTACGGTCGCCGACTGGCTGGGGGCGGTCGCCCTGGTCGCCGGGGCCCTGCTCAGCCTCGCCGCCGGGATCGGGGTGCTGCGCTTCCCGGACGTGCTGGACCGGATGCACGCAGCCACCAAGCCGCAGGTCCTCGGGGTGCTGCTCCTGCTGCTCGGGCTGGCGCTGCGGCTGCGTAGCCCGGCCGACCTGGGCATGATCGCGCTGGTCGGGGTGTTCCAACTGGCCACGGCCCCGGTGGCCGCGCAGATGATCGGCCGGGCCGCGTACCGGTCCGGGCGGGTGGACCGGAGCCTGCTCGACACCGACGAGCTGGCCGAGGAGCGGCGATAGGGGACGAGCAGCGGCTTTGTCCCCACCTTCAGCGGACGTCCAGCGAGCACCGATAGAATTGCCGCATGATCGACTCCTCTGCCCAGGAGGGCAGCAGTAGCCAGCCGGGTTGTGCCCGGCATCCCTTCGGCCCGACGTCCCCGGGAGCCCTGAGCGACCCGTGTTGATCGTCGTAGGCCTTCTCCTCATCATCGTCCTCACCGCCGCCACCGGCTACTTCGTGGCCCAGGAGTTCGGCTACGTCGCCGTGGACCGCGGCAAGCTCAAGCAGCAGGCCGACGGCGGCGACCAGGCGGCCGCCCGGGCCCTGGAGGTCACCGGCCGGCTTTCCTTCATGCTCTCCGGTGCCCAGCTCGGCATCACCGTGACCGCCCTGCTGGTCGGTTACGTCGCCGAGCCGTACCTGGGCGCCGGGCTGGCCGAGCTGCTCGGCGGCGCCGGCGTCTCCACCGCGGTCAGCCTGCCGCTCTCGGTCGTACTGGCCCTGGTCATCGCCACCGTCGTGCAGATGGTCCTCGGCGAGCTCGCGCCGAAGAACCTGGCCATCGCCCGCGCCGAACCCATCGCCCGGGCGCTGAGCCGCTCCACCCTGATCTACCTCAAGCTCGCCGGCCCGCTGATCACCCTCTTCGACCGGTCCGCCGTGAAGCTGCTGCGCCGAATCGGCATCGAGCCGATCGAGGAGCTGCCCAGCGGCGCCACCCCGGCGGACCTGGAACAGATCATCGCCGAGTCCCGCGAGGAGGGAAGCCTCGACGCCGAGATGTCCGACCTGCTCGACCGGGGGCTCGACTTCCGGGAGTTGACCGCCGGCGAGGCCATGGTGCCCCGGGTCGACGTGCACACCATACGGGCGCACGACCCGGTGAGCCGGGTCGTCGAGCTGCTCGACACCGGCCACTCCCGCTTCCCGGTGCGCGGCGCCGAGGGCGTCGACGACCTGGTCGGCGTGATCGGCATCGCCGACGTGCTCGGCGTACCCCCGGCGGAGCGCGCCACCACCCCGGTCAGCGCGGTGGCCGTACCCCCGTTGCTGGTGCCGGAGACGCTGCCGCTGCCGACGGTGCTGGACCGGCTGCGGTCCGGGCACCGGCAGCTGGCCTGCGTGGTCGACGAGTACGGCGGCTTCGCCGGCGTGATCACGCTGGAGGACATCGCCGAGGAACTGGTCGGGCCGATCCGTGACGAGGACGACCCGCCGGAGCGGGCCGCGGCCCGGCAGGAGGACGGCTCCTGGGTGGTGCCGGCCCGCTGGCGGATCGACGAGGTGGCCGACAGCACCGGCATCGAACTGCCCGAGGCCCCCGAGTACGACACCCTCTCCGGGCTGGTCATGCGGGAGCTGGGCCGGGTGCCCGAGGTCGGCGACCGGCTGGAGATCAGCCTGTCGGCCGACGGCGAGGAGGCGGACGAGCGGCCGAAGGCCCTGGTCGAGGTGCTCGCCGTGGACCGGCACGTCGCCGACTCGGTACGGCTGCGGATGGCCGGCACGGGTGGCGGGGAGGAGGCCGCATGAGTCCGCTCGTCGCGCTGTTGGTCTCGGTGCTCCTGCTCGCGCTCAACGGCTTCTTCGTCGCCGCCGAGTTCGCCCTGTTGGCGTCCAAGCGCTACCGCCTGGAGCAGGCGGCGGCCGGCGGCGGCCGGGCCGCGCGGGCGGCGCTGGACGGCGTACGGGAACTCTCCCTGATGCTGGCCGGCGCGCAGCTCGGCATCACCCTGTGCACCCTGGGCCTCGGTGCGCTCGCCGAGCCGGCGATCGAGCACCTGCTCAGCCCCCTGCTGCACGCGGTGGGGCTGCCCGACGCGGCCAGCCACGCGATCGCGCTGGTCTTCGCCCTCGGGTTGGTGACCTTCCTGCACCTGGTGGTCGGCGAGATGGCCCCGAAGTCGTGGGCGATCACCGACGCCGAGCGCTCGGCGATGCTGCTGGCCCTGCCGTTCCGGGCCTTCGCCCGGGTCGCCCGGCCAGTGCTGTCGGCGCTGAACGCGCTGGCGACCGTCATGCTGCGGCTGGTCGGGGTGCAGCAGCAGGACCAGCTCGCCCAGGTGCACGGCCCGGACGAGCTGCGGATCCTGCTCGAGCAGTCCCGCGAGCACGGCCTGCTCGGCGCGGAGCAGCACGAGCTGCTGACCAGCATGCTGGAGCTGCAGGGCACCACGGTGGCCGACGTGATGGAGCCGTTCGACCGGATCGTCACGGTCCGCCGGGACGACACCGCCGAGCGGATCGAGCAGGTCAGCCGGGACAGCGGCCGGTCCCGGCTGGCCGTGGTCGACGCAGGCGGTGAGGTCTGCGGCCTGGTGCACGTCCGCGAGGCGGTCCGTGCCGTCACCACCGGACGACCGGCGACCGCCGGCGAGCTGATGACCCGGTCGTTCACCCTGCCGGGGACCGCTTCGGTCACCGAGGCGGTGGCCGCGATGCGCGCCGACCAGTCCCAGCTGGCGTTGGTCCGCAACGGCGGCGGTCCGACCCGGCCGATCGGTTTCGTGGCGCTCGAGGACCTCCTCGAGGAGGTCATCGGCGAGTTCGACGACGAGACCGACCCGGTGCCGCGCGGGCGGCGCTTGCGCTGACCGCCCCGCCCTGATCGGCCGGCCGCCGGGTCCCCGTGACCCGGCGGCCGGCCGCGTTCCGCCCCGCCCCGCCGCCCCGCGGGCCGTGGGTCGGCTCGTCGGCTCGTCGGCTCCGGATCGGCGATGTGGCGGTGTCGAACGTCGCCGGATGCGGCCACATCCGCGAAACGGAGTGGATCAACCCGGCCTGCCGGGGGGAGGACTGTCCGGGCGGTGGCCGGGAAAGTGCGTCCCGTCGGCGCCGAGGGGGATGGGAGCGGCGGATGCGGCTGACCGGGGTGTCCCGGGAGTCCGGCTGGACCGGGTTGTCGGTGAGCACCACCCTGACCAACCCGAGCACCCGCCCGGGACTGCGCCTGCCGGGCCGGGTGACGCTCACCGCCGGTCCGGACGACGTACCGGTCCGGCACGTCCGGCTCGGGCTGGTCGCCACCGCCGAAGCGGATGACCCGGGCGCGCCCCGCCGCCTGGTGCAGTACCACCAGGTGCCGATCGGTGGCCGGTTCGTCGTACCGGCCGGCCGGCGGCGGGCGATCGACTTCGCCCTGCCGCTGCCCTGGGAGACACCGGTGACGATCTTCGGCGGGGCGCCGCTGATGAGCCTGCGTACCGGGCTGCGGACCGAGGTCTCGGTCGACCCGGACCTGGACCAGGGGGCGATGGTGCCGGTCTTCGTCCATCCGCTCCCCACCCAGCAGCACATCCTGGCCGCGCTGGACACCCTTGGCTTCCTGATGCGGCAGGCGGGCCTGGCGCAGGGCCGGCTGCCCGGCGTCGAGCAGGCCCTGCCGCTGCACCAGCGGCTCGGCTACTGGGTGGCGCCGCTCTACGCCGGCCCGATCACCGAGCTGGAGGTGATCTTCGTGGCCAACTCGGCCGGCCTGGAGGTGCTCCTCTGGCTGGACCATCGGCTCTCGCTGACCGGGATCAGCCACCAGAGCATCAGCCGGTTCCGGATCTGGCACGCCGGCGCCGACCAGCGGGACTGGGTCGCCCTCGTGGACGGCTGGCTGCGGGTGGCGATCAACCGGCACGCGACCGCCGCCTCGAACGCCCACTGGTCGGCCCGGGTCACCGAGTCCGCGCACGTCAGCCGCCATCCCGACGAGCCCGTCGCGCCCGGCTACGGGCTGGGCGGCACCGCCGGCAGCGGAGGCATCGGCGGCGGGGGCGGCGACGGCACCTGACCGCCCGCCGCGCCGCCGGCCTGGGGACGGGTCAGACCGAGGCGGTGGCGAGCTTGAGGCTGAAGCCGAGGAAGAGCACCGCGACGCCGGTGGTGGCGCCGGCGGCCAGCCGTCGCCGGCGGCGGAACTGGGCGGCCAGGAAGGTGCCGGCGAAGATCAGCGCGGTCAGGTAGAGCGCGCTGGTGATCTGGGCGATCAGCCCGAGCAGCAGGAACGACAGCGCCGGCCAGGCGTAGCCCGGGTCGACGAACTGGATGAAGAACGAGATGAAGAAGAGGATCGCCTTGGGGTTCAGCAGGCTGATCACCAGCGCCTTGCGGAACGGGCTGCGCATCGCCGCCGGCTCCGCGGCGTCGATCAGCCGCGGCGCCTCCGGGTCGTTGCGGTCGCGCCAGCGCCGCCAGGCGCCACGCAGCATCGTCACCCCGACGTACCCGAGGTACGCCGCGCCGGCGTACTTGATCACCAGGAAGAGCGGCGGGTACGCCTCGAGCAGCGACGCCACCCCGGCGGCGGAGAGCAGCATCAGCACCCCGTCGCCGACGAACACCCCGCCGGCGGCCCGGTAGCCCGCGCCCACGCCGCGCTTGGCGGCGGTGGAGAGCACGAAGAGCGAATTGGGCCCGGGCAGCAGGATGATCGCCACGGTGCCCAGCACGTACGTCCAGATGTCGGTGATGCCCAGCACGCCCGCCATCCTCACCCCACCGGTGCCGTACGGCGAAGTCTTTCCCGCAGTCTGGCCTGTGCGTTCGGCCACTCATCGACGGTCATCGCGTACTGCACGGTGTCCCGCCAGGAGCCGTCGGCGCGTTGCCGGTGCATCCGCAGCACGCCCTCGCGGGTGGCGCCGAGCCGCGCGATCGCCTCCTGCGAGCGGGTGTTGCGGATGTCGGTGTGCCAGACCACCCGGACCGCGCCGAGTTCGTCGAACGCCCGGCCGAGCAGGAGGAGTTTCGCCTCGGTGTTGATCCCGCTGCGCCACCACGGGCGGCCGAGCCAGGTGTGCCCGATGGCGACCGCGCGCCGATCGGGGTCGATCTCGTAGAACGAGGTGGCGCCGACCACGGCGCCGGTCCGGGCGCAGCGCTGCACCCAGGGCACCCGTTGGCCCCGGTGGTGGGCGGCCAGGGCGGTGGCGACGATCGCCGACATGCCGGCCGGGTCGGTCGGCAGCGCGTCGCCCAGGTGCGCCCAGACCGCCGGCTCGGCGGTGGCGGTGAACAGTTCGTCGGCGTGCGCGAGGTCGAGCGGCTCCAGCAGCACGTGGTCGCCGCGCAGGGTCACCGGCTCCCGCCACGGCGAACCGGTCGGCCGCAGGTACGCCGGCACCGGCGCGGTCACCCCGGCGTCCGGCTCGGGCGGCCCGGCGGTGAGCCGCAGCGGCACCACCCCCGCCCAGTACGGCAGGTCGAGGTCGGCCGGCTCGTCGCGGACCCCGCCGGTGCGGGAGCGCACCGACACCTCGCGCAGCGGCAGCGCCAGCACGGCGGTCTCGGCCAGCTCCCGGCGGCTCGGCGGCCGGCTGTCCGCGCTGCGGCCGGCGCCGACCTTCTCCACCAGGGCGGTGAGCACGGCGGCCTTCTCGGCGTCGTCGGTGACCAGGTGCGCGGTGCCGTGGGCGACCACCGAGCGGTAGTTGGCGCTGTGGTCGAACTGGGAGCGGCTGTAGATCAGCCCGTCGAGCAGGGTGACGGTGACGCAGACGGGCAGGCCGGCGTCGCCCCGCGCGGTGAGCAGCGGCCGGCTGCCGGTGGAGCCGTGCAGGTAGAGGGTGTCGTCGACGCGGACGTGCAGGGTGGGCAGCAGCCGCGGCTCACCGTCCACGGTGAACCCGAGCACGCAGTGGTAGGCCTCGTCGAGCACCGCGTGCGCGGCGGTCCGGTCGTAGCTCATCCGCTCCCGGGAGCGGGTGGCGGTGGTCCGTGCGGTCGGGGGGTACATGCGACATCCCGCCTTTGTTCTAGTACAATCCCGAAACTGTGGCAGCACATTATCAGATCAGCGGAACGACGTCGGCCGCCATTTCGGGGAGTGTGGAAACCGGCATCCGCACCGGCGCGCTGGCGGCCGGCGCCGCGCTGCCCGCGGTCCGGGCGCTCGCCGCCGAGCTGGCGGTCAGCCCGGCCACCGTCGCCCGCGCCTACCAGGAGCTGCGCCAGCGCGGCCTGGTCGCCACCGCGGGCCGGCACGGCACCCGGGTCCGACCCCGGCCGCCGGTCGCCGCCCACCGTTCCGCGCTGCACCCGCCGCCCGCCCCCGGCACCTGCGATCTCTCCCAGGGCCAACCCGACCCCCGGCTGCTGCCGCCGCTCGGCCCGCACCTGGCCGCGCTCGCCGCCGAGATCGGCCCACCCACCGGGTACGCCACGGCCGCCGTGCACCCGGCGCTCGCCGCGGCGGCGAGGGAACGGCTCGCCGCCGACGGCGTGCCGGCCACCGAGATCACCGTGACCGGGGGAGCGCTGGACGGCATCGAGCGACTGCTCGCCGCGCACCTGCGCCCCGGCGACGCGGTCGCGGTGGAGGACCCGGGCTGGGCCAACCTGCTCGACCTGGTCGCCGCCCTGGGGCTGCGCCCGATCGGGGTGCCGGTCGACGACGAGGGGCCCACCGAGGCCGGGGTGCGCGACGCCCTGGCCCTGGGTGCCAGGGCGCTGGTGGTGACCAGCCGCGCCCAGAACCCCACCGGCGCCGCCGTCACCGCCGACCGGGCCGGGGCGCTGCGGGCACTGCTCGCCGGCCGCCCCGACCTGCTGCTGATCGAGGACGACCACGCTGCCGAGCTGGCCCGGGTGCCGCTGCACCCGCTCGCCGGGGCGACCCCGGCGTGGGCCTTCGTCCGCTCGGTGAGCAAGCCCTACGGGCCCGACCTGCGGCTGGCGGTGCTGGCCGGCGACGAGGCGACGGTGGCCCGGGTCGCCGGCCGGGCCCGGGTCGGCGCCGGCTGGGTCTCCACCGTGCTGCAACGCCTCGTCCTGGCGCTCTGGCAGGACCCGGCCACCGCGGAGCTGGTGCAGCGGGCGGGGGAGAGCTACGAGCGGCGCCGGGACGAGCTGCTGGCCGCCCTGGCCGCCGGCGGCGTGCCCGCCCACGGCCGCACCGGGATCAACGTCTGGGTCCCGGTGCCGGGCGAGACCGTGGCGGTCACCGCGCTGCGCGACGCCGGCTGGTCGGTCGCCCCCGGCGCGCTCTACCGGATCGGCGCCGGCCCCGGCGTGCGGATCACCGTCAGCGCGCTCGACGAGGCGGACGTCGTACCGCTCGCCGACGCGGTGGCCCGGGCGCTGCGGCCCGCCACGCCGAGCGGGTTCACCGCCTGACCCCGCCGCTTGTGGAGGCGCATGGCCGCCCGCCGCGCGGGTAAGCGCGGCCCGGAGGTGGAGGCCATGGCGGCACCCGGATCGAAAAAAGGACTGTGGATAGCCATCGCGGTCGCGGTGATCGTGGTCGTGATCGTGCTGATCGTGCTCGCCGGCGGTGGCGGTGACGGCGGCGGGGGCGGCTACTGACGACGCCGGCCCGAGCAGTAGCGGCCGTGCCAACCCGGCACGGACGAGGCCGCGCCGCACCCGGCGCCGCCAGCGAATCCGGTATATAACAGTCGCCGGTATATAACAGTCGCCATGGCCGAGACCGACGACGCCCCCGGCGCCCAGCAGTTCATCCCGCCGCAGGCCGACACCCTGGACGCGCTGCGCGCCGCGGCCACCGGCTGCCAGGGGTGCGAGCTCTACCGTGACGCCTCGCAGACGGTCTTCGGCCGGGGCGACGAGACCGCCCGGGTGGTCCTCGTCGGTGAGCAGCCCGGCGACATGGAAGACCAGAAAGGCCTGCCCTTCGTCGGTCCGGCTGGCCGGCTGCTCCGCAAGGCGGTCGACGACGCCGGCATCGACCCGGGCCACATCTATCTGACAAATGCCGTAAAGCACTTCAGATTCGAGCTGCGCGGCAAGCGGCGCATCCACCAGAGCCCGGACCGGGTGCACATCACCGCCTGCCGGCCCTGGCTGGTCGCCGAGTTCGCCCAGCTCCGCCCCGAGGTGGTGGTGGTGCTCGGCGCGACCGCCGCCAAGGCGCTGCTCGGCCCGGCGTTCCGGGTCACCCGGCAGCGGGGCGAGCTGCTGCCCTGGCCGGCGTCCGCCCAGCACCCGGAGGATTTCGCCCGGGTGCCGGTGGACAGCGCGGGCAAGGTCGCCGACGCGCCCGCGGCCCAGCTGCTGGCCACCATCCACCCGTCCGCGGTGCTGCGCGCCGACGACCAGGACAAGGCGTACGGGGGACTGGTCGCCGACCTCACCGTCGCCGCCCGGGCCCTGGCCGCCTGACGGCCGCCCGTCCGGGCCGGAGCCGCGGACCGCGCGGGCGGCCGTCGACCCGGGTGCCGCCGGTGCGCTCAGGCCGGAGCGGTGATCTTCCCGTACACGTCCTTGGCGACGATCAGGCCGTCGCGGACCCGGTAGACGTCCAGCCCGCGCAGCACCGTGCCGTCCCCGGCCGGCGGCCACTGCCACTCGCAGAGCGCCCGCTCGCCGTCCGCCCACACCGCGCCGAGCACCGGCCCCTCACCGGGGCCGAGCTGGTCGGCGAAGGCGGCGGTCACCGCAGCCCGCCCCCGGACGGTGGCGGCCGGCCCGTCCCAGGCGTTCGGGCAGTACGTCACGTCCTCGGCCAGGCAGGCCGACACCTCGGCCAGGTCGCCGCGTTCCCAGGCGGCGTTGAACCGCTCGATCGATCCCCGTGCGTCCGTCACGCCCGGCACCGTAGCGGCCCGACCGCGCCCCTGTCGCCCCGACGCCGGCTGGAACGCCTGACCCCTGGGCAGGGCGGGTGAGCGGTGCCACACTGGCCGCCATGGAGCAGCATCTCTACGAACCCGTCCACGAGGAGTTCCGCGACCTGTGCCGGGCGTTCCTGACCCGCGAGGCCGTCCCGCACCACGAGCGCTGGGAGGCCGACGGGATCGTCGACCGGGAGGTCTGGCGCAAGGCCGGCGCGGCCGGGCTGCTCGGCATGGACGTCGACACCGAGTACGGCGGCGGCGGCCAGCGGGACTTCCGGTTCAACGCGGTGCTGGTGGAGGAGGTCGTCGCGTCCGGTTGCTCCGGGCTCGGCTTCGGCCTGCACAACGACGTGGTGGCGCCGTACCTCACCGAGCTGACCACCGACGACCAGCGCAAGCGCTGGCTGCCGGGCTTCTGCTCCGGGGACCTGGTCACCGCGATCGCGATGAGCGAGCCCGGCGCCGGCAGCGACCTGGCCGGGATCCGCACCAGCGCGGTCCGCGACGGTGACACGTACGTGCTCAACGGCCAGAAGACGTTCATCACCAACGGCGAGATGGCCGACCTGGTGGTGCTGGTCGTCCGGACCGCCCCGGACCAGGGCGCGCACGGGGTGAGCCTGGTCGCGGTGGAGACCGGCACCCCGGGGTTCACCCGGGGCCGGCGGCTGGCCAAGGTCGGGCTGAAGGCCAACGACACCGCCGAGCTCTTCTTCGACGACTGCCGGGTGTCGGCGGAGAACCTGATCGGCACCGAGAACCACGGCTTCTACCACCTGATGGCCAACCTGCCCCGGGAACGGCTCGGCATCGCGGTCGCCGCGGTGGCCGCGGCGGAGAAGCTGCTCGCGGTCACCCTCGACTACGCCCGCTCCCGGGAGGCGTTCGGCCGGCCGATCGGGAAGTTCCAGCACAACCGGTTCCTCCTGGCCGAGCTGGACACCGAGGTCACCATCGCACGGACGTTCGTCAACCACTGCGTCGCCGAGTTCAACGCCGGCCGGCTGTCGGTGACCGACGCGGCCAAGGCCAAGTGGTGGACCACCGAGCTGCAGAACAAGGTCGCCGACCGCTGCGTGCAGCTGCACGGCGGCTACGGCTTCATGCTGGAGTACCCGGTGGCGAAGGCCTGGCTGGACGGGCGGGTGCAGACCATCTACGGCGGCACCACCGAGATCATGAAGGAGATCATCGGGCGGGGGCTCGGCCTGTAGCAGAACCACGGTGTGGCCGGCGGGCCCGGTACGCAAGGATGGGACGGCGTCCCACCCCTTACCGCCGCAGGAGTCGCCGATGGCCACCGACCTCACCACCCCGGTCGCCGCCCCGCCCGACGTCGCGCGGATCCAGCGGCGGACGCTGCGGCTGCTCTTCACCACGCAGATCATCGGCGGGATCGGCGTCACCATCGGCATCGCCGTCGGGGCGCTGCTGGCCGCACGGATCGCCGGCACCGCGATGGCCGGGCTCGCGCAGAGCTGCGGCGTGGTCGGCGCGGCGTTGCTCGCCGTCCCGATCACCCGGATCATGACCGGGTACGGTCGCCGGCCGGGGCTCGCCGTCGCGTACGTGGTCGGGGCCCTCGGCGGGGTGCTCGTGGTGCTCGCCGCGGTGACCCGGTTCGTGCCGCTGCTCTTCCTCGGCATGCTGCTGTTCGGCGGGGGCACCGCGGCGAACCTGCAGGCCCGCTACACCGCGGTGGACCTTGCCGAGCCGGCCCGCCGGGGGCGGCAGCTTTCGCTGATCGTCTGGGCGACCACCATCGGCGCGGTGTCCGCGCCGAACTTCGCCGCGCTCGCCGACCGCACCACCCGAGGCTGGGGGCTGCCCCCGCTGGCCGGCCCGTTCGCGTTCAGCGCCGCCGCCTTCGTGCTCGCCGCCGGCGTACTCCTGGCGCTGTTGCGGCCCGACCCGCTGCTCACCGCGCGCCGGCTGGCGGCGGCCGGGGCGCCGACCGCCGCCGCCGGGCCGGACCTCACCCCACCGGCGGAGGCCGTCGTCCCGCCGGCGCCGCCGGCCCGGCGCGCCGCGGGGATGCGGGCGGCCCGCCAGGTGGTACGCGAGCGGCCGGGTGCCCGGCTCGGCATCGCGGCGGTGGCGGTGGGCCACCTGGTGATGGTCGCGGTGATGTCGATGACCCCGGTACGCCTCGGCGAGTCGCACTCCGACGCCGACGTGCTGCGGGTGGTCGGCGTGGTGCTCAGCCTGCACATCGCCGGCATGTACGCGCTCTCCCCGGTGGTGGGCTGGCTCACCGACCGGCTGGGGCGGCGCGCGGTGATCCTGGGCGGGGTCGGGCTGCTGCTGGCCGCGTGCGCGGTCGCCGGCACCGCCGGGCACCACACGCCCCGGCTCTCGGTCGGCCTGGTCCTGCTCGGGCTGGGCTGGTCGGGCACCATGGTGGCCGGCTCCACGTTGCTGTCGGAGTCGGTGCCGGCGGCCGTCCGGCCGAACGTCCAGGGCCTGTCCGACCTGGTCATGGGGCTGGCCGGGGCGGGGGCCGCCGCGGCCAGCGGGTTTGTCATGCGGGCGGTGGGTTATCCGACCCTGACCCTGCTGGCGGCGATCGCGGTGGCGCCCCTGGTGGCGCTAGCGTTGCGTCCGGTGCCGCCGACGGCACCCGACGAGGAGGACTGATCACGTGCGGCTGACCGACTTCTGGGCCCGGTTGGAGGAGGTGTTCGGCCCCGGCTACGCGGCCAGCATCGCCAGCGACCAGGTGCTCTCCCAGCTCGGCGGTCGGACCATCGAGCAGGCGCTGCGCTCGGGTGAGCAGACCCACGTGGTCTGGCGGGCGGTCTGCGCCGCCTACCCCGACCGGGTGCCCGCGCGACTGCGCTGAGCGGCCCGTTCGCCGGTTCCGCGTGTCGCTTGCCCGGTCGTACACCTGTTCGGCTATTGTCCACAGCGGGGCGCTCGTCCACAGCTCACGGCCCGTCGGCTGGTTTTCTGTCGGACCCAGCGCCTAGCGTGTCCCGCGTGACGCGAAGCTCAGGAAAGACGCCGGCGAAGGCAGGGGTGGCAAACATGGCCGCAGGGCCCGATCGGGAGAAGGCACTCGACCTTGCTCTCGCTCAGATCGACAAGCAGTTCGGCAAGGGCTCGGTGATGCGGCTGGGGGACCGGCCGGTCGTCCAGACCGCGGTCATCCCGACCGGCTCCATCGCGCTCGACGTGGCACTCGGCATTGGCGGCCTGCCTCGCGGCCGGGTGGTCGAGATCTACGGTCCCGAGTCCAGCGGTAAGACCACGGTCGCGCTGCACGCGGTCGCCAACGCCCAGCGAGCCGGGGGCATCGCCGCGTTCATCGACGCCGAGCACGCGCTCGACCCGGAGTACGCGAAGGCCCTCGGCGTCGACACCGACGCGATGCTGGTCTCCCAGCCGGACACCGGCGAGCAGGCGCTGGAGATCGCGGACATGCTGATCCGCTCCGGCGCGCTGGACGTCGTCGTGATCGACTCGGTTGCCGCGCTGGTCCCCCGGGCCGAGATCGAGGGCGAGATGGGCGACAGCCACGTGGGCCTCCAGGCCCGGCTGATGAGCCAGGCGCTGCGGAAGATCACCGGTGTGCTCAGCAACACCGGCACCACGGCGATCTTCATCAACCAGCTCCGCGAGAAGATCGGCGTGATGTTCGGCAGCCCCGAGACCACCACCGGTGGCCGGGCGCTGAAGTTCTACGCCTCCGTCCGGCTGGACGTCCGGCGGATCGAGAGCCTCAAGGACGGCACCGACGTGGTCGGTAACCGGACCCGGGTCAAGGTCGTGAAGAACAAGGTCGCCGCGCCGTTCAAGCAGGCCGAGTTCGACATCATGTACGGCAAGGGCATCTCCCGCGAGGGCTCGCTGATCGACGTCGGCGTGGAGCAGGCGATCATCCGCAAGTCCGGCGCCTGGTACACCTACGACGGCGACCAGCTGGGGCAGGGCAAGGAGAAGGCCCGGGAGTTCCTCAAGGAGAACCCGGACGTGGCCGCCGAGATCGAGAAGAAGATCCTGGAGAAGCTCGGCGTCGGGGTTGGCGCGGGCGACGCCGCCGGTGGCCCGGAGCTGCCGCCGGTCGACTTCTGACCGGTCGCCGGCTAAGTGGCAGGACGACGAGCCCGCACGGGGCGCGGCTGGGACGCCAGCCCACCCCGTGCGGGCGATGACGGCACCACCGCGCCCCGACCCCGGCGAGGAGGTCGCCGCGGCGGTTCCGACGAGCCCGATCCCGAGGCGGCCCCAACACCCCCACGCGACGAGGCCGAGCTGGCCCGGGAGATCTGCCTGCGGCAGCTGGCGGTCCGCCCGCGGACCCGGGCCGAGCTGGCCGGCGCGCTGGCCAAGAAGGGCATCTCCGACGAGGTGTCGGCCGAGGTGCTCGACCGGTACGACGAGGTCGGCATCATCGATGACGCCGCCTTCGCCCGCGCCTGGGTCTCCAGTCGGCACGCCGGTCGAGGGCTGGCCCGCCGGGCGCTCGCCAACGAGCTGCGCCAGCGCGGCGTCGACGGCGAGGTGGCCAGCGAGGCGCTCGGCGAGCTGGACGAGGAGACCGAGGCGGAGACCGCGCGTGCCCTGGTGGAGCGGAAGCTGCGTACCACCCGGGGTGAGCCGGACGCCGTGTTCCGTCGGCTGGTCGGGATGCTGGCCCGCAAGGGCTACCCGCCGGGGGTGGCGATCCGTGCGGTGAAGGACGCGCTCGCCGCGCAGAGCGCCGAGGCGGCAGAGTTCGCCGACCAGATCGACGCCGACGCCCTTGCCGACGCCGAGGGCGAGCTCGACCGCGACAACCGGGGGGTCGGGTGAGCCGCCGTCGTGGCGGTCCCCGGTCCGTCCCGGTGATGATGACCCGGTGCTGAAGGCCTGTCTCAACGGTGGTCCCCGCCGGGACGAGCACCCCGCCGTCCCGGTCACCCCGGCGGAACTGGCTGCCGACACGGCCCGCTGCGCCGACCTCGGCGTGGCGGCGGTGCACCTGCATCCCCGGGACGCGGCCGGCGTCGAGTCGCTGGACCCGGCGGTGATCGCCGACGCGGTGACGGCGCTACGGGCCGCCCGGTCGGGGCTGCCGGTCGGGGTGAGCACCGGGGCCTGGATCGAGCCGGACCCGGGCGCCCGGGTCGCGGCCGTACGCGCCTGGTCGGTGCTGCCCGACTTCGCCTCGGTCAACGCGCACGAGGAGGGCGCCGAGGCGGTCGCCGCAGCGGTGCACGAGCGGGGCGTCCTGGTCGAGGCCGGCCTCTGGACGGTGGACGCGGTCCAGACCTGGCGACGCTGGCGGGTGCCGGTCGGGCGGATCCTGGTCGAGTGCACCCCCGACGACCCGGCGGCGGCGCTGGCGGACGCGCTGGCGATGCTCGCCGCCCTCGCCGCCTTCGCCCCGGACGGCCCGCCGGTGCTGCTGCACGGCGAGGGTCGGGCGGCCTGGCCGGTGCTCACCGAGGCGGTACGCCGTGGCCTGGACACCCGGATCGGCCTGGAGGACACCCGGCACCTCCCGGACGCCGGCTTGGCCCCGGACAACGCCGCTCTCGTCGCCTCCGCCGTCGCCCTCGGCGCCGCCTGACCCGTCGCCCGCCCTTCCTTGATCGACATGGTGACCGCGAGCGCCGCCCCGCACGCGTCCCACAGGACGTGGTCGTCTCCTGGATGGTCGTGGGTTCGTCCCGTGTCGGAGGCCACTGCGTCCCGAGGCCGGGGGGTGACCTCGGCACGGCGGCGGTGCTGAGCAGGTCCGGAAGGCGGCTCACCACCCGGTGGCTCGGACTGTTTGTCCGTTCCTGTCCGGCATGCCGTCACCAACGGGTGACGACCCAACTTCTCTCCGTTCGGGGGGTTTGATCATGAGTTCTTGACCGAACGGCCCCCGGCGACCTAGCCTCGCCATACAGGCTCAATTTGCCCGACCAGCGCAGGCTAAGCGCACAACATAGATCGCGTAACAGAACAGCATCACTTTGGCCAGCTCCACCGGCCTTTGACGGCAGCTCCGGACAGCCGGTCCGGAGCCGGTCCGACAACTGCACCCGGCTGTCGGCGATGCCCCGCGGAGGGCACCGCCGACGGAGAGCTACCCCCAAAATGGCCAGCCGCTCGGTCGGGCATCCAGAGCCGCAGAGGTTCGTGCCCGCGGCACGGTCCCTTGCGGCGTCGACGTTCAGGGGGAGGCGGCCATGGCGGGGCGGCACAGGGACCGAGGGTCCGCAGGGAGTGTCGGCAGGCGCGGGTCCGCCGCCAGCGCGCGGCAGCCCGCGCCCGCCGGCCGGCGCACTGGAGCGTCGGCATGAGCGCCTTCGACGTGGTGCTGCTGGTGGCGGTGCTGCTCCTCGCCGTGGTCGTCGTGGGCGCCGTGCTGTTCGGCGTCCGGGCGCTGCGCCGCTTCGGTACGGCTCCGGCTCCGGCGGACCCGGCCTTCATCGCCGAGAAGGACCGCCAGGAGCAGTCCCTGGCCGCGCTGCGTACCGCCGCCGACGAGGCGAACAGCACCATCGACGTGGCGAAGTCCGCCGCGTCGGCGGCCCGGGCCGAGGCGGCCGCCGCCAAGGCCGAGGCGAAGGCGGCCCGCGCCGAGGCCCGCCGGGTGCTCGACGACACCCGCGCCGAGGCCGACACCGTCCTGGAGCGTGCCCACAAGCAGGCCGAGGCCGACGCCGAGCAGCTGCGGGCGACCGCCCGGCGCAGCGGTGAGCGGGAGGTCGCGGTGCTCGCCGCGACGACCCGGGAACAGGCCGCCGAGGTGGAACGCCGGGCCGCCCGGATGGACGAGCGGGAGCGGCTGCACACCGAGGAGGTCGAGCGCCTCGCCGAACGCGACCGGCAGCTGACCGCGGCCCGCGCGGCGCTGTCCGAGCGGGAGGCGGCGCTGTCCGAGCGGGAGGCCGCGCTGACCCTCGCCGAGGAGCAGCGCCGCCGCGAGCTGGAGCGGGTCGCCGGGCTCACCGCCGAGACCGCCCGGGCCGAGCTGATCGAGGCGATCGAGACCCAGGCGAAGCGGGAGGCGGCGCTGCTGGTGCGGGACATCGAGTCCGACGCCCGCAACACCGCCGACCAGCGCGCCCGGCACATCGTGGTGGACGCCATCCAGCGGGTGGCCAGCGAGCAGACCGCGGAGAGCGTGGTCAGCGTCCTGCACCTGCCCGGGGACGAGATGAAGGGGCGGATCATCGGCCGGGAGGGGCGCAACATCCGCGCCTTCGAGTCGGTGACCGGGGTGAACCTGATCATCGACGACACGCCGGAGGCGGTGCTGCTCTCCTGCTTCGACCCGGTCCGCCGGGAGGTCGGCCGGCTCACCCTGGAGAAGCTGGTCCTCGACGGCCGGATCCATCCGCACCGGATCGAGGAGGTGTACGACCTGGCCCGCGAGGAGGTGGCGGAGCTCTGTCACCGGGCCGCCGAGGACGCTCTGGTCGAGGTCGGCATCACCGAGATCCACCCCGAGCTGGTCACCCTGCTCGGCCGGCTGCGCTACCGGACGTCGTACGGGCAGAACGTGCTCAAGCACCTGGTGGAGACCGCGCACATCGCCGGGATCATGGCCGCCGAGCTGCGGCTGGACGTGCCCACCATCAAGCGGTCGGCGTTCCTGCACGACATCGGCAAGGCGCTCACCCACGAGGTGGAGGGCAGCCACGCGATCATCGGCGCCGACCTGGCCCGCAAGTACGGCGAGAGCGAGGACGTGGTGCACGCCATCGAGGCGCACCACAACGAGGTGCCGCCGCAGACCATCGAGGCGGTGCTCACCCAGGCCTCCGACGCCTGCTCGGGCGGCCGGCCGGGGGCCCGGCGGGAGAGCCTCGAGGCGTACGTCAAGCGGCTGGAGCGGATCGAGGAGATCGCCGCCGGCAAGCTCGGCGTGGAGAAGGTCTTCGCCATGCAGGCGGGCCGGGAGATCCGGGTGATGGTCAAGCCCGACGACGTCGACGATATCGGCGCGGCGGTGCTGGCCCGGGACGTGGCCAAGCAGATCGAGGAGGAGCTGACCTACCCGGGTCAGATCCGGGTGACCGTGGTCCGCGAGTCCCGGGTCACCGAGATCGCCCGCTGATCGCGACACGGAAAGGGCCGGCCCGCCTGGGCCGGCCCTTTCGTCGTACGTCAGGGGTCAGATGCCGCCGGTGCCCTCGGCCTGCGACATGAGGGCCGCCGGCGGCGGGTTCTGCGCCGGGGTGCCGGCGGTCTTGCGACCGCGGGCGAGCCGGCGCTGGATGTACTGCGCCAGCTTCGACAGCGAGTAGTTCACCGCGATGAACAGCACCGCGATCACGACGTAGACCTGGATCGGGTTGCCCAGTACGCCGATGATCTGCTTGCCGATGTTCAGGGTCTCCTCGTAGCTGATGATGAAGCCCAGCGAGGTGTCCTTGAGCACCACGACCAGCTGGCTGATCAGCGCCGGCAGCATGATCCGGAAGGCCTGCGGCAGCAGGATCATCCGGGTGGTCTGCGCGGGGGAGAGCCCGATGGCGGCGGCGGCCTCCGCCTGCCCGCCGGGCAGGCCTTCCATGCCGGAGCGGAGGATCTCGGCGATGACCACGGAGTTGTAGACGGTCAGGCCGATCACCAGGTACCAGAGGTTGTCGAACGAGACGCCGAACTCGGGGAAGCCGCGGGCCACGAAGAAGATGGTGATCACGACGGGCAGGCCGCGGAACACCTCGACGCAGACCCGGGTGACCGCCGACAGCAGCACGCTCAGCCCGCGCAGCAGGTACGCCAGCGGCGTCGCCAGCCCGGTGAACCGACGCCGGGCCAGGCTCTTGAGCTGGATCCGCAGCACGGCCAGCAGGGTGCCGACCACCAGCGAGGCGACGATGGCCAGCGCGGCGGCGGTGAGCGTGTTCTTGAAGCCGAGGCCGATCCGGTCCCACACCAGGGAGAAGTTCTCGTTGGAGGGGTCGACCAGCGGCCCCCAGAGCTCCATCGAGAACTGGCCCTTGTCGTCCAGCGGCTGGTAGATCAGGAAGTACGCCCCGAGGAGCAGGACCACCCCGGCGACCAGGCTGCTGATCAGGGTGATCCGCCGCTGGCGGGGGCCGGGGACGTCGTAGAGGACGCTGGTCTGCTGACTCATCGGGCCACCGCCTGTCGCTTCTCGATCCGGTCCAGCAGGGCGCCGAGCGGCACGGTCATGATCAGGTAGCCGATCGAGATGCCGATGGCGACCGGGATGAAGGCGTAGCCCTCGGCTCCGGTGAGCTGGTCGGCCGTGGCCGACAGATCGCCGACGACCCCGAAGAAGCCGGCCAGCGCCGAGTTCTTGATCATCGCGATGATGACCGAGCCGAGCGGCACCACCGAGGCCTTCCAGGACTGCGGCAGGACCACGTAGCGCAGGTTCTGGCCGAAGGTGAGACCGATGGAGCGCGCGGCCTCGGCCTGCCCGGCCGGCACCGCGTTCACGCCGGAGCGCAGCGCCTCACAGACGAACGCCGCGGTGTAGAGCACCAGGGCGATCAGCGCGAAGCGGAAGTACGGCAGGTCGGTGCCGAGCCGGGTGAAGAGCGCGTCCACGCCGGGGATGCGCAGGAAGTCGGCGTTGGAGCCGAGCGCCGGCAGGCCGAAGGCGGCGAAGAACATCACCACGGTCAGCGGCATGTTGCGGAAGACGTTCACGTAGCCGGTGCCAACGGCGCGCAGCGGCGGCACCGGGGAGATCCGGAGCACCGCCACGACGGCGCCCAGGATCAGGGCGCCGATCGCGGCGAGCACGCAGATCTGGAGGGTGAGCCAGAAACCGCCCGCAAAGACGTCGAACTTGTCGATGAGCACATTCACGGGTCGGTGTTCCTCCCCACCCTCCAGATCGAAGGATCAGATCAGTAGCGGTTGATGGTCGGGGCGCTGCCCAGCTCCGCGCCGAACTTGCCGGCGGTGTCGTCCCAGGCCTTCTTCCAGCTGCCGTCGGCGATCGCCTTCTCCAGCGTGTCGTTGATGAAGGTGCGGAACGCGGTGTCGTCCTTCTTCACCCCGATGCCGTACGGCTCCTTGGTGAAGTTGTCGCCGGCGAGCTTGAACGAGGCCTCGTCCTTGGCGATGTAGCCGAGCAGGATCACGTTGTCCGTGGTGACGGCGTTGACCTGGCCGCTCTTGAGGGCGTCACGGCACTTGTCGTAGGTGTCGAAGAGCACCAGCTGGGAGCCGACGTCCTTGACGTACTCCTTGATCTTCTCGGCCGGGGTCGAGCCGGTGACCGAGCAGACCTTCTTGGTGCCGTCCTTGAACGAGTCCGGGCCGGTGATGGTGGTGTCGTCCTTCTTCACCAGGATGTTCTGGCCGGCCTCGTAGTACGGCCCGGCGAAGGCGATCCGCTCCTTGCGCTTGTCGTTGATCGTGTAGGTCGCGGCGACCAGGTCGACGCTGCCGTCGATGATCTTGTCCTCACGGACCTTCGACGGGGTCTCCACGAACTCGATCTTGTCCTCGGGGATGCCGAGTTCCTTGACGAGGATCTTCGCGATCTCGACGTCGAAGCCCTCCGGCTTACCCGACAGGCCCTTCTGGCCGAAGCCCGGCTGGTCGAACTTCGTGCCGATCTTGATCTTCTGGGCCTTGTTGAGCTTCTCCATCGTGCTGCCGGCGGCGAAGGACTTGCTGCCGGCGCCGGTGCCCTCCTCGGCGTCGCCGCCACAGGCGGCCAGGCCGAGCGCCAGGGTGGCGGCCGCCGCGAGGGCCGCTACACGCTTCATACGCATACTGATCTCCTTCTTGGACGGAGCCCGCCGGGACGCGGCGCGCTCCACGTACGGACGCCTAGTGCGTGAGGATCTTGGAGAGGAAGTCCTTGGCCCGCTCGCTGCGGGGGTTCGCGAAAAACTCGGTCGGCGGCGCGTCCTCGACGAGCTGCCCGTCGGCCATGAAGATGACCCGGTTGGCGGCGTGCCGGGCGAAGCCCATCTCGTGGGTCACCACGACCATGGTCATGCCCTCCCGGGCCAGCGACGTCATCACGTCCAGCACCTCGCCGACCATCTCCGGGTCGAGCGCGCTGGTCGGCTCGTCGAAGAGCATCGCCTTGGGCTGCATGGCCAGCGCGCGGGCGATCGCCGCCCGCTGCTGCTGGCCGCCGGAGAGCTGGGCCGGGTACTTGTCGGCCTGGTTGGCGATGCCGACCCGGTCGAGCAGGGCCAGGCCGCGCTCGCGGGCGGCGGCCGGCTTCTCCTTGCGGACCTTCACCGGCCCGAGGGTGACGTTCTCCAGGATGGTCTTGTGCGCGAAGAGGTTGAACGACTGGAAGACCATGCCGACTTCGCTGCGCAGCTTGGCCAGCGCCTTCCCCTCGGCCGGCAGCGGCTGGCCGTCGAAGGTGATGGTGCCGGAGTTGATCGGCTCGAGGCGGTTGATCGCCCGGCAGAGCGTCGACTTGCCGGAGCCCGAGGGGCCGATCACCACGACGACCTCGCCCTTGCCGACGGAGAGTGACACGTCGTCGAGCACGTGCAGGGGGCCGAACCACTTGTTGACCCCGTCCAGCACGATGAGCGGTTCGCCCGTCGTCACGTCGTCCACCGTCCCTGTCGTCGGTCCCGGAAGCGGGGTCGGTCGACCCCCGGTTGGGCAACTGTAGGCGGGGCGACGTGGCGGAACGCAACTCGGTTGGTCACGGAGCGGTAACACCGGTCCCGAACGTCGTCGGGAGTCCGAATTCCGGCACATCCCGGGCGCTCCGAGTAGCGGCGGCGACGTTTCGTGGAGATCATATGGGGATGACCGACCGGGTCCGGCTGACCGATCACGCCCGTGGTGGCGGCTGCGCCTGCAAGATTCCGCCGGGCGAGTTGGAGGCGATGGTCGCCGGGCTGGGCCCGGCCACCGGCACCGTCGACCTGCTGGTCGGGCTGGAGAACGGCGACGACGCCGCGGTGGTCCGGCTGGACGAGCGGACCGGGCTGGTGACCACCGCGGACTTCTTCACCCCGGTGGTCGACGACGCGTACGACTGGGGCCGGATCGCCGCCGCCAACGCGCTCTCCGACATCTACGCGATGGGCGGCACCCCGCTGGTCGCGCTCAACCTGCTCTGCTGGCCGCGCGAGACGCTACCGCTGGAGCTGGCCCGCGAGGTGCTGCGCGGCGGCCAGGACGTCGCCCGGGGGGCCGGCTGCCACCTCGCCGGCGGACACAGCGTCGACGACGACGGCCCGAAGTACGGCCTGGCGGTCACCGGGGTGGTCCGCCCCGAGGAGCTGATCACCCTGGACGCCGGGCGCGCCGGGTTGCCGCTGTCGCTGACCAAGCCGCTCGGTGTCGGGGTGCTGAACACCCGGCACAAGGCCACCGGCGAGGTCTTCGCCGAGGCGGTCGCCTCGATGGCCGCGCTGAACCGGGACGCCGCCCGGGCGGCGGTCGCCGCCGGCATCCGCTGCGGCACCGACGTCACCGGCTTCGGGCTGCTCGGGCACGCCAGCAAGCTGGCCCGGGCCAGCCGGCTCACGGTCGCCCTCGACCCGGCCCGGGTGCCGTACCTGGCGGGCGCGCGGGAGGCGGTCGGCGACGGGTACGTCAGCGGCGGCACCCGCCGTAACCTGGACTGGGTGACGCCGTGGACGGACTTCGGATCGACCGGGGAGGCGGACCGGCTGCTGCTGGCCGACGCCCAGACCTCCGGCGGGCTGCTGGTGGCCGGCGAGGTGCCCGGCGGCACGGTGATCGGTGAGCTGCTGCCCCGGGGCGAGCACCTGGTCGTGGCGCGCTGACAGGCGCCACGCGACCGGCCCAGCTCTCGCCGAATCGGCACCATACCCGATAAACTGTCATCTTCCCGCTACTCGGAGCAACGGTGCCCGAGTATTTATGCCCGGAATTGGTCACAGACCGGTAACTTGCCCCCGGCTGAGGTCATATGCACCCCACCATCGTCAGTAAGGCCCGATCCGGAGGCCGGTGGGACGAACGCAGCGAGGAGGCGGCGTGACCGAGCTGTGGAACTGGAGAATCGACCGGGTGGCCCCCGTGGAGGTCTACCCGGCGCTGGCCGAGGCGCTCGGCCGGGTGGTGATGCCCCTCGCCGTCGCCGATCCGGCCCGGCTGCCCACGTACGCGGTGATCTGCGACGTCTGGGAGGCGCCGGGGGAGTTCGGCACGATGGTCGACTGCTACGGGGTGCCCGAGCGGCTCAACGAGCGGCGCAGCATCGCGGCGCTGGCCCGGCTGCTCGACCGCAACTGCCTGCTGACCGACGACACCCTCGACGCCGGCCGGCACCTGCTGGTCGCCCCGGACGGCACCATCCGTCCGGTGCACTTCGACGTCACCGAGACCGACGACGGTGAGGTGCTCGGCAACCAGCGGCTCTGCACCCAGGCGCACCCCGGCTGCCGGGGCTGGTCCCGGTGCCACCGCTCCCGGTGGGCCCCCGACTCGGTGAACCCGGCGCTGGCCGCGGCCTGACCGACCCACGCACGGCCGCGCCGGCCGGGTCGTGCCCCGGCCGGGCCGCCCCGCCGGTCCGGTCGACGGTCAGGCTCCCGTCGCGGCCCGGCCCCCGCCCGGCTGACCGCCGCGGACCACCAACTGGTCGAGCAGGGTCGCGGTGGCGGCGGCGACCGCCGCCACCGCCGCGTCGAAGGCGGCCGCGTTGTGCGCGGCCGGCGCCCGGAACCCCGAGATCTTCCGGACGTACTGCAAGGCGGCGGCGTCGATGTCCGCCGGGGTCACCTCGGGGACGTACGGCTCACGCAGCGTCTTGATGCTCCGGCACATCTGGTCTCCTCCTTGTCTGCCGGCGGCGCGATGCCCACCGGCGGTGCCCGATGTCGCACCGACAGTGACACTGGGTCGAGAGTTGTCTATTCTGGTCACGGACCAGAGACCTTCGAGCCATTGTGCCGCTCGCGCTCCCGCGCCCCGGGCCCCCGGAGACTCATTGTGGACCAGACCACCACCCGTCCTGCCCGACCCGCCCTCGACGATCTGACGCGCAGCCTGCACACCCCGCTGGGGCGGGTCGCCGCCGAGCACGCCGACCTGGTGGAGCAGCTGCGGCGGCGCCTTGTCCCCAGCGAGTCGACGCCGCCGGTCGCCGTTCCCGTCGCCGCCTTCAACTCGTCCATCTGAGGAATGGCCTGCCGGTGCGGTCCGCCCGGGACGGGCGGATCCTGCCGGCGGATCACCCAGTTCGTCCTCAAGGTGCACAGCCGGTGCGACCTGAGCTGCGACCACTGCTACGTCTACCAGCACGCCGACCAGACCTGGCGGGGCCGGCCGCGGGAGATGGCGCCCGAGGTCGTCCGGGCCGCCGCCGGACGGATCGCCGAACACGCGGCGGCGCACGGGCTGCCGGTGGTCCACGTCGTCCTGCACGGAGGCGAGCCGCTGCTGCTCGGCGTCGCGCGGATGCGTGAGCTGCTGACCGACCTCCGTGCCGCACTCGACCCGCTGGTCACGCTCGACCTCCGGATGCAGACCAACGGCGTGCTGCTCGACCCCGCGTTCTGCGATCTCTTCGTGGAGTTCGGCGTCAAGGTCGGGGTGTCGCTGGACGGCGACCGGGCGGCCAACGACCGGCACCGCCGCTTCGCCAACGGCGCGAGCAGTCACCACCTGGTCCGGCGGGCGCTGGCCCTGCTCCGGCGCCCCGGATACCGGAGCAGTTACGCCGGAATCCTCTGCACCGTCGACGTGCGCAACGACCCGGACGCCGTCTACCCGGCCCTGCTCGCCGAGCGACCGCCCCGGATCGACCTGCTGCTGCCCCATGCCACCTGGGATTCCCCACCGCCGCGTCCCGGCGGTGCGGCGACGCCGTACGGGGACTGGCTGGGCCGGATCTACCGGCGCTGGGTCGACGACGGCCGGCCGGTGCCGATCCGCCTCTTCGACGCGCTGCTGCCCGGTGGGACGGTCGGCGGCACCGAGGCGGTCGGCACCGCGCCGGCGGATCTGGTGGTGATCGAGACGGACGGGACCTGGGAGCAGGCGGACTCGCTGAAGGTCGCCTACCACGGCGCCGCCGGTACCGGTCTGGACGTCTTCGGGCACTCGGTGGACGAGGCGGCCGGGCATCCGGGGATCGTCGCCCGTCAGGGTGGCGTCGGCACGCTCTGCGCCACCTGCCGGGCCTGCCCGGTGGTCGACCGGTGCGGAGGCGGCCTGTACGCACACCGCCACCGGGCCGGGACCGGCTTCGACAATCCGTCGGTCTACTGCGCCGACCTGCGAAAACTGATCGACACCGTGGACGCGTACCCGGCGCGGCGCCACGGGTCCCGCTCCGCGCGGCCGGACGCGGACGGGGCGCCCTCGGCGGAGCTGCTGGCCGAGCTCGCCACCGGCCACGGGGGAAGCGAAGCCCTCCGCCTGCTCGCCGCGACCCAGCTCTCCATCACCCGGGCGCTGCTGGCGGCCTGGCGGGACGCCGCCGGCCGCACCGACGCCTGGGACCTGCTCGCCGACCTCGACGCCAGGGCGCCGGGCGCGGTCCGGGCGGTGCTGAGGCACCCCTTCGTCCGCCCGTGGCTGGTGCGCCACCTCGACCCGTCCGCCCGCGGCGGACCAGCCGGGGGCGGCGACCTGGTGCCGGCGCTCGCCGCCGCGGCCGCCGTCCGGGCGAGGGTCGAGACCGAGGTGGCCGTGCCGGTGCGGGCGGGCGCGATCATGCTGCCCACGCTCGGCCGCCTGTCGCTACCGGTCTCCGCCGGGGAGACCGCCGTGCTGCGTACCTCCCGGGACGGGTTCCGGGTCCGCGTCGGGACCCTGGACCGCGCCGTGTCGCTGGATCCCGCCGTGCCGCCGCCGGCCGGGTGGCGGCCGACCCACGTGGTGCCGGTCGGCGGTCCGGAGGTGGTCATCGAGGACGCCGACCCGGAACGGGACTGCTACGGCCAGCCGGTGGCGCCCCGGCTGGACGAGCCGGCGGCCGGCTCGTGGGGCCGTACCCTCGCCCGGGCCTGGCGGGTCGTGCACCGCGACGTGCCCGCGCACGGCGCGGCGCTCGACGCCGGGCTGCGCGCGGTGGTGCCGCTGGCGTCCGACCCGGCGTCGCCGCTGCGCAGCGCCACCGCGCGGCACGCCTTCGGGGCGGTCGCCGTCACCGGAGTCCCCGACCCCGAGACGGTGGCGGTGCTGCTCGTGCACGAGTGGCAGCACGCCAAGCTCGGCGCCCTGCTCGACCTGCACGACCTCGTCGATCCGGCACCGTCCACCCGGATCCCGGTGGCGTGGCGGCCCGACCCGCGGCCACCCGAGGGGGTGTTGCAGGGGGCGTACGCCCATCTCGCGGTGACCGAGGTCTGGCGGTCCCGGGCGGACGCCGACGGGCCGGGCGCCCCGGCCGCGCGCGAGCACGCGGAGCGCTACCTGGCCTGGACCCGGGACGCCATCGACGCGCTGCTGGCCAGCGGGGCGCTGACCGACCCGGGGGAGCGCTTCGTCGGGCGGATGCGGCAGGCGCTGGAGGAACCTCATGTCGTCCGGGGCTGACCGGTACCCGGCTCCGCTGCGCCGGGCCCGCCTCGTCGCGGACCTCCGGGCGCTCGGCCTCCGCGCCGGTGGGGACCTGCTGGTGCACTGCGCGCTGCGCCAGCTGGGCCCGCTGGAGCAGGGGCCCGCCACGCTCGCCGCGGCGCTGCGGGAGGTCCTCGGCCCGGCCGGCACGCTGCTGGTGCCCACCGAGACCGCCGGCAACTCGACCACCTCCCGGGCCTTCCGGTCGGCCATCCGCGGCATGGATCCGGCCCGGATCGCCCGCTACGAGGCCGCCCTGCCGGGCTGGGACCGGCACGCCACCCCGTCGCAGGAGATGGGCGTGTTCGCCGAGCACGTACGGCGTACCCCCGGCGCGGTGCGCAGCGACCACCCGCAGACCTCCTTCGCCGCGCTCGGCCCCCGGGCGCGGGAGCTGACTGACGGCCACGACCTGGACTGCCACCTGGGGGAGCGGTCACCGGTGGGTCGGCTCCACGCCGCCGCCGGACAGATCCTGCTGCTCGGCGTCGGCTACGAGGCGTGCAGCGCGCTGCACCTGGCCGAGTACCGGCTGCCGGTGCCGCCGCCGCACCGCGACTACCGGTGCTACCGGCTCGTCGGCGGGCGGCGGGTCCGCCTCGACTTCCGCGCCCTCGACCTGGACGACGGCGACTTTCCCGCGTTGGGGTCCGACCTCGACGGCGCGCCGTTCGTCCGGCACGGTCGGGTCGGCAACGCGGCCGCCCGGCTGCTCCCGGTTCGCGCCACTGTGGACTTCGCGGTCGACTGGTTCGCCGCGAGCCGTTGCGGGCTGCGGCATTGACGCGGAGACTACGCTGATGGTCCGGCCGCGTGGGGAGGGCGGAGGCGTATCGGTGAGCACAGTGGAGACACGCGCCGGGACGCGGGCCCCGCTGTTCTTCCTCAGCTACTCCCGCTCTCCGGCCCGGCGGGCCACCGGCAACCCCGCCGAGTACGTCTCCCGTTTCTACGATGACCTCTCCGTCCATGTCAGCGAGCTGGTCGGCCCGGTGACCGGGGTCGACCCCGGCTTCATGGACAGCACCATCGCCGGCGGGGAGCGCTGGACGCCGGAGCTGCTGCAGGCCGCCGGCACCTGCCAGGTGTTCGTCCCGCTGCTGTCCAGCGCCCTCCTCCGCAGCGCCTGGTGCGGCAGGGAGTGGGACGCCTTCTCCCGCCGGCGGATCGCGCCCCGGCACGGCGCCGCGTCGGCGCACGAGACGGCGATCGTGCCGGTCACCTGGTCGCCGACGGACGGTGCGCCGCTGCCCCGGGTGGTACGCGACATCCAACGGTTCTCGCCCGCCGCGATGCCGGATCCCGACATCGCGGTGCAGTACCAGCGGGAAGGAGTCTACGGATTGCTGACCATGCAGATGGAGAACGCGTACCGGGCGGTGGTCTGGCGGCTCGCCCAGCGGATCGTCGCGATCCATCGGTCGTACCTGGTCGAACCCCTGGTGCCGACGGGCGTGGACGAGCTGTGCAACCGCTTCACCGAGGAACCCGGATGACCCGGCCGGCCGGACGGCGGAAGGCGTCGAAGCGGGGGACGTACTTCTTCCTCAGCTACGCCCACTCCGCGCCGCCGCAGGGCGCCCGGACCGACGCCGACGTCTGGGTCGCCCAGTTCTTCGCCGACCTGTCGGCGGAGGTGACCCGGCAGGCGCGGCCGAAGGCCGGGATGCGGGTCGGCTTCTTCGACCAGCACATCCCGCTGGGCGCCGACTGGAAGGCGGCCCTCGCGGAGGCGCTCGGTGACGCCGAGGTCTTCGTGCCGCTCTACTCCCCGGGCTACTTCAGTCGGCCGTGGGCGCTGGGGGAGCAGCAGTCCTTCCGGACCCGGCTGGCCGCCGCCGGAGCCACCCGGGCCGGCACCGGCCACCTGACGCCGGTGCTCTGGATCCCGTTCCCCTCCTGGGAGACCCACCCCGAACTCGACGAGGCGCTGGACCTCGGCCGGGACGTCCCCGAGTACGCGGAGAACGGCCTGCGCGCGCTCTGCATGCTGGCCTCCTACCGGGACCAGTACCGGTTCCTGCTCGACCGGCTGGCCGCCCGGATCGTGGACACCGCCGAAAGGCAACCGCTGGGGCCGTCCCGGGCACCCGGGCTGGACGAGGTGACCAGGCCGGCGCCGACGGATCCGGACTTCGTCGTCGCCGTCCTGGCACCCACCCGGGACCGGCTCCCGCCCGACCGCGATCCCGGCGGGTACGCCGCCAACGGTCGGCTGTGGCGGCCGTTCGGCGCCCGCCAGGAACTGCCGGTGGCCGAGTACGCCGCGAGCACCGCCGAGCGGCTCGGCCTGTCGGCCCGTACCGCGAACTTCGAGGACGCCGGCGAGCTGCTCGACCGCCGGCCCGCGGTGCTGCTGATCGATCCGTGGATCGTCGCGGCGCCGGGCGCGGTGGCGTCCCTCGCCGCCCTGGTCCGCGGGCTCCGGCAGTGGGTCGTTCCGCTGGTGGTCACCGACGCCGACGACCCGCAGGACGCCCGGCGGCTGGCCGGGGACGTGACCGACCTGCTGCACGACGCGGGCGTGCCCCAGGTCAAGCAGGCATGCAGCATGCGCGAGTTCGTCGACCTCATGCCGGCGTTGGTGACCGAGGCCCGCCGCCAGTACCTCAAGCACGGCCCGGTGGTCGCCTTCCCGGAGCGGCCCGAGCCGCCCCCCAGCCTCCGGCACGGCCCGACCGGGTCGGTGCCGGAGGTCCGGTCCCGACCCGGCGCCCACCTCGACCTCCCGTCCGCCGCCGACGATCCGGCGTCACCGCGTCCCCACGGAGAGAACCGATGAGCAACGATCGCGAAGGTCAGGTCGTCACGTTCTACTCGTTCAAGGGTGGGACGGGACGGACGATGGCACTGGCAAACGTCGCCTGGATCCTCGCCGCCAGCGGCCGGCGGGTGCTGGTCGCGGACTGGGACCTGGAATCCCCCGGCCTGCACCGCTTCTTCCATCCCTTCCTCGACGCCGAGGCGATCCAGGGCACCAGCGGGGTCATCGACCTGATCCGCGACTACGAGTGGGAGACCACCCGGGCCGGCGAGCGGCCGGACCGGTGGATGGAGCAGTACGCCCGGGTCGGCCGGCACGCGTTCTCCCTGCGGTGGAACTTCCCGGACGGCGGCAGCCTGGACTTTCTCTCCGCCGGCCGGCAGAACAGCGACTACGCGGTCTCGGTGAGCGGGCTGGACTGGGACAACTTCTACAACCGGCTGGGCGGCGCGCAGTTCTTCGAGGCGCTGCGGGCGGACATGAAACGCCAGTACGACTACACCCTGATCGACAGCCGGACCGGCCTCAGCGACGTCGCCGACATCTGCACCCTGCACCTGCCGGACACCCTGGTCGACTGCTTCACCCTCAGCGACCAGGGCATCGACGGGGCTGCCCGGGTCGCCCACTCGGTGCGGGACCGGTACCGGCGGCGGGACATCCGGATCCTGCCGGTGCCGATGCGGGTCGACCAGGCCGAGAAGGAGAAGGCGGAGGCGGGCCGCACCCTGGCCATGCGCAGGTTCGCCGGGCTGCCGACCGGCATGACGGAGGCCGAGCGGCGCCGCTACTGGGCGGCGGTGGAGGTCCCGTACCGGCCGTTCTACGCGTACGAGGAGACCCTGGCGACCTTCGGTGACCCGCCGGGTTCGCCGACGTCCCTGCTGGCCGCGTTCGAGACCCTGACCGGGATCCTCACCGACGGTGCGGTGACCGCGCTGCCGGTGATGGACGAGTCGGTACGCGAGCGGGGCAAGGCCCGCTTCCGCCGGCGCACCGAGGCGGTCGACGACCAGATCGTGCTCCGCTGCGCCCCGGAGGACGCCGTCTGGGCCGAGTGGTTGGAGCGGGTCCTCAGCTCGGCCGGGATGCGGGTGGTCGACGGGGCGTCCGCCGTCGGGTCGGCGGGCACGCCCGCCCCGCGTACCCTGACCGTCGTCTCACCGGCCTATGTGGCGACGCCCTCCGCCGGCCTGCCGGACCGCGATCCGAGCACCGGCTCCACCGCGCTGGCGGTGTACGTCTCCGATCTGCGGCCACTGGCCGAGTTCCCGGTCCAGACCTCGACCCACCTGATCAACGTCAGCGCGCAGACGGCCGTGGAGCGGGTGCTGCGCCTGGTGGGCCGGCCCGTGCCGGCGTCCGCCGACGGCCCGGCCGGGGGAGCCCGCTATCCCGGCGCCGAGCCGTTGGTCTTCAACGCGCCCAACCGCAACGCCCGGTTCACCGGCCGCGAGGACGACCTCGCGCAGCTGCGCGCGCAACTGCAGAGCGGGGGCAGCGCGGTGGTGCTGCCGGTCGCCCTGCAGGGCATGGGCGGCGTCGGTAAGACCCAGGTCGCCCTCGAGTACGTGCACCGGTTCAAGTCGGCGTACGACGTGGTCTGGTGGATCGTCGCGGACCCGCCGCAGTTCGTCGACGCCGCCCTGGCCGACCTCGCCGGCCGGCTCGAGATCACCGGTGGGCCGACGCTGCCGGACACCGTCCGGTCGGTGCTGCAGGCGTTGGGCCGGGGCGAGCCGTACGAGCGGTGGCTCGTCGTGTTCGACAACGCCGAGGAACTCGATCAGATCGAGCAGTTCCTCCCGCAGGGCCCCGGCCACGTCCTGCTGACCTCCCGCAACCGGGCGTGGGGAGACCGGGCCAACCCGATCCAGGTGGACGTCTTCGACCGGACGGAGAGCGTCGCCCACCTCGCCCAGCGGGTGCCCGCGATCAGCGCGGAGGAGGCGGACCGGGTCGCCGAGGCGCTCGGCGACCTGCCCATCGCGGTGGCCGCCGCCGGTGCGTGGCTCGCCGACACCGGCACCTCGGTCGCCGACTACCTGCGGCAGATCGAGCGGCACGGGCCCAGCGCGCTGTCGGTCGAGGCCACCTGGGACCTGTCGTTGAACCGGCTGCGCGACCAGGCGCCCGCCGCCTACCGGCTGTTGCAGCTCTGCTCGGTGCTGGCCCCGGAGATCGCCCTGGAGCTGATCTACAGCGACGAGATGGCGGCCGCCCTCGTGCCGTTCGACCCGTCGGTGTCGGAGCGGCTGGTGCGGGGTGCCCTGGTCCAGCAGATCAACCGTTTGGCGCTGCTCAAGCTCGACGTGCAGGGTGGACGGATCCAGGTGCACCGGCTGTTGCAGGCGGTGGTCCGGGACCGGATGACCGACGAGGAGATCGCCGCCGCCCGGCACCAGGTGCACGTGGTGCTGGCCGCGTCCCGGCCGCGGGGCGACGTCGACGACCCGGCCACCTGGGCCCGGCTGCGCATGCTCTGGCCGCACCTGGAGGTCTCCGAGGCGCTGACCTGCCCCGAGGAATCGGTTCGCCAGCTGCTCATCGACCGGGTCCGCTACCTGTGGCAGCGCGGCGGCCTCGAGCAGGCGGACGGGTTCAGCCGGCGGGTGGACGACATCTGGTCCGCCCGGCTGGCCGAACTGGACGACCCCGCCGAGGTCGCGGGCCTGCGACGGCAGCTGCTGCACCTGCGGTTCAACCGGGCGAACATCCTGCGCAGCCTGGGCGGATTCGACGAGGCACTGGCCCTGGACGAGGCCGTCCTGGCCGAGCAACGGCAGCTGCTCGGCGGGCTGCACCCGCACAGCCTGATGACCGCCGGCAGCCTCGCCGGTGACCTGCGGGCGCTCGGTCGCTACGCCGAGGCGCTCGAACGCGACCGGTCCACCTACGCCTCCTGGCTGCAGGTGTTCGGCGAGGACCACCCGAGGACGCTGAGCGCGGCCAACAACCTCGCCGTGTCGTACCGGCTGGTCGGCGACTACCGGTCGGCGCGCCGGTGGGACGACGAGGTGCACCAGCGGCGGCGGCTGGTGCTCGGCCCGACCAACCCGTACACCCTGATCTCCGCCGTCCGCCTCGGCAGCGATCTGCGGGAGGCCGGCGAGTACGAGAAGTCCGCCGCGCTGCTGCGCACCGTGTACGACGCGCTCGGCGAGGTGCTGGGGGCCGACGACGGGATCAGCCTCGGCGCCCAGGTCAACCTGGCGGTGTCGCTGCGCAGCGCCGGCCGGTCCGGCGAGGCGGCACCGATGTTCGAGGCGGCCTACCGGAAGCTGGACGAGCGCTTCGGGCCGGACAATCCGGACACGGTGGCGTGCCGGTCGAGCCGGGCGGCGAACCTGCTGGCCGTCGGCGAGGCGGTCCGGGCGCTGACCGAGATGACCGCGGTCGCCCGGGCGTACGAGGAGGTGCTCCGGCTCGGTCCGGCCCACCCGCACACGCTGGCCACCCTCAGCAACATCTCCGCCGCCGAACGGGCCGCCGGCCGTCGGTCCGCGGCCCGCTCGTCGGCCGCCCGCGCGGCCGGTGAGCTGCGCAAGGCACTCGGTCCCGACCATCCGCACACCCTGGCGGCCGAGGTGAACCACGCGGTCTGCGTCGCCGAGGAGGGCGAGTGGGGGCCGGCGCGGGACCAGCTGCGGGACACCGCCGACCGGCTGGCCGAGGTCATCGGCGCCGGACACCCGGACACCCTGCGCTGCCTCGGCGACCTCGCCCTGGTGTCCCGGCAGGCCGGCGGCTCCGGCCCGGACGCCGACGACGCGGCGGCGGCCGACCGGCTGGCCGAGGTGATCGGCCAGGACCATCCGAGCGTGCAGACGCTGCGCGAGCGGCGCCTGGTGGTCCGGGTGATCGACCCGCACCCGTTCTAGGCGGCGGGCGCGGGGTGCGCCGGCGCGGCGGCCAGGGGGCGGCGGCCGTGCCGGCCCGGAGACCGGCGCTGACGCGGCCGGTCCGGTGCCCGGTTCAATACAGCGGGGTCGCCGCCAGCTCGGGCGTGGTCAACCAGGCCAGGGTCTGCGGGAGGATCTCCACCGCGCCGAAGTGCGCGGCCCCGGGCTGCACCTGGACCTGGGCGCGGGGGATCCGCGAGGCCAGCCACCGCGAGTGGCCGACCGGGGTGAAGCGGTCCTGCTCGCCGTGCCAGAGCCGGACCGGCGCGCGGATCGCCCCAAGGTCGAAACCCCAGCCGCGGCGCATGGCGAGCACGTCGTCGATCCAGCCCTCCGGGCCGTGCCGCAGCGCCTCGGCGTACATGTCGGTCAGCAGCCGACGGATCGCGACGTCGTCGACCACCCGGATGTCCGGCTCGGGCAGTTGGGGGCGGAGGAACTCCAGCAGCGTCCTCGGGTCCCGGCGAGCGTCGGCCGCCCGCATGGTCAGCTCGAGCGTGAGCTCAGCGGGGTCCTCGTCGGCCAGCCCGAAGTCCCCCACGTTCGCCTCGGCCATGCCGGCGTACCAGTCCAGGTCGGGTGCGCCGGCCGGGGCGAGCCCCACCAGGACGGCGGCCCGGGTCACCCGGTCCGGCAGCAGCGCGGCGCAGGCGAGGGCGTGCGGCCCGCCACCGGAGCGGCCGACCACGGCGAACCGGTCGATGCCCAGGTCGTCGGCGATCGCCGCCACGTCGGCCGCGGCGTCGGCCACCCGACGCCCCTCGTGGCGGTCGGAGTCGCCGTACCCCGGCCGGTCGTAGCAGACCAGGTGCACGCCGAGGCGGTACAGGACGATGCCCCGGGGCCGGGGGCCGCTGCGGCTACCGGGGGTGCCGTGCAGCAGGAAGACGGCCTCGCCGTCCGGCGCTCCCGAGGTCTCCACCGCGAGTCGCCGCCCGTCTGGTGTGACGGCGGAGCGCTGTGCCGCGTTGGGTAGCGTCACGTTGGCCTCCCGCGGGTTCGTCATGTGCTCCCCCGAGCGCGGAGACGCGCATCGGCGGCGCTGAGTGCAAAGCCCCCGAAATCGCCCAGAACACAGTCTTGATGAGCAGCGTACTGCCCGCCATGGGACCCCGCCATGGGCCGCCGGGTCAATGCCGGGCAATCGGGTCGACCGGCCGGACCGCTACCCTGGTAGCCCAAGGAAAGGGGCGCCAAGAGGGTGGCTAGGACCTACAACGTCGTGACGTACGGCTGCCAGATGAACGTGCACGACTCCGAGCGCATCTCCGGCCTGTTGGAGCAGGCGGGCTACGTGCGCGCCGCCGGCATCGACGACGACCCGGACGTGGTGGTGTTCAACACCTGCGCCGTGCGGGAGAACGCCGACAACCGGCTCTACGGCAACCTCGGCCGGCTGCGCCCGGTGAAGAACCAGCGCCCCGGGATGCAGATCGCGGTCGGCGGCTGCCTTGCCCAGAAGGACCGCGGCGACATCGTCCGCAGGGCCCCCTGGGTGGACGTGGTCTTCGGCACCCACAACATCGGCTCGCTGCCGGTGCTGCTGGAGCGGGCCCGGCACAACGCCGCCGCCGAGGTGGAGATCCTCGAATCCCTCGACGTCTTCCCCTCCACGCTGCCGACCCGGCGCGAGTCGACCTACGCGGGCTGGGTGTCGATCTCGGTCGGCTGCAACAACACCTGCACCTTCTGCATCGTGCCCTCGCTGCGCGGCAAGGAGAAGGACCGCCGCCCCGGCGACATCCTCTCCGAGGTGCGCGCCCTGGTCGACGAGGGCGTGCTGGAGGTGACCCTGCTCGGGCAGAACGTCAACTCCTACGGCGTCGAGTTCGGCGACCGGTACGCCTTCGGCAAGCTGCTGCGCGCCTGCGGTGACATCGACGGGCTGGAGCGGGTCCGGTTCACCAGCCCGCACCCGAAGGACTTCACCGACGACGTGATCGCCGCGATGGCCGAGACGCCGAACGTCTGCCACTCGCTGCACATGCCGCTGCAGTCCGGCTCGGACGACGTGCTGCGGGCGATGCGCCGGTCGTACCGGTCGGAGCGCTACCTGGGGATCATCGAGAAGGTCCGGGCGGCGATGCCGGACGCGGCGATCACCACCGACATCATCGTCGGCTTCCCCGGCGAGACCGAGGCCGACTTCCAGCGCACCCTGGACGTGGTCCGCGAGGCCCGGTTCTCCTCGGCGTTCACCTTCCAGTACTCCAAGCGCCCCGGTACTCCGGCCGCGACCATGGACGACCAACTGCCCAAGCAGGTCGTGCAGGAGCGCTACGACCGGCTCATCGCCACGGTGGAGGAGATCACCTGGGCGGAGAACAAGCGCCTGGTGGGGGCGACCGTCGAGGTGCTGGTCGCCGTCGGCGAGGGGCGCAAGGACGAGCGGACCGGCCGGCTGTCCGGCCGGGCCCGGGACGGCCGCCTGGTGCACTTCGACGCCGGGTCCCTCGCGGGGCAGATCCGCCCGGGCGACATCGTGCACACCACGGTCACCTACGCCGCCCCGCACCACCTCAACGCCGACGGCGAGCCGCTGTCGCACCGGCGTACCCGGGCCGGCGACGCCGCCGAGGCGGGGCGCTCCCCGCGTACCCCCGGGGTGCTGCTCGGGCTGCCCACCATCGGCGCGCCGGCCGCGGCGCCCGCGCCGACGGGCGGCTGCGCCGCGCACTGACCCCGACGCCCGACGGCCGGGACCTCCGCACGGAGGTCCCGGCCGGGGCCGTCGCTGCGGGGCCCCTCGGCGGGGATGGGTGGCGCGGGCGGAACCCGGTACACGCGGAAGCCCCGGTCCCGAGGCGGGACCGGGGCTCCGGGGTCGATCAGCTCACCCGGCCTGCTCGGCGAGCTGGAGGAACTGCCGCTTGGAGGCGAGCGCCTGCTCGGCCTCCTTGATCCGGCGGGCGTCCCCGGCGGCCTGCGCCCGGGCCAGCCGCTCCTCGGCCTCCGCCACCTGCGTCCGCATCTGGGCGAGCAGCGGGTTGTCCTGCGGAGCGGTACGCCGCCAGGCGGATTCCATCACCTCGCGGACCTTGTCGTCGACGACCCGCAGCCGCCGCTCCAGACCAGCGGCGGCCTCCCGCGGCACCCGACCCGCCTCGTGCCACTGCGCCTGGATCTCCCGCAGCTTGGCCTGCGTGCCCTTCGGGTCGCCGTCGATGTCCAGCGCCTCGGCCTGGGCCAGCAGCGCCTGCTTGCGCTCCAGGTTGGCCCGCTGCTCGTTGTCCCGGGCCGAGAAGACCTCGCTGCGCCGGCTGAAGAAGGCGTCCTGGGCGGCGCGGAACCGTTCCCAGAGCTTCTGCTCCGCCTCCTTCGAGGCGCGCGGCGCGGCCTTCCACTGGTTCATCAGTTCCTTGAGCTGGTTGGCGGTGGCCGCCCAGTCGGTGGAGTCCTTCAGCTTCTCGGCCTCGGCGACCAGCTCATCCTTGACCGACTGCGCCTGCTTGCGCTGCTGGTCAAGGGAGGCGAAGTGGGCGCCCCGGCGCCGGGTGAACCCGTCCCGCGCGGCGGCGAACCGCTTCCACAGCTCACCGTCGGCCTTCTTGTCGACGCCGCGGATGGTCTTCCACTCGTCGAGGATCTCCTTGAGGCGGTCGCCGGCGGTCTTCCAGCCGGTGGACTCGGCGGCCAGCTTCTCGGCCTCCTCGACGAGGGCGGTCTTGCGGGCCAGCGCCTCGACCCGGGCGGCGTCCTTGGCGGCGCGCGCCTCGCCGGCCTTCTCCTCGGCGACCGCGGCGAGCTTGTCCAGCCGCGCGGCCAGCGCGTCGATGTCGCCGACGACGTGCGCCTCAGCCAGCGAGGCGCGGATCCGGCGGATCGTGGTCAGTGAGTGGCCGGCGTCCGCCGCGCCCGAGTTGAGCCGGGCCTCGGTCAGGTCCACCTCGGTCACCAGGTCGGCGAAGCGGCGGGCGAAGTGGGCCAGCCCCTCCTCGGGGGCCCCCGCCTGCCAGGATCCGACCACCCGCTCGCCCTCGACGGTCTTGACGTAAACGGTGCCGTCCGCGTCCACCCGTCCGAAGGCAGTCCAGTCGCTCATGTGCCCATCCTCGTTCTCCCGGCGTCAAGGGGACAGCCCCCTCGATCGCCGCCACGGCGCAGCAAAGTTACTCCCGGCATTGTCACAGGTCCGCCCCCGTCCCCGTCGAGCGCCTGTCGCCGACCGTGACCATACGGTGTCCTACCGCCCGAATGGTCGGATCGGCGCGGAGACGCACCGGCGCGTCCGGCTACCGTGAACGCGTGCCTCTGGTCGCCGCCGCCATCTGCCCCCACCCGCCGCTGATCGTCCCCGAGCTGGCCGGCGCCGCCGCGCCGGAGCTGGACGAGCTCCGCGCCGCCTGCGATTCGGCCGTCGCCGGGCTGCTTGCCGCCGAGCCGGACGAGATCCACCTGGTCGGGAGCGGGCCGGAGACCACCGCATTCGGTCCGGCCGACTTCGGTTCGCTGCGCGGGTACGGCCTCGACCGGGACGTCCCGCTGTGGAAAGCCAGCTGTGCCGGCGGGGAGCGCCTCCCGTTGAGCCTCACGATCGGCGCCTGGCTGGCCGGCCGCTCGGGTACCGACCTGCCCCGGCTGGCCCGCTCGGTCGCCGCCGACGAGACGCCGCAGCGCTGCGCGCGGCTCGGGGCGGAGCTGGTCGGTGGGGCGGACCGGCGGGTCGCGCTGCTGGTGGCGGGGGACGGGTCGGCCTGCCGGGGGCTGCAGGCGCCCGGCTACGACGATCCGCGCGCCGAGCCGTACGACGACGGGGTGGCCCGGGCCCTGGCCGGCGCGGACGCCGAGGCCCTGCTCGGCCTCGACCCGGCCCTCTCGGCGCAGCTGCGGGTCGCCGGGCGGGCCCCCTGGCAGGTGCTGGCCGGCGCGGTCCGCGCGGCCGGCGGTGACTGGCGCGGGGAACTGCGCCACTACTCGGCGCCCTACGGCGTTGCCTACTTCGTGGCGTCCTGGGAACCGGCATGAGCGGCATCGTGGTGGCCGTGGTCGGGCCGACCGCGGCCGGCAAGTCCGCGCTGAGCATCGCCCTGGCGCACGCCCTCGACGGCGAGGTGGTCAACGCCGACTCGATGCAGCTCTACCGGGGCATGGACATCGGCACCGCCAAGCTCACCCCGGGCGAGCGGGAGGGGGTGCCGCACCACCTGCTGGACATCTGGGAGGTGACCGAGCCGGCCAGCGTCGCGGAGTACCAGCGGCTGGCCCGGGCGGAGGTCGACGACATCCTGGCCCGGGGCAGGGTGCCGCTGCTGGTCGGCGGCTCCGGGCTGTACGTGCGGGCGGTGCTGGAGCAGTTCGACTTCCCCGGCACCGATCCGGCGGTGCGGGAGCGGCTGGAGGGGGAGCTGGCCGAGGTCGGCCCGGCCCCGCTCCACGCCCGGCTGCGCGAGGCCGATCCGGCCGCCGCGGCGAGCATCCTGCCGGGCAACGGCCGGCGGATCGTCCGGGCCCTCGAAGTGATCGAGCTGACCGGCGCGCCGTTCACCGCCGCGCTGCCCGAGCCGACGCCGTACTACCCGTCGGTGCAGCTCGGCGTCGACCTGGACACCGCCCTGCTGGACGAGCGGATCGCGCTGCGGGTGGACCGGATGTGGGCCGACGGCCTGGTCGCCGAGACCCGCGAGCTGGTCGGCCGTGGCCTGCCCGAGGGGCGTACAGCCAGCCGGGCGCTCGGCTATCAGCAGGTGCTGCGCTTCCTGGCCGGGGAGCTGACCGAGACCGAGGCGTACGAGGAGACGATCAGGGCCACCCGGCGCTTCGTCCGCCGGCAGCGCTCCTGGTTCCGCCGCGACCCGCGGGTCCACTGGCTGGACTCGGCGGCGCCGGAGTTCGTGCCGACTGCGCTGCGGATGGCCGCCGACCATCGGGGATGATGGGGGCGTGGAGTTCACCAAGGGCCACGGCACCGGCAACGACTTCGTCATCCTGCCCGATCCGGACGGCGCGCTCGACCTGACGCCCGGGCTGGTCGCCGCGATCTGCGACCGGCGGCGTGGCATCGGCGGGGACGGCGTGCTGCGGGTGGTGCGCGCGGCCAAACACCCGGAGGGGGCCGCCCTCGCCGGCGAGGCCGAGTGGTTCATGGACTACTGGAACTCCGACGGTTCGTTCGCCGAGATGTGCGGCAACGGCGCCCGGGTCTTCGTCCGCTACCTGCTGGCCCACGGGCTGGCCGCGCCGGCCGGCGCGGCGCTGCCGGTCGCGACCCGCGCCGGCCTGGTGCGGGCGCGGGTCGAGGGGGACGCCATCGCCGTCGAGATGCGTCGCCCCCGGGTGTACGACGCCTCCGTCGCCACCCTCGGCGGGCTGACCCTGCCGGGCGCGGCGGTGGACGTCGGCAACCCCCACCTGGTGTGCGCGCTGCCGGCCGGGCTGGACCTGGCCGGCCTGGACCTGACCCGGGCGCCGGAGTACGACGCCGCCGTCTTCCCAGCCGGGGTGAACGTGGAGTTCACCGCGCCGGGCGAGCCGGTCGAGGGCACCGACGGGCACGTGCTGATGCGGGTCTACGAGCGCGGTTCGGCCGAGACGCTCTCCTGCGGCACCGGCGCCTGCGCGGTCGGCGCGGCGGCCCTGCGCGATGCGGGCCTCGACACCGGGACGGTCGCGGTCGACGTGCCCGGCGGCCGCCTCACGGTGACCGTGACCGAGGAGTCGTGCTGGCTCTCCGGCCCGGCCGTCCTGGTGGCCACGGGTGAACTCACCCCCGCCGCGCCCCTGCCCTGACCCGCCCGACACCCGTCCCCGGTCAGGGGGTGGCGGAGGCGTTGGCGGCGATCTCGGGGAGGTCGGCCGGGCCGGGGTCGGCGGCCGGGCGCGGGGTCGGGTTGGTGGCGGCGGCGCGGACGGCGGCGGCCACGGCCGGGGCGACCCGGGAGTCGAAGACGCTCGGCACGATCACCGTCGGGTTGATCTTGTCCCCGCCGACCACGTCCGCGATGGCCCGGGCCGCGGCGAGCGCCATCTCCTCGGTGAACTCCTCGGCGTGCGCGTCGAGCATGCCGCGGAACACGCCGGGGAAGGCGAGCACGTTGTTGATCTGGTTCGGCTGGTCCGAGCGGCCGGTGGCGACCACCGCGGCGTGCTTGCGCGCCTCCCGCGGGTCGACCTCCGGGTCGGGGTTGGCGAGCGCGAAGACGATCGCGTCCTTGGCCATCGTGGCGATGTCGTCCCCGGTGAGCAGGTTCGGCGCGCTCACCCCGATGAAGACGTCCGCGCCCCGGACCGCGCCGGGCAGGTCCCCGGAGTAGTTCTCCCGGTTGGTGTTCTCGGCCAGCCACTGCCAGGCCGGGTTGAGCCCGGTGAGGCCGCGGTGCAGGGCGCCCTGCCGGTCGTACGCGATGATGTCGCCCACGCCCTGGCGCAGCAGCAGCTTCATGATCGCGGTGCCGGCCGCGCCGGCGCCGGAGACCACGACCCGGACCTCCGGAAGCTGCTTGCCCACGACGCGCAGCGCGTTGGTCAGCGCGGCCAGCACGCAGATCGCGGTGCCGTGCTGGTCGTCGTGGAAGACCGGGATGTCCAGCGCCTCGCGCAGCCGGGCCTCGATCTCGAAGCAGCGCGGCGCGGCGATGTCCTCCAGGTTGATCCCGCCGTACGCGGGCGCGATCGCCTTGACGATCTGCACGATCTCGTCGGTGTCCTGGGTGTCGAGCACCACCGGCCAGGCGTCCACCCCGCCGAAGCGCTTGAACAGCGCCGCCTTGCCCTCCATCACCGGCAGCGCCGCCGCCGGCCCGAGGTTGCCCAGGCCCAGCACGGCCGAGCCGTCGCTGACCACCGCGACGGTGTTGCGCTTGATGGTCAGCCGCCGGGCGTCCGCCGGGTTCTCCGCGATCGCCATGCAGACCCGGGCCACCCCCGGGGTGTAGGCCCGGGACAGCTCGTCCCGGGTGCGCAGCGCCACCTTCGAGTTGACCTCGATCTTGCCGCCCAGGTGCAGCAGGAACGTCCGGTCGGAGACCTTGCGGACGTCCACGCCGTCCAGCGCGGTCAGCGCGTCGACCACCTGGTCGGCGTGGCCGGCGTCAGCGGTGTCGCAGGTCAGGTCGACGATCACGCTGGTCGGGTCGGAGTCGACCACGTCGAGCGCGGTGACGATCGCGCCGGCCTCGCCGGCCGCGGTGGTCAGCCGGCCGATCGAGGAGGCGTCCGCGGGCACCGCGATCCGGATCGTGATCGAGAATCCGGCACTCGGAAGTCGGGTGATGGCCACGGAAGTCCCTCCGTCATGGCTGAGCAGCTCGCCCCGCATTTCTACTCGCCCGCCGAGGTCGGCCGGCATCCGGCCCCGCATTTGGCGACGTTCACCACGGGCATATAGCAGGTGCGTCCCGCGTTGACACATGTCAGGATTGCTCAGTACATGCACAGAACGGACAGGAGACGCAGCTTGCGAGACCAGGAGACCTACGTTCCCTACGAGAACGACGAGCTCGACGCCACCACCGGCGAGTACGAGCTGTCGGAGCGGAAGGCGTTGCGGCGGGTCCCCGGCCTCTCCACCGAGCTCACCGACATCACCGAGGTCGAATACCGCCAGCTCCGGCTGGAGCGGGTCGTCCTGGTCGGCGTCTGGACCGAGGGCAGCCAGGACGACGCCGACAACTCCCTCACCGAGCTGGCGGCGCTGGCCGAGACGGCCGGCTCGCAGGTGCTCGAGGGGCTGATCCAGCGGCGCAACCGCCCCGACCCGGCCACCTACATCGGCCGGGGCAAGGTCGACGACCTCGGCGCGGTGGTGCTCTCCACCGGCGCCGACACGGTGATCTGCGACGGTGAGCTCTCCCCGTCCCAGCTGCGCAACCTGGAGCAGCGCACCAAGGTCAAGGTGGTCGACCGGACGGCGCTGATCCTCGACATCTTCGCCCAGCACGCCAAGAGCAAGGAAGGTAAGGCGCAGGTCGAGCTGGCCCAGCTCGAGTACCTGCTGCCGCGGCTTCGTGGTTGGGGTGAGACGCTCTCCCGGCAGACCGGTGGTTCCGGCCGCGGCGGCGGTGCCGGCGGCGGTGTGGGTCTGCGTGGTCCCGGTGAGACCAAGCTGGAGACCGACCGGCGCCGGATCCGCACCCGGATCGCGCGGCTGCGCCGCGAGATCAAGGGCATGAAGGTGGTACGCCAGACCAAGCGCGCCCGCCGTTCCCGCAACGCCGTCCCGGCGGTGGCGATCGCCGGCTACACCAACGCTGGCAAGTCCAGCCTGCTCAACCGGCTCACCGGGGCGGGCGTGCTGGTGGAGAATGCGCTCTTCGCCACCCTGGACCCGACCACCCGCAAGGCCACCACCTCCGACGGCCGGCTCTACACGCTCTCCGACACCGTCGGGTTCGTCCGGCACCTGCCGCACCAGATCGTCGAGGCGTTCCGCTCGACGCTGGAGGAGGTCGCCGAGTCCGACGTGGTGGTGCACGTGGTCGACGGCACCCACCCGGATCCGGAGGGGCAGGTCCGCGCGGTCCGCGAGGTGCTCTCCGAGGTGGGCGCCGACCGGCTGCCCGAGCTGCTGGTGGTCAACAAGACCGACGCGGCCGACGAGGAGACGCTGCTGCGGCTCAAGCGGCTCTGGCCGGACGCCGTCTTCGTCTCCGCGCACAAGGGGCGGGGCCTCGACGGGTTGCGGCAGGCGATCGAGGAGCGGCTGCCCCGCCCGGCGGTGGAGGTCCGCGCCGTGCTGCCGTACGACCGGGGCGACCTGGTCGCCCGGGTGCACCAGCAGGGCGAGGTGCTCGACACCTCCCACCTGCCGGAGGGGACCCTGCTGCACGTCCGGGTGGGGGAGGCGCTCGCCGCCGAGCTGGCGCCGTTCACCGCGTACGAGGGCCAGGCGGTGGCCGCCGCCCGGTGAGCGCGCTCCCTGGGTCACCATGCCGCTCCCAGCGGCATGCGACACTGGCGAAATGCGCCGCGCTGTTTCCTCGGTCACGGTTGCCCTCGGCCTGCTCGGGGCGACCGTGGCGCCCGCCGCTGTCGCCGTGGCGGCACCCACGTCGTCCGCCCCGGTGACCCCGGGCAAGAAGCGCTGCACCATCGAGGACCCGCGGCTGCGCGAGGTCTCCGGGCTGGTGGCCACGAAGACCGGCTACATCGTGGTCAACGACGGCACCCTCCAGGAGAGCCGCAAGCGGGTCTTCTTCCTGAACGGCAAGTGCGGGATCGCCAAGGATCCGGTCCGCTACTCCGGTGCCGGCCCGTTCGACACCGAGGACCTCGCGCTCTCCCCGAACGGCCAGACGCTCTGGATCGCCGATACCGGCGACAACCTGACCAGCAAGGAGCGGCGCAGCCGGGTCGCGGTGTGGAGCATGCCGGTCAGCGGCGCCAAGCAGCCGGTGCTGCACCGGCTGTCGTACCCGGAGCGCAAGCCGCACGACGCGGAGGCGTTGCTGATCGGCGCCGACGGCCTGCCGCTGGTGATCACCAAGGTGCCCAGCGGCAAGGCGGAGATCTACGCCCCGACGGGGAAGCTCAACAGCGGTGACACCGAGCCGGTGCCGATGAAGAAGGTCGGCGAGGTCAGCCTGCCGAAGACCACCACCGAGAACCCGTTGAACATCATCGGCCGGGTGGCGGTCACCGGCGCGGCCCGCTCACCGGACGGCACCAGGGTGGTGCTGCGCACCTACGCGGACGCCTTCGAGTACGACGTGTCCAACGGCGACGTCCTCGCCGCGCTGACCACCGGCAAGCCCCGGGTCACCCCGCTGGCCGACCCGTTCGGGGAGGCGATCTCCTACACCGCCGACGGGAAGTCGTTCGTCACCGTCTCCGACGGCGGCGAGCTCGCCCCGGACGAGCCGGTCGACATCCTCGGCTACACCCCCTCCAGCAAGGGCGCCGAGGCGCTCGACGGGGCCGCGGCCGCAGCGAAGCCGGTGGCGCAGAAGTCCTGGTACGACGGCCTCAGCCTGGATCAGATCACGTACCTGATCGGGGCGGTCGGCGTGCTGGGCGCGTTGCTGGTTGGCGCCGGCATCTTCGGGATCATGCGGGCGCGACGCAACCCCGCGCCCGCCGACGAGGGCCGCGCCCTCGACCGCGGCCCGGAGGACGGCTTCGGGCCCGGCGGCGGCCGGCCCGGTGGCGGCAACGCCGGCGGGGAACGGCCGCGCGGTGGCGTCTACGGCGGCGCACCCTCGGGCAGCGGGGTCTACGGTGCCCCGGCCGGCGCCGGTGGCGCGCCAGGTCGGGCGGCGGCCGGTAGCGCCTACGGTGGCGGCGGCCGCCCGCCCGCGGGTGGGCCCGCGGGTGGCGGTGGTCGTCCGGCCGGTGGTGGTGTCTACGGCGGTGGTCGCCCGGCCGGTGACGGGGCCTACGGCGGCGGTCCTTCGAGCGGTGGCCGGGGCGGCGCCCCGAACGGCCCCGCTCCGAACGGCGGTGGCCCGAACGGCGGCGGCCAGCGCGGTGGCGGCGGCGTCTACGGCGGCGGCCGGGCCGAGGCCCCGCGCCGAGAGCCCGGGCCCCGGGATCCGCGGTCCGGCCCGCGTCGCGACGCCGGCCCCGACGACCGGCACGGCGGCCAGTACGGCTACGGCCCGCCGCCCGGCCGGGGCGAACGCTACTGATCCGACGAACGACGAGGGGGTGGCCGCCACCCGGGCGGCCACCCCCCTCGTCGTCGGATGCTCAGATCCGGCGCAGCACCGCCACGACGCGACCCATGATGGTGGCGTCGTCGCCGGGGATCGGGTCGAAGGCCGGGTTCTGCGGCATCAGCCAGACGTGCCCGTCCCGCCGCCGGTAGGTCTTGACGGTCGCCTCGCCGTCGAGCATGGCCGCGACGATCGCGCCGGAGTCGGCGGTCGGCTGCTGCCGGACCACGACCCAGTCGCCGTCGCAGATCGCCGCGTCGAGCATCGAGTCGCCCTTGACCTGGAGCATGAAGACCTCGCCCTCACCCACCAGCTCGCGGGGGAGGGGGAAGATGTCCTCCACCGCCTGCTCGGCCAGGATCGGCCCACCGGCGGCGATCCGGCCCAGCATCGGCACGTATGCCGGGGCGGGACGCTGGGCCCGGCTCAGCTCGTCGTCGACGGCGTCGCTCGAGGCGCGGACGTCGACCGCGCGGGGCCGGTTCGGGTCGCGCCGCAGGAAGCCCTTCTTCTCCAGCTCCTTGAGCTGGTAGGCGACGCTCGACGGGGAGACCAGGCCGACCGCCTCGCCGATCTCGCGCACGCTCGGCGGGTAACCGTGCCGCTCGACCCAGGTGCGGATGAACTCCAGGATGCGGCGCTGCCGGGCGGTGAGGTCGACCGTGGCCGGGTCGGGGAAGCTGCTGACCACCGGGGTCACCGCGCGTACGGCCGGTTGGCCGGTCCGGCTGCGGGCGGCGCGGGGGCGCCGAGTGGCCGGCGGACCCGCCTCGGCGATCTGCTGCGGGTTCTTCTGCCGGCTGGCCCGGTCCTCGGTCACGTCCGTCCTCCCTGGTCGGCGCTGGGTGCCTTGGCGGCTCGTGGTGCGTGCGGGGGTGTCGCGGCGCCCGGTCCGACGTGGTACGCCGCGCCCGGTCGTTCATGACCGTATAGGTGAGATCGGTCATTTTCAAACATCTGTACGACCTGCCGTCGGCGTGTCGGGCGGAAATCCTGGAATCTCGAACGCGCGTTCTGATAAATGGTACGTCGTCGTCGAACTCCTGTTCGACCGGTAGGCGGTTTCGCGGTGGCCGTCCGTTTCCCGGGTGCTGGCCGGACGGGCGGTAACCTCCCGCCGGCCCGGCCGGTTGGGGATGTCGGCGGAGGGCGCTCCGGCCGGCGTCGATCTTTCCCGGGAGGGGGTTCGCCGGTGGCTTCCGAGGTGACGCGCCGGACACGCCGGCCAACTTGACCACACCCGGCCGGCGGCATACGGTCAACCCCTAGATGTAGTAGTCACACCGGCGTAAGTTGCCTACAGGTTGGGTTCAACTACCGACCGCACTCCCGTACCGTCGACGACGGCGAGGGCCATCGACACGGGCCTCGCCGGGTCTACGCGTGCCCGGGTGCAGGCGGCGTGCCACGGTCGATCAAGGAGGTCAGGCGATGCGGTGTCCGTACTGCCGGTACGCCGACTCCCGGGTGGTCGACTCGCGGGAGGCCGACGACGGCCAGCTGATCCGTCGCCGCCGTTCCTGCCCGGAGTGCGGCAAGCGGTTCACCACGGTGGAGGAGGCGGTCCTCGCGGTGGTCAAGCGCAGCGGGGTGACCGAGCCGTTCAGCCGGACGAAGATCATCGGCGGGGTGCGCAAGGCGTGCCAGGGGCGCCCGGTCGACGAGGACTCGATCGCGCTGCTCGCGCAGAAGGTCGAGGAGACCGTGCGGGCCAAGGGGGCCGCCGAGATCCCGAGCCACGAGGTGGGGCTGGCGATCCTGGGCCCACTGCGGGACCTGGACGAGGTGGCCTACCTCCGCTTCGCCAGCGTCTACCGGTCCTTCGACTCGCTTGCCGACTTCGAGCGGGAGATCGAGACGTTGCGGGCCGCGGCCCGCGCCCGAGAGGGCGCCGGGGCCGACGCGGTCGAGACCGCCGGCCGTACCAGTTGAGTTTTTCGGATTTCTGACAGTGACGACGCGCGGTGGGTGACCGCGCAGACGAGGGGGCGGATGAGATGGCGGGGGACGGCGTGACAACCAGCCGCTCGCGGGCGAAGGCCGGCGCGGTGTCGGGTCTGAAGGTCCAGCGGGTCTGGACGACCGAGGGCGTGCACCCCTACGACGAGGTGGCGTGGGAGCGCCGCGACGTCGTGATGACGAACTGGCGGGACGGCTCGATCAACTTTGAGCAGCGCGGGGTGGAGTTCCCCGAGTCCTGGAGCGTCAACGCGGCCAACATCGTGACCACCAAGTACTTCCGGGGCGCGGTGGGGACCCCGGAGCGGGAGTGGTCGCTCAAGCAGCTGATCGACCGGGTGGTCACCACCTACCGCAAGGCCGGTGAGGAGTTCGGCTACTTCGCCAGTCCGGCGGACGCCGAGATCTTCGCGCACGAGCTGACCTGGATGCTGCTGCGCCAGGTGTTCAGCTTCAACTCGCCGGTCTGGTTCAACGTCGGCACGCCGTCGCCGCAGCAGGTGAGCGCCTGCTTCATCCTCGCGGTGGACGACTCGATGGACTCGATCCTGGACTGGTACAAGGAGGAGGGGCTGATCTTCAAGGGCGGCTCCGGCTCCGGCGTCAACCTCTCCCGGATCCGCTCCTCCCGGGAGCTGCTCTCCTCCGGTGGCAACGCCTCCGGCCCGGTGAGCTTCATGCGCGGCGCGGACGCCTCCGCCGGCACCATCAAGTCCGGCGGCGCCACCCGGCGCGCGGCGAAGATGGTCATCCTCGACGTGGACCACCCGGACATCCAGGAGTTCGTGGTCACCAAGGCGCGCGAGGAGGACAAGATCCGCGCGCTGCGCGACGCCGGGTTCGACATGGACCTGGGCGGCGCCGACATCGTCAGCGTGCAGTACCAGAACGCCAACAACTCGGTCCGGGTCTCCGACGAGTTCATGTCGGCGGTGGAGAACGGCGGCGGCTTCGACCTGCGCGGCCGGCTCGACGGGCAGACCATCGAGACGATCGACGCCAAGAAGCTGTTCCGCAGCATCTCCCAGGCCGCCTGGGAGTGCGCCGACCCCGGTCTGCAGTACGACGACACCATCAACGACTGGCACACCTGCCCGGAGACCGGGCGGATCACCGCGTCGAACCCGTGCTCGGAGTACCTGCACCTGGACAACTCCTCGTGCAACCTGGCCTCGCTCAACCTGATGAAGTTCCTCCGCGCCGACGGTGGCTTCGAGGTGGAGAAGTTCGTCAGGTCGATCGAGTTCGTCATCACCGCGATGGACATCTCGATCTGCTTCGCCGACTTCCCGACCGAGAAGATCGGTGAGACCACCCGCGCCTACCGGCAGCTCGGCATCGGCTACGCCAACCTCGGCGCGCTGCTGATGGCCTCCGGCCTGCCGTACGACTCGGAGCAGGGCCGCTCCGTCGCCGCGGCGATCACCTCGCTGATGAACGGCACCGCGTACCGCCGCTCGGCGGAGCTGGCCGGCATCGTCGGCCCGTACGAGGGCTACGCCCGCAACGCCGAGCCGCACAAGCGGGTCATGCGCAAGCACGCCGCCGCCAACGACGAGATCAAGCCCACCAGCACCGTGGCGACCGCGATCGTGCGGGAGGCCACCAGGCAGTGGACCGAGGGCAACAAGGTCGGTGACAAGTTCGGCTGGCGCAACTCGCAGGCCAGCGTGCTCGCCCCGACCGGCACCATCGGCCTGATGATGGACTGCGACACCACCGGCGTCGAGCCGGACCTGGCGCTGGTCAAGTTCAAGAAGCTGGTCGGCGGCGGCTCGATGCAGATCGTCAACCAGACCGTGCCGCGCGCCCTGCGCAGCCTCGGCTACCCCGAGGAGCAGGTCGAGGCGATCGTCGAGCACATCGCCGACCACGGCCACGTGGTGGACGCCCCCGGCCTCAAGCCGGAGCACTACCCGGTCTTCGACTGCGCGATGGGCGAGCGGTCCATCGCCCCGATGGGCCACGTGCGGATGATGGCGGCCGTCCAGCCGTTCATCTCCGGCGCCATCTCCAAGACGGTCAACATGCCGGAGCAGGCCACCGTCGAGGACGTCGAGAAGATCTACTTCGAGGGCTGGAAGCTGGGCCTCAAGGCGCTGGCGATCTACCGCGACAACTGCAAGGTCGGCCAGCCGCTCTCCGTGGCCAAGCCGAACAAGGCCGTGGCGGAGAAGGTCGTCGAGAAGGTCGTCGAGAAGGTCGTCGAGTACCGCCCGGTGCGCAAGCGGCTGCCGAAGAAGCGCCCGTCGCAGACGGTCAGCTTCTCCGTCGGCGGCGCCGAGGGCTACCTCACCGCGTCGTCCTACCCGGACGACGGCCTCGGCGAGGTCTTCCTCAAGATGTCGAAGCAGGGCTCGACCCTGGCCGGTGTGATGGACGCCTTCTCGGTGGCCATCTCCATCGGTCTGCAGTACGGCGTCCCGCTGGAGACGTTCGTCAGCAAGTTCACCAACATGCGCTTCGAGCCGGCCGGCATGACCGACGACCCGGACGTGCGGATGGCCGCCTCGGTGATGGACTACATCTTCCGTCGCCTGGCGCTGGACTTCCTGCCGTACGAGCGCCGCGCCGAACTGGGCATCTTCACCGCCCAGGAGCGGGCCGCCCAGCTGCGGGCCGAGGCCGAGGCGGAGACGGCGGCCATCAGCGGTGCGGAGCTCACCGCGATGGCGTCCTCGGCCCCGGTCGAGGCCCCGACGGAACCCAAGTCGGCGGTCGCCCAGCCGGCCCAGGAAATGGCGGACGTCGCCGCCGTCAAGCCGGCCCCGGCGGTGGGCTCCAGCACCGAGCTGCTGGAGGCCGTGCTCGGCAAGGCCGCCGACGCGCCGCTCTGCTTCACCTGCGGCACCAAGATGCGGCCGGCCGGTAGCTGCTACGTCTGCGAGGGCTGCGGCTCCACCAGCGGCTGCAGCTGACATATACGAGGCGTCTGCGGAAACTGCGATAGGCAAAGCTGCCCCGATCCCTGAGCGGGGGTCGGGGCAGCTCATTAAAGCCAGGTTGCCAGGCAGTAGGACGCAGTCGGCAGCGCTGGGCACTGCAAGAGCAAGCAGGCGTGACCGAGCATCAGGTCCAGCAGATCCTGTCGGTGCACCTGCCCGGCGTCGACGGCCTCTGTGCCGGCTGCCGGTGGTGGTGGGCGCGGCTGGCTCCGTACCCCTGTTATCAGGCGGAATGGGCCTCCCGCTGGCATGCTCGCGCTGCCACCCGGCGCTTCCTGGACGGCCTGGCGTGACGACGCACGGTCCGGTCCTGCCGCTGTGGAGCTGCGGCGGCTGCAGCACCTGGAGGAGATCTCCCGTCGGCGGAAGCCGCGGAACAGTTCATAGACTGACCTCATGGTGACCCCACCGGCTGTCGTCGACGAGTTCGCCAGGGACGTCGCGGCGCTCGGCTGGGTCACCGATTTGCTGGTCGCGGGGTCGTTGGCCACCGGCGACTACCTTCCCGGCGTCAGCGATCTCGACCTGGTCGCGTTGACCGATGGGCCGGTCGACGCCGCCCGCCAGGCCGCGCTCGCCACCGTGCATCGTCGCCTCGACGACGGAGCCGGCTCCGGCGCCAACCTGGGCTGCGTCTACGTGGACGCCGCGACGATCCCCGACGTCCAGGTTCCGCATCCGACCTGGACCCACGGGCAGCTCGTCCAGCGCATCCTGTCCGGGGTCACCCGGGCGGAACTGGTGCGGCACGGGTACGCGCTCTTCGGCCGCCCACCCCGGGACGTCCTCCCGCCGATGAGTGACGACGATGTCCGAGCGGCTGCCCGCGCCGAGCTTACCGGCTACTGGGCCTGGGCCGCCCGGCGTCCGTGGCTGTGGCTGGACCCCGCCCTCGCGGACCTCGGGCTCACGTCGATGGCCCGGGGTCGCTACGCACTCCGCAACGGCGCACTGCTCAGCAAGACCGAAGCCATCAGGAAGGCCGACGCGCCTGACTGGCTGATCGACCAGGTGAGCGCCAGACGCCGAGGGGAGAGTGTCCGCTCCCCCCGGATACAAACAACCCTGATCGCGTGGCGTGACGCCCGCCGAACCGTCGCCCGCGCACAGCGGTTGGATGTCGGTACGACCGCGACCGACGGAGATCATTGACCGATGACGACCGCTGCGACCTACGCCGAGTTCGCCGCCCGTGAGGCGCGCGGGGTGTCGCCTGCGTACGAGCGCCTGTCGCTTGCGGTGTCCCGCGACGACGAGCTGCTCGCCCTGATCGATGCGCTCCCGCCGGCCAAGCGGCAGCCGAACCTGCTCTTCGCCGTGGTCCGGCTCCTCGGCGGTCCGGTCGAGGATTCGACCGCCTTCCACGACTACACCATGGCGAACTGGCCGGCGATCGAGGCGGAGATCCTCGCCCGGGCGACCCAGACGAACGAGGCCGGCCGGTGCGCCGTACTGCTCCCGGTGCTCGCCGCGCTGCCGCAGCCGCTCGCGCTGCTGGAGGTCGGCGCGTCCGCTGGCCTCTGCCTCTACCCGGACCGGTACGCGTACCGCTACGGTGACCGCCTGCTCGGCGAGGGTGCCCCAGTCCTCGACTGTGCGATCACCGGCAGTGCGCCACCGGCCAGGCTGCCCGAGGTGGTGTGGCGAGCCGGGCTGGACCTGAACCCGCTCGACGTGACCGACCCGGCTGACGTCGCGTGGCTGTACGCCCTCATCTGGCCGGAGCACACGCACCGCCGCGAACGGTTGCGAGCGGCGGTGAGCGTCGTCGCCGCCGATCCTCCGCTGCTCGTCCGGGGCGATCTGGTGGAGGACCTGCCGGCGCTGGCAGCGCTGGCACCGCCCGGCGCGACCCTGGTGGTGTTCCACACCTCGGTGCTGTACCAGGTGCCCGAACCCCGACGGGACGCGTTCGTCGAGCTGGTCCGCACGATGCCCGGGCACTGGGTCGCGAACGAGGACCCGGACGTGCTGTCCCACGCCGCATTGCCGGAGCAGCCGGGCGGGGCGTTTCACAACGTGCTCGCGCTGGACGGGATGCCGCTCGCCTGGACCCGGGGACACGGCCAGGCGATCACCTGGTTCGCGTGACCCCTGTTCTGCGGCCCCGGGCGGTCGGGTTCAATGCATGACCATGTCGCTGATGATCGGACCCGCGTTCACCATTCCCGGCTACACGACCGTGGGTCCGCCCGACTTCGAGACCGAGTTCGACGCGCTGGTCCACACTGCGGACAGCCTGGTGGGACACCCGGCTTAGGCGCCCCGCAAGGAGCACGTCGTGCTCGACGGGGCCGGCCACCGCTCGCTCTACGAGCGGCCCGGCCCCTTCGTCGACCTGCTGACCCGGGTCCGCGCCGAGACCGGTGGCCCCGGCGTGTGACCCGACCAACATCGTCTGACCTGGAGCCGTCGCTGCGGCGGCGGTGTCGAGTCGCCACGGATCAGACGATCATGGGGGTCCGGGGGCACGTCCGGCCAGGCGGTGATGGCACAGCGGGCCGCCCGGTAGGGTTCATGATCGACAGCCCCGATGGAAGGAACGGCCGGTGAGCATCGCTCTCTTCACGCTCGGCGGGACGATCGCGATGGCCGGGGTGGGCCCCGGGGAGCGGCCGGTGGTGACCCGGCTGACCGGGGCGGACCTGGTGGCCGCCGTGCCGGGACTGGCCGGGCTGGGCGCGCCGCTGGACGTCCGCGACGCGCTCGCCGTGCCCAGCGCCGACCTGTCGTACCGTCGGCTGATCGACGTGGTCGCCGCCGCCGCGCAGGCGGTGACCGACGGCGCGACCGGCGTGGTGGTCACCCAGGGCACCGACACCCTGGAGGAGACGGCCTTCCTGGCCGACCTGATCTGGCCGCACGCCGCGCCGCTGGTCTTCACCGGCGCCATGCGCAATCCGACCCTGGCGGGTGCGGACGGGCCGGCCAACCTGCTGGCCGCCGCTCGGGTCGCCGCGTCGCCCGACGCCCGCGACCTGGGCGTGCTGGTCGCTGTCAACGACCAGATTCATGCCGCGCGCTGGGTCCGCAAGACCCACAGCACCAGTACGGCCACCTTCGCCTCGCCCAACGCCGGTCCGCTCGGCCACCTGGTCGAGGGGCGGGTTCGCCTGCTCACCCGGCCGCCCCGCCGTCCGGCGCTGCCGCCGGTCGACCCGGCGCGGCTGGACGCCACCCGGGTGGCCCTGCACACCGTCACCCTGGACGACGACGGCTGGCAGCTCGACGGGCTGGCCGAGCGCCGGCACGGGTTGGTGGTGGCCGGCTTCGGGGTGGGGCACGTGCCGTCCGCGCTGGCCCCCGTGCTCAGCGCACTGGCCGAGGGCATCCCGGTGGTGCTGACGTCGCGCACCGGCGCCGGAGCGGTGCTGCGGCACACCTACGGCGCGGTCGGCTCGGAGACCGACCTGCAACGGCGCGGCCTGCTCAACGGCGGGCTGCTCGACCCCTACAAGGCGCTGGTGCTGCTGCGGCTGCTGCTGGCCGCCGGGGCCGACCGGGACGCGATCGCCGAGGCCTTCGCCCGGCACGGCTGACCGGCCCCGGCGGCCGGGCCGGGCCGGCCGGGCCATCGGGGCTGGCGGACCGCTTTCCGTAGACTGCCGGCGTGGCAGGGGAGCGGCGACCGTTGGCGGACCGGCCGCTCACCGAGCCGCATCCGTCCCGGCTGTCGCCGGAGCATCCCGACCGGGAGCGGATCCTCGCCCGGCACGCCGCCGCGCTGGCCGCCGGCGAGGCCGGCTACCCCGACCCGGGGACGGGGCTGTTCGTGCTGACCGCCGGCTTCCTGGCCCGCCGCGGCACCTGCTGCGGACGCGGCTGCCGGCACTGCCCCTACGTGGCCGACTGAACGGTAAACGAATGTCCCCGCGCCGCCGCCGCACCTAGGTTGGGTCGGCCGGGGCGGCCGCTCCGGCGAACCGTTCCGCACCAGGCAGGTGGCCGACCGTGACCCAGCAGCTCGACGCGCCGCGCGTCGGCGCAGCGCGCCCGCTGTGGCGCAACCGGGACTTCGCCCTGCTCTGGGGCGGCCAGACGGTCAGCGAGCTGGGCACCCGCATCTCCGGGGTGGCGGTGCCGCTGCTCGCCGCCGACACCCTCGACGCGGGCGTCTTCCAGGTCTCGCTGCTGAGCGCCCTGGCCTGGTTGCCGTACCTGCTCTTCTCGCTGCCGGCCGGGCTGCTCGCCGACCGGGTCGACCAGCGGCGGCTGATGGTCGCCTGCGACCTGGGCCGGGCCGCGCTGATGCTGTCAGTGCCGGTGGCCGCCCTGGTCGACCGGCTCTCGCTGGCCTTCCTCTACGTCGTGGTGGGGCTCTCCGGCGTGCTGACCGTGCTGTTCACCGTGTCGTACAAGACCACCCTGCCCCGGCTGGTGCCGGCCGACCGGCTCGTCGAGGGCAACGCCCGGCTCACCGTCAGCCAGGACGCCGCGCAGCTGGTCGGGCCGACGGTGGGCGGTGCGCTGACCGGCCTCGTGGGCGCCGCGAAGACCTTCCTCGGCACCACGCTCGCCTTCGTGGTCAGCGCGGTGACGTTGCTGCTGATCCGGCCGCCGGCCCGCAACCGGACCACGGACCCCGTCCGGCTCCCGCCGCGCGCCGCCCTCACCGAGGGGTTCGGCTTCATCCGCCGCCAGCCCATCCTGGTCCGCATCCTCGCCTGCACCGCCACGTCGAACTTCTTCGCGATCGGCACCAGTTCGCTGGAGGTGAGCTTCCTCGTCCGCGAGCTGCACGCCGCCCCGGCGACGGTCGGGCTGGTGTTCTCCCTCGGCGCGGTCGGCGGCCTGGTCACCGGCGCGCTGGCCGCCCGGCTGTCGCGGTGGATCGGCTCGGCCCGGGTGATCTGGGTGGCGATGGCCGCCCCCGGCCCGCTCTACCTGCTCGTGCCCTTGGCCCGGCCCGGCTGGGGGCTGGCGCTCTACGTCGTCGGGCTCGCCGCGTTCTCCGCGAACGTGGTGCTCTACAACGTCGCCATCCTGTCGTACCGGCAGCGGATCACCCCGCCGGAGCTGCTGGGGCGGGTGACCGCCACGTTCCTCTGGGTCTGCTTCGGGGTGGTCCCGCTGGGCGCGCTCTTCGGCGGGACGCTCGGCAGCCAGTGGGGGATGCGGCCGGCGCTCGTGGTGTGCGCGCTGGGCACCTGGAGCGCGGCGCTCTTCGTCGTCCTCTCTCCACTGCGGAGGATGCGCGACCTCCCGGCGACCTGAGGGCCGACCGGGGGTTCCGTCCGGCCGGGGCAGCCCGTACGGTGTCCGACGGACATCCGGCGGGCACCCCCCGCCGACGACTGCGGAGGTTCCACGTGCGCGCGCGGATCTGGCTCGCTGGCCTGGGCGTACTGCTGAGCGCCGGTTGCGGCGCGGAGCAGGACCGGCAGGTGGCGGTGCCCGAGGTGGAGCCGGTGACCGTCGAGGTGGCGGCGGCCTCGTCGGGCGGCGCCTGCAAGCTGCTCGACTTCGCGGCCATCGCGAAGCACACCGGCGGCCGTTTCGACGTGGCGGCGGCCAGCGACCAGGGCGACACCCACACCTGCGTGGTACGCGCCGAGGGCGCCACGTGGCCGGAGCTGATGCTGACGGTCACCGACACCTCGATCGACGTGCCGACCTTCAACACCGACCTGCGACCCGACGGTGCGGTCACGGTGTCGAAGCTGGGCCAGGTCGCCTACCGCCGGACCTCGGCGAAGACCGCCAAGCACGGGCCGGTCGCCGAGGTGGGCTGGCTCGCCACCGAGGACCGACTGGCGACCCTGCGCTGGACCAGCCGCCCGAACGCCGCGCGGGCCGAGGCGGACGCGCAGGCCACCAAGCTGATCGCCCTGGCCAGGACGCTGAACACCCGCGCCATGTGAGGCGCCGCGGGGGCGGTCAGTGGGCGGCGACGAAGACCCGGGAGGCGACCTCGCGGGGCAGCCGGATCCGCTCGCCCGAGCGGTCGATGAACACCCCGTCGCGCTCCTGGGCCACCGTGACGGTGGCGCCCGGGTCGACCCCGGCGGCGTGCAACTGGCGCAGCACGTCCGAGTCGGTCTGCACGCTCTCGCAGATCCGCCGGACCACCACCGGACCGGAGAGGCCGGGGAAGGCCAGGTTGCGCTCACCCTCGGCGGTGTCGGTGGCCTCCGGCTCCAGCGAGCCCAGCTCCTCCAGCCCGGGGATCGGGTTCCCGTACGGCGAGCGGGTCGGCCGGTTGAGCAGGTCGTAGACCCGCTTCTCGACCGCGTCGCTCATCACGTGCTCCCACCGGCAGGCCTCCTCGTGGGCCTCCTCGTAGGGCATTCCGATCACGTTGACCAGCAGCAGCTCGGCCAGCCGGTGCTTGCGCATGACCGAGACGGCGGCGTTGCGGCCCAGCGCGGTCAGCGCCAGGTGCCGGTCGCCCTCGACGGTGAGCAGGCCGTCGCGCTCCATCCGGGCGACGGTCTGGCTGACGGTGGGCCCGCTCTGCCGCAGCCGCTCGGCGATCCGGGCGCGCAGCGGCGGCACACCCTCCTCCTCGAGCTCGAGGATGGTGCGCAGGTACATTTCGGTCGTATCGACCAGGTCATGCTTCACGTCAGCGGCCTCCCGAAGGTCGATGCTACCCCGCGGGTGGGACGATCCACCGCCCGCGAACCGTGAGGTCGGTACCCGGATGGTGTTGACTGGACCGCATGTCCGGAACCCAGGAGCTGCTGGTCGAGCCTGACCGGCTCGCCGCCGAGCTGCACCGCGCCGACCCGCCCACCCTGCTCGACGTCCGCTGGCGCCTGGTCGGCCCGCCCGGGCGCGACGACTACGCGGTCGCTCACCTGCCCGGCGCGGTCTTCGTCGACCTGGACACCGCGCTCTGCGGCGCGCCGGGCGCCGCCGGCCGGCACCCGCTGCCCGACCCGGCCGCCCTGCAGGCGACGCTGCGGGCCGCCGGCGTCCGCGCCGGTCACCCCGTCGTGGTGTACGACGGCGGCGACGGCATGGCCGCCGCCCGCGCCTGGTGGACGCTGCGCTGGGCCGGGCACCGGGAGGTACGCCTGCTGCACGGCGGCTGGCCGGCCTGGACGGCGGCCGGCCTGCCCAGCTCCACCGAGGTGCCCACCCCGCCGCCCGGGGACGTGAGGGTCCGCCCCGGGGCGCTGCCGGTGCTGGACGCGAACGACGCCGCCCGGCTCGCCGCGGCCGACGCGGGCACGCTGCTCGACGTCCGGGCCGCACCCCGCTACCGGGGCGAGACCGAGCCGATCGACCCGGTCGCCGGGCACCTGCCGGGCGCGGTCAACCTCCCCGCCCCGGAGTACGTCACCGAGGGCCGCTTCCTGTCCGCCGAGGCGCTGCGCGAGCGGTTCGCCGCGGCCGGGGTGACCGACGGCGCGCCGGTCGGGGCGTACTGCGGGTCGGGGGTGACCGCCGCGCAGGCGGTGCTCGCCCTGCACCTGGCCGGCCGGTCGGACGCCGCGCTCTACGTCGGGTCGTGGAGCAACTGGGTGGCCGACCCGTCCCGCCCGGTCGCCACCGGGGAGACACCGCGGCGCTGAGCAGTGCGTGCGTGGTGGGCGGCCGGCCGCCCCCGTGCGACGATAACCCCATGTCGGACGACACGGTGGTGGTGTGGGACGAGTCCCTGCTCGCCTACGACATGGGGGAGCACCCCCTCAACCCGGTACGGGTCGAGCTGACCATCGCGCTGGCCCGCGAGCTGGGCGTCCTCGACCGGCCCGGGGTCCGGCTGGTCAAGCCGGAGCCGGCGGACGATGCGCTGCTCACCCGGGTGCACCGGCCCGACTACCTGGAGGCGGTCCGCGCCGCGCCACAGGACCCGCTCTTCGCCGGGTACGGGCTGGGCACGTCGGACAACCCGGTCTTCGACGGGATACACGAGTCCAGCGCGCTGATCGCCGGGGCCAGCGTGGCCGCCGCCGAGGCGGTCTGGCGGGGCGAGGCCCGGCGTGCGGTCAACGTGGCCGGCGGGCTGCACCACGCCATGCCCGCCCGGGCCGCCGGGTTCTGCGTCTACAACGACCCGGCGGTCGCCATCGCCCGCCTGCTCGACCTGGGCGCGGAGCGGATCGCGTACGTGGACGTGGACGTGCACCACGGCGACGGCGTGCAGGAGATCTTCTACGCCGACCCGCGGGTGCTCACGATCAGCCTGCACGAGACGCCGCTCGCCCTCTTCCCGGGCACCGGCTTCCCCGACGAGACCGGTGGCCCCGGCGCCGAGGGGAGCGCGGTCAACGTGCCGCTGCCGCCCGGCACCGGCGACGCCGGCTGGCAGCGGGCCTTCCACGCGATCGTGCCGTCGGTGCTGCGGGCGTTCCGGCCGCAGATCCTGGTCACCCAGTGCGGTGCCGACGGGCACCGGGTCGACCCCCTGGCCGACCTGCACCTCTCCGTCGACGGGCAGCGGGCCACCTACCTCGCCCTGCGGGCGCTAGCCGACGAGCTCTGCGACGGCCGCTGGGTGGCCACCGGCGGCGGCGGGTACGCGCTGGTCGAGGTGGTGCCCCGGGCCTGGACCCACCTGCTGGCCGTGGCCACCGGCGACCCGCTCGACCCGGCCACCCTCACCCCGCCCGCCTGGCGGGAACTGGCCGACCGGCGACTGCCCGGGCGGCAGATCCCGCTGCGGATGACCGATGACATCGACCCGGCCTACCAGCCGTGGCAGCCGGCCGGCGAGCCGAACTCGGTGGACCGGGCCATCGCCGCCGTCCGCAAGGCGGTCTTCCCGCTGCACGGACTCGACCCACACGACCCGCGCGACTGAGCCGGCGGCCTGGGGGAGGGGACCGACCGGTGACCACAGTCGACCAACCGGTGGACGTGCTGCTCAGCGACGGCAGCACCGTCCAGCTGCGGCCGATCCGGCCAGAGGACGCAGCGGAGATCGTGGCGATGCACTCGCGCTTCTCCGAGCGCACCCGCTACCTGCGCTACTTCTCGCCGTACCCGCGCATCCCGGAACGGGACCTGCAACGCTTCGTCAACGTCGACCACCGCGACCGGGAGGCGTTCGTGGTGCTCGCCGGCACCCGGATGGTCGCCGTCGGCCGGTACGAGCGGCTCGGCCCGGAGGCGCCGGAGGCCGAGGTGGCGTTCGTGGTGGAGGACGACTACCAGGGCCGGGGGATCGGCCCGGTGCTGCTGGAGCACCTGGCCGATTCGGCCCGGCGGTTCGGCATCGTGCACTTCGTCGCCGAGGTTCTCCCCACCAACAGCACCATGCTGCGGGTCTTCTCCGACTTCGGCTACCAGGTCCAGCGCCAGTACGCCGACGGTGTGGTGCACCTGAACTTCCCGATCGCCCCCACCGAGGCGACCCTGGAGGTGCAGCGCGGCCGGGAGCACCGCACCGAGGCGCGCTCGATCGCCCGGCTGCTCGCCCCGCGCGGCATCGCCGTCTACGGGGCCAGCGCCACCGGGCAGGGCGTCGGCGCGGCGGTCCTCGGTCACCTGCGCGACGGCGGCTACCCGGGGGCGATCGTCCCGGTGCACCCGAGCGCGACGACGGTGGCCGGGCTGCCCGCGTACCCCTCGGCGGCCGACGCCGGCGCGGAGGTCGACCTGGCGGTCGTCGCGGTGGCGCCGGAGGCGGCGCCCGCGGTGGTGGCCGACGCGGCCGCCGCCGGCGCGCACGGCCTGGTGGTCATCTCCGCCGGCTTCGCCGAGGCGGGGCCCGAGGGCGCCGCCGCGCAGCGCGCGCTGGTCCGGGCCGCGCACGCCGCCGGCATGCGGGTGGTCGGCCCGAACTGCCTCGGCGTGGCGAACACCGAGGAGAAGGTACGCCTCAACGCCACCCTCGCCCCGGTCCTGCCCGCCCCCGGCCGGGTCGGCTTCTTCAGCCAGTCCGGCGCGTTCGGGGTGGCGCTGCTGGCCGAGGCGCAGCGGCGTGGCCTGGGCCTGTCCAGCTTCGTCTCGGCCGGCAATCGGGCCGACGTCTCTGGCAACGACCTGTTGCAGTACTGGCAGGACGATCCGGGAACCGAAGTGATCCTGCTCTACCTGGAGACCTTCGGTAACCCGCGCAAGTTCGCCCGGCTGGCCCGCCGGATCGGCCGGGACAAGCCGGTGGTGGCGCTCGCCTCGCTGGCCCGGCCGGTCGGCCTCGGCGAGGGGCCCGTGCTCGACGAGGCCGCGGTCAGCGCGCTCTTCGCCCAGTCCGGGGTGATCCGGGTGGACACCGTCGCCGAGCTGCTCGACGTCGGCGTGCTGCTGGCCAACCAGCCGCTGCCCGCCGGGTCCCGGGTCGGCGTGGTGGGCAACTCCTCCGCGCTGACCGGCCTCGCCGCCACCGCCTGCGCCGCCCAGGGACTCACCCTCGCCGACGGCTATCCGCGCGATGTCGGACCGCACGCCGGCGCCGCCGCGTTCACCGCCGCGCTGGCCGGTGCCGCCGCCGACGACGGAGTGGACGCCCTGGTCGCCGTCTTCGCCCCGCCGCTGCCCGGCCAGCTGACCGTCGAGGAGGCGGACTTCACCGCCGCCCTGCCGGCCGCGCTGGGCGCCGGCAAGCCGACCGTGGTGACCTTCCTCGCCGGGCGGGTGCCGGCCGGGCTGCCCGCCTACCCGAGCGTGGAGGAAGCGGTCCGGGCCCTGGCCCGGGTCACCAGGTACGCGGCCTGGCTGCGCCGCGACCCGGGGGCGCTGCCCGAGCTGCCCCGGGTGGACCGGCTGGCCGGCCAGGCGGCGATCCGCGCCGACGCCTCGGACCCGGCGGGGCTGCTCGGGGCGTACGGGATCGACCTGGTGAAGTCGGCGCCCGCCGGCAGCGCCGACGAGGCGGTCGCCGCCGCCGAGCGGCTCGGCTGGCCGGTGGCGCTCAAGGCGGCCGCCCCCGGCCTGCGGCACCGCCTCGACCTCGGCGCGGTACGCCTCGACCTCGCCGACCCGGTCGCGCTGCGCCGGGCGTACGCCGAGATGACGGCGGTCTTCGGCGCGGACGTCCTGGTCCAGCCGATGGTCCCGCCCGGGGTGGCCTGCGTGGTGGAGCTGATGGAGGATCCGGCGTTCGGGCCGGTGGTCGGCTTCGGTCTGGGCGGCGTCGCCACCGAGCTGCTCGGCGACCGGGCCTGGCGGGCGGTGCCGCTGACCGACCGGGACGCCGCCGAGCTGGTCGACGAGCCGCGGGCCGCGCCGCTGCTGCGCGGGCACCGGGGCGCCGCGCCGGTGGACCGGTCCGCCCTGGTCGACCTGCTGCTGCGGGTCGGCCGGCTCGCCGACGAGCAGCCCCGGGTCCGGTCGCTCACCCTGAATCCGGTGCTGGCCCGGCCGGACGGCATCTCCGTGCTGCACGCCACGGTCGGGGTCGGCTCGGCCGGCGCCCGCCCGGACACCGGCCCCCGCCGTCTCTGACCGGCCTCAGCCGCGCTCGGAGATCTGCTGGACGCCCCAGGCGTTGCCGTCCGGGTCGGTGAAGAAGACGAACCCCACGTTGTCCAGCGGGTCGGGCACCGGGCGGGGGTTGCGCCCCAGCACCTGGATCTCGCTGACCTCGACGCCCCGCCCGACCAGCTCCGCCCGGGCCTTTTCCAGGTCGGGTACGACCAGCTGGAGGCCCTTGAGCGAACCCGGCGGCATGTCCGGCACGGCCCCGCGGCCGATCACGATCGAGCAGCCGGAGCCCGGGGGAGTGAGCTGCACGATCCGTACGTCGTCGCCGATCCGGGTGTCGTGGTCGACGTGGAAGCCGAGCTGGTCGGCGTAGAAGGCCTTGGCCCGGTCGATGTCGGAGACCGGCACGACGACCACTTCCAGAGTCCAGTTCACGGTGTCTCTCCCTGTGTCGTTGTTCTGCAGCATCGCGGCGAGCCGGTCGAAGGATTCGCCGACCCCCCGTGCCATCGGATAGCGGATAACGGTGTCGCGGCCCGCGCGGGTGGAATAGCGGAGGGTGCTGGTCACGGTGGTGTGCCCGTCCGCCTCGACGAACTCGTGGCTGACCAGCGTCTCGCCCGGGTAGGACTGGTCGTCGAAGAGCTCGGTGTAGACCAGCCGGCCGGGCGGGTCGATCACCCGGTAGACCCCGCCCTGGCCCATCCGCTGGCCGTCAGGCCCCGCCGAGACGAACCGCCAGCGTCCGCCCACCCGCAGGTCCACCTCGCACCCGACCAGGTGCCAGCCCCGGGCCCCGTACCACCGGGTGAGCAGGTCCGGACGGGTGAACGCGGCGAACACCAGGTGGCGGGGCGCGGCGAAGGCCCGGGTCAGCACGATGTCCCGTTCCGTGGGCGTGGTGACCGTCAGGCCCCCTGCCGTGGCGGTCATCGCCGCTCCTCTGTCGACAATTCGGCGAGCAACGCGTCGAGGCGCTGGTAGCTCTCCGCCCAGTAGTCGCGGTAGTTCGCCAGCCACTCGACGGCCTCCCGCAACGGACGCGCGTCGAGTCGACAGGGACGTCGTTGCGCGTCCCGGCTCCGGGTGACGAGGCCGGCGCGTTCCAGCACCCGCAGGTGCTTGGAGACGGCTGGCTGGCTCATGTGGAACGGGGCGGCCAGCTCGGTGACCGTGGCCTCTCCGGCCGCGAGCCGGGCCAGGATGGCCCGACGGGTGGGGTCGGCCAACGCGGCGAAGGTCGCGTCGAGCAGGTCGGACGTCACCTTATAACCTCCTGGTTTCATAACCAATAGGTTTATAGCCCGGGTGACGGTCCGGGGTCAAGGACCCACGCCGTGAAAGGGCCCCGGCGAACCGCCGGGGCCCTTTCACCGTCGCGCCGCTCAGCAGGCGTACGCCTCCAGGCGCTGCGCCCGCTCCGGGGCGCGCAGCTTGAGCAGCGTCACCTTCTCGATCTGCCGGATCCGCTCCCGGGACAGGCCGAACTCCTTGCCGACCTCGTCCAGGGTGCGCTGCCGGCCGTCGTCCAGCCCGAACCGGAGCCGGATCACCGCCTGCTCCCGCTGGGAGAGGGTGGAGAGCACGATCCGCACCTCGTTGCGCAGCTCGCCGTCGGCGGCGGCGTCGCCCGGCTGCTGGCGCGGGTCCACCGCGGCGACGAAGTCGCCGAGCGCGCTCTCGCCGTCCTCGCCGACGGCCTGGTCCAGGCTGACCGGCTCCCGGTCGTACGAGATCAGTTCGATGACCTGGAACTCGGGGATCTCCAGCGCGGTGGCCACCTCGCCGACGGTGGGCTCCCGACCCAGGGTGACCGACAGCTCCCGGCGGACCCGGACCATCCGGTTGACCTGCTCGACCATGTGCACCGGGATGCGGATGGTGCGGGCCTGGTCGGCCATCGCCCGGGTGATCGCCTGCCGGATCCACCAGGTGGCGTACGTGGAGAACTTGTAGCCCTTGGCGTAGTCGAATTTCTCCACCGCGCGGATCAGGCCCAGGTTGCCCTCCTGGATCAGGTCGAGGAAGGCCATCCCGCGGCCGGTGTAGCGCTTGGCGATGCTCACCACCAGCCGCAGATTCGCCTCCAGCAGGTGGTCCTTGGCGGCGCGGCCCTGCGCCACCACCAGTTCCAGGTCGGCCCGCAGCTCGGCGGAGACCGGGGTGCAGGTGGAGAGCTTCTCCTCGGCGAACAGTCCCGCCTCGATCCGCTTCGCCAGCTCCACCTCCTGCGCGGCGGTCAGCAGCTTCGTCCGGCCGATCCCGTTGAGGTACGCCCGGACCAGGTCGGTGGAGATCCCGCGCTCGTCGGTGGCGTCCAGATCGACCAGGATCCCGGCGCCGGGCTCGGCGTCGGTGGTGGCGGCCGGGCGCGTCTGGTGTTCGATCATCTGCAGGGCCATCTCAGTCTCTCCCCGTGTCCGCTTCTGTGCCGCGTACCGGCCCCAGTGGCGCCGGTGATGCACAGCTTCCCAACCGGGGCGTGAAACGGGAGTGAGGCGATCGGGGACCCGACAGGAATCCGATCGCGCCATCGTCCCGCCGTCGCTTGCCGAACCCGGTTACCGTGCCAGCGGTCGGCCACCGGGGCCGGCACCGGACAGGCAACGGAGGACGTGGTGGTCTTCAAGCGGCTCATGCAGGCGATGGGTGTCGGCGGTCCGTCGGTGGAAACCGTGCTGGCCAACCCGCACTGCCGTCCGGGCGGTCAGCTGGAGGGGCGGATCCAGGTGGCCGGCGGGGAACACCCGGTGGACATCTCCTATGTGGCGCTGGGTCTGGTCACCCGGGTCGAGGTGGAGAGCGCCGACTCCGAGTACGACACCAACCAGGAGTTCGGCCGCGGGCAGGTGACCGGCCCGTTCCGGCTGGAGCCGGGGCAGCGGTACGACGTCCCGTTCCGCTTCGACGTGCCCTGGGAGACCCCGCTGACCGACCTGTACGGGCAGCACCTGCACGGCATGACCATGGGGCTGCGTACCGAGCTGGAGGTGGCGCGGGCGGTCGACAAGGGCGACCTGGACGCGGTGGCGGTGCACCCGTTGCCGGCCCAGGAGCGGCTGCTGGAGGCGTTGCTGCGACTGGGCTTCCGGTTCGCCCGCGCCGACGTCGAGCGGGGCCACATCTACGGCGTACGGCAGAGCCTGCCGTTCTACCAGGAGATCGAGTTCCTCCCGGCGCCGCAGTACGCCCGGGCGATCAACCAGCTGGAGGTCACCTTCGTGACCGACCCGCAGCAGGTGCAGGTGGTGCTGGAGGTCGACAAGCGCGGCGGGCTCTTCACCGAGGGCCGGGACGCCTTCGGCCGCTTCACCGTGGACCACGCCACCGCCGACCGCACCGACTGGACCGCCCAGCTCGACGCCTGGCTCAACCAGTCCCTCCGCCGCCGCGGCCTCTTCTCCTGACCCACCCCCCACCCACCCACGGGGCCCCGCGTGGCCCGCGTCGATCATGAAGTTGGCGGCGAGTTCGATCTGCTTGAGTGTCGCCAACTTCATGATCAACGGGGAGGGGAGGGGTCAGAGGTCGAGGAGGATGGTGCGGGGGCCGGTGTTGACGCTCTCGACCAGCATGTGGGCGCGGAAGCGGCCGGTCTCGACCTTGGCGCCGCGCTCGCGGAGCGCCTCGACCACGGAGGTCACCAGGGGTTCGGCGACCTCGGCGGGGGCGGCGGCCGTCCAGCTGGGGCGTCTGCCCTTTCTCGCGTCGCCGTAGAGGGTGAACTGGCTGACCACCAGGACGGGGGCCCCGGTGTCGGCGGCGCTGCGCTCGTCGTCGAGGATCCGCAGTTCGTGGATCTTGCGGGCCATCGTCCGTGCCACCTCGGTGGTGTCGGCGTGGGTGACGCCGAGCAGCACCAGCAGGCCGTCGGCGATCTCGCCGACCACCTCGCCGTCGACCGTGACGCTGGCCCGGCCGACGGTCTGCACCACCGCCCGCATCAGCCGGCCACCTCCGCCCGGAACGTGACCGGCACGGGCCCCGCCGGCCCCATCACGCCTCCACCGGTTCGATGATGCCCCGCTCGACCAGGTGCGCCACGATCGGGCCGGCCGCGTCGGCCAGCTCGTCCGGGGTCACGTCGTGCGCGGCGCCGAGCAGGGCGAGCTGGTCGCGCAGCGGCAGCCGGCCGTCGGCGCCGCCGACCAGCGCCAGCACCAGCGGGTCGATCTCCTCGCTCCAGCGCAGCCCGTGCGGCATGGCGAGCACCTGCCGGTCCACCGCCCAGCCCTCCTCGCCCATGGTGGCCTCCTGCCGGAGCTGCAGGCCCGGAGCGGCCCGGTAGCGCTCGGCGAGCAGCACGTCGGTGTCGCGTACCCGGAGGAAGTCCTGGCGGTCGAACCAGGTGGCGACCCGGTCGCCCATCGGCGGCTCCACCCGCTGGCGCAGGTCCTCCACCCGGACCACCGGGTCGTCGTGGCCGGTCCGGCGCAGCGAGACGATGCCGAAGCCGATCGCCTCCACCTTGTGCGCGTCGAACCAGTCCAGCCAGGCGGCCATCCGCTGCGGGTCGGCCGCCTCTCCGACGTCGGTCAGCCACAGGTTCACGTACGCCATCGGGTCGGCGACCTCGCGCTGGATCACCCAGGCGTCGAGCCCGGTGCCGGCGAACCAGCCAGCCACCCGCTCGTCCCACTCCTCACCGGTGACGTGCACCCAGTTCGCCAGGTACTGCATGGTGCCGCCCTCGGTGAGCAGGCCCGGCGCGGCGGCGGCCAGCTCGGCGCCGATCGCGTCGCCGACCCGGCCGGAGTCCCGGTACACGTGCGTGGTGGTTCCCGGGCCGACCACGAACGGCGGGTTGCTCACCACCAGGTCGAAGCGGCGTCCGGCAACCGGCGCGACCATGTCGCCGCGCAGCAGCTCCCAGTCCTGGCCGTTGAGCGCCGCGGTGGTGGCCGCGAAGCGCAGCGCCCGCTCGGAGACGTCGGTGGCGGTGACCGAGCGAGCGTGGGTGGCCAGGTGCAGGGCCTGGACGCCGGAGCCGGTGCCCAGGTCCAGCGCGGTTTCCACCGGCCGGCGGACGGTCGCGCCGATCAGCGTCTGGGTGGCCCCGCCGATGCCGAGCACATGCTCGCTGTGCAGCGGCCGGCCGGGCCGGGCGCTGGCCGGGACGTCGGCGAGCACCCACCAGTCGTCCCCGTACGGCTCCAGGTCGACTCCGGCGCGCAGCCCGTCGCCGTGCCGTTCCACCAGCCCGCCCGCGAGGGCCTCCTCGACGCCGAGCGGGGCGAGCGCGGCGGCCACCGCCGCCTCGGACTCGGTCTGGTCGCAGATGAACACCCGGATCAGCGTGGCCAGCGGGTCGCGGTCCTCGGTGGCGCGTAGCGCGGCCCGGAAGTCGTTGCGGGCGGCCCCGCCGGTCGCCTGCGGGCCGAGCCGGCCGGCGATGCCGTTCGAGGTGAACCACGCCCTGGTCAGCGCGGTACGCAGCGCCTCGACGCCGGCGGGGGAGAGCAGCATGTCGTGTCGTTCCACGTCGCCATCCTGCCTCGCGCGCGTCGTGGTTCGGCCGCCACCCGCGACATCCATACCGCGAACTCAATTAATCCACTGCGCCGCACGTGGCGGGCGCGGCCGCGCTCGTGCTCTCGGCCAACCCGTCGTACTCGCCGTCCCAGGTGGCCAGCTACCTGACTGACGGCACGCTCCGGGCACGGACCGGTGTGGATCACGGGGGGCGGGGCGGGTCAGGCGACCGGGTGGACCGACCGGGGCGCCGGGTCGGCGATCGGGGACGGGGCCGGCTGGGCGGGCCAGGCGCGGGCCGGGCCGTCGACGCGTACCGCGACCTCGGCGCCGACCGGGGCGGGCTCGGACTCGTCCCAGACCCGGGCGGTGACCCGGGTGCCGTCGGCCAGCCGGAGGGCGACCAGCGCGTCGTGGCCGTGGAAGTCGTGCCGTAGCACCGTGGCGGTCACCGCGTCGGCACCCGAGGCGGGGGCCAGGCGCAGCTGCTCGGGCCGGACCAGCACGGTCACCGAGCCGTCGGCCGTGGCACCGGCGATCGGCAGGGTGCCGAGGGGCGTGCGTGCCGTCCCGGCCGAGGCGACCGCCGGCAGCAGCACCGCGTCACCGACGAACCCGGCCACCCACTGGTCGGCCGGCTCCCGGTAGAGCGTGGCCGGCGCGGCGCTCTGCACCACCCGGCCGGAGCGCAGCACCACCACCCGGTCCGCCACCGACAGCGCCTCGCCCTGGTCGTGGGTGACCAGCACGGCGGTCGCCCCGTCGGCCCGTAGCGCCTCCCGGATGTCGTGCCGCAGCCCGGCCCGCAGCCCGGCGTCGAGGGCGCTGAACGGCTCGTCCAGCAGCACCAGCGAGGGCCGCGGGGCCAGCGCCCGGGCGACCGCTACCCGCTGCTGCTGGCCGCCGGAGAGCTGGTGCGGCATCCGGTCGCCGTACCCGGCCAGCCCGACCAGGGTCAGCACCTCGTCGACCCGGTCGCCCCGGCGGTCGGCGCGGTCCAGGCCGTACCCGATGTTGGCGGCGACGGTGAGGTGCGGGAAGAGCGCGCCCTCCTGCGGCACCACGGCGATCCGGCGGCGGTGCGGAGGCAGGTGGCGGCCCGGGCCGGCCACCTCGCGCCCGTCCACCCGGATCGCGCCGGCGTCGAGCCGCTCGAACCCGGCCAGGCAGCGCAGCAGGGTGGTCTTGCCGCAGCCGGACGGGCCGAGCACGGCGGTCAGCGCGCCGGCCGGAACGGTCAGGTCCACCCCGTCCAGCGCGGTCACCGGGCCGTACCGCTTGACGACTCCGGTCAGCACGACCTCGCTCATCGGTCCTCCTTGTCGAGCAGGCCGCCCCGGGCGACCAGCCACCAGGTGGGCAGCGCCGAGATGACCACCAGCAGCGCGGCGTACGGGGCCGCGGCCGCGTACGCCCCGACCGAGGTCGCCGTCCACAACTCGGTGGCCAGGGTGTCGGTGCCGGTGGGGCGCAGCAGCAGGGTGGCCGGGAGTTCCTTCATGGCGGTGAGGAAGACCAGGGCTGCGCCCGCGCCGATGCCGGGCAGGGTGAGCGGCAGGGTGACCGTGCGCAGCACGGCCAGCGGCCCGCGACCCAGCGAGCGGGCCACCTCCTCCAGACCGGGCGGGGCCTGGGCGGCGGCCCCGGCCACCGCGCCGACGGCCAGCGGCAGGAAGAGCGTGGCGTAGGCGAGCGCCAGCAGCCAGGTGCTCTGGTAGAGCGGGTACGCCACGGTGATCCCGAAGAAGATCAGCGACAGCCCAATCACCACGCCGGGCAGGGCGTGCGCCAGATAGGCGAGCCGGTCCAGCAGGGTGGCCAGCGGCCCGGGGGCGCGGGCGGTGAGCAGCCCCAGCGGCAGGGCCAGCAGCATGGTCAGCGCGGCGCCGGCGAGCGACAGCCAGAGCGAGTTGCCGGCGGCGGTGGCCACCTCGGCCAGCGCGCCGGGACGGGACACCCCGCTGGCCAGCCGGCGGGCCAGGCTGACCGCCGGCACGCCGAGGGCCAGCGCGGCGAGGCCGAGCAGCGCCGTGAGGGCAGGCCAGCGGGCCGGGCCGAGCCGCACCCGGGCGGCCGGGCGGCGGGCGCCGCCGAGCCGGGCGTACCGGGCGCCGCGCCGGCGGGTGGCGGTCTCTCCGGCCAGCAGCAGCACGGTCAGCGCCACCAGCACACTGGAGAGGACCAGCGCACCGGTGCGGTCGAAGCCCAGGTCGAAGGCGACGAAGATGGCCCGGGTGAAGGTGTCCGCGCGCAGGATCGACACGGCGCCGAAGTCGGCCAGCACGTAGAGCGCGACGAGCAGCGCCCCGGCGGCGGTCGCCGGCCGGATCTGGCGCAGCGTCACGTCGGTGAAGGTGCGCCAGCCGCCCCGCCCCAACGACCGGGAGACCTCCTCCTGCGCCGGGTCCGCGCCGCGCAGCGCCGCCGCGACCGGCAGGAATACGTACGGGTACGAGCAGAGCGTCAGCACCAGCGCCGCTGGCCAGAAGCCCTCCAGCCGCTCGACGGTGGACACCCAGGCGAAGGCGGCGATGTAGGTGGGCACGGCCAGCGGCAGCGCGGCCAGCACCGCGAAGACCCGCCGGCCGGGCAGGTCGGTGCGGGTGACCAGCCACGCCGCGCCAACGCCGAGCACCACGCAGGCGGCGGTGACCACGGCGGCCAGCCCGAGGCTGCGCAGCGCCAGCAGCCCTACCCGCTCGGTCCAGAGTTCCGCCGCGATCCGGTCGGCGCCCGCCTCGGCGGTGCGTACCGCGAGGTAGACCAGCGGGATCAGGGCGACGGCGACCGCGGCGGTCGAGGCCGCGAGCAGCGCCGGGCGCGGCGCCAGCCGGCGCACCGATCCGGGTACGCCGAAACGGGCCGGCCCGGATCGGGCCGGCCCTGCGCCGGTGGTGGTGGTCGGGGCGGTCAGGGTACGAGCCCCGAGTCCTTGATCAGGGTGATCGTGGCGTCCAGGGTGTCCAGGTCGTTCAGGTCGATGTCCGGGGTGTCCAGCTCGGCCAGCGGCGGCACCCCGGCCGGCGCGGCGACCCCGGCCACCACCGGGTACTCGAAGGTCTGCTCGGCGAAGTACTTCTGCGACTCCGGGTTGAGCAGGAAGTCCACGAAGGCCGTGGTGTCCGGGTCCGCGGCGGAGCGCTTGAGCACGCCGACACCGGCGACGTTGACCAGGGCGCCGGTGTCGCCGCCGGGGAAGAAGTGCAGCTTGGCCTTGAGCGCGTCCGGGGTGGTGCCCTTCTCCTTGGCCACCTCGCCCAGGTAGTAGTGGTTGACCAGGCCGACCTGGATCTCGCCCTTGTCGACCTCCTCCACGATCTTGACGTTGTTGTCCCGGATCTGCGGCTCGTTGGCCTTGAGCCCGGCCAGGAAGTCCTTGGCCTTCTGGTCGCCGTGCTGCACCCGGATCGCGGTGACGAACGCCTGGAAGGAGGCGTTGGTCGGGGCGACGCCGATCTTGCCCTTCCACTTCGGGTCGGTCAGCGTGAAGACCGACGTCGGCAGCTCGGCGGCGGGCACGCTGTCGGCGTTGTACGCGAGCACCCGGGACCGGGCGCTGACCCCGACCCACTGGCCGTTGCCGGCCCGGTACCTCTGCGGCACCTTGTCCAGCGCGGCGGCGGGCAGCGGGGCGAACATGTCCCGCTTGGCGACCGCGCCGAGGGCGCCGGCGTCCTGGGCGAAGAACGCGTCCGCCGGGGACTTGCCGCCCTCCTCGACCAGCTGGGCGGCGAGCTGGGCGGTGGTGGCGTACCGGGTCTTGACGGTGATGCCGGTCTGCTGGCTGAACCTGTCGATCAGCGGCTTGACCAGGGCCTCGTTCCGGCCGCTGTAGACGGTGATGGTCTTGTCGCCGGGCTTGCCCGGGTCCGCGGCGTCACCCTCGCCGGAGCCGCACGCGACCAGGCCGAACGAGAGCAGGCCGGCGGCGGCGAGGGCCGCGAGGGATCTGCGGGCGGGAACGGGCACGGCGGCACTCCTTGTCGTCGGTCGACGGGCCGTCCGCCGATGAGGGTGAAGTTAGCACAGCCTAACCTCAGTGCGAACGCGAGGCTTGTGCCGGGGAGTCGGCACCGCCGGGCGCGGGCCGCCGGGGCAGGATGGTGGCATGACGCTGTCGCTGCCCATCGACCCCGAGGCCAACCGGCTGCTGGAGCGCAACCCGCTGGCCCTGCTGATCGGCATGGTGCTGGACCAGCAGATCCCGATGGAGAAGGCGTTCTCCTCGCCGTACGTGCTGACCCAGCGGCTGGGACACGAGCCGGACGCCCGGGAGCTGGCGGAGCACGACCCGGAGGCGCTGGTCGAGATCTTCGCCCGCCCGCCGGCCCTGCACCGGTTCCCGAAGGCGATGGCGGCCCGGGTCCAGGAGGTGTGCCGGGCGCTGGTCGACCGGTACGACGGTGACGCCGCGCGGCTCTGGTCCGACGCCACCGACGGCCGGGAACTGCTGCGCCGCGTCGCCGACCTGCCGGGCTTCGGCAAGCAGAAGGCCCAGATCTTCGTCGCCCTGCTCGGCAAGCGGTACGACGTGCGTCCGGAGGGCTGGCGGGAGGCGGCCGGCGGGTACGGCGAGGCGGACGCGTACCGGTCGGTGGCCGACATCACCGACCCGGAGTCGCTGCGTCGGGTCCGTGAGTACAAGCAGCAGATGAAGGCGGCGGCCAAGGCGGCGAAAGCCTGACGCCACCGCTCTCCTTGCGCGATCGTGAGTTCCTGAGGAGACGACGGCGGGCGGGGGATGGCGGACCAGCCGGGGGAGCAGTTCCTCCGCGGCGAGAAGACCTCGCCGCGGGCCACCTTCCTGGAACTCTTCTTCGACGTCGCCTTCGTCTTCGCGCTCACCCGGCTGTCGAACCGGCTGGTCGACGACTTCACGGTCCAGCGGAGGCTCTTCCTGCCCGAGGCGGGGCAGACGCTGCTGCTCCTGCTCGCTCTCTGGATGGTCTGGTCGCTGACCACCTGGACGACGAGCCGGTACGACCCCGATCAGCCGGCGCTCCAGCTGGTCGTGGCCGGCTCGATGTTCGGCAGCATGGTGATGGCGGTGTCGCTGCCGGAGGCGTTCGACACCCGGGGTCTCTCCTTCGCGATCGGCTTCGTCGCCGTCCAGGTGGGGCGTCCGCTCGTCCTCACCGTGGTGATGCGGCACCACCCGGAGCGGCACATCGCCGGCCGGATCCTCGCCTGGTCGCTGGTGTCGGCGGTGCCGTGGATCGCCGGAGGGCTTGCGGAGAACGACGCCCGAGGGGTGCTCTGGACCCTGGCGGTGCTCCTCGACTACGGCGCGGGCCGGCTGGGCTGGCCGTTGCCCGGACGCGGCCGATCACCCGCCTCCTCCTGGACGGTCACCCAAGAGCACCTGGCCGAGCGCTACCAGCAGTTCATCATCATCGCGCTGGGCGAGATGATCCTCATCAGCGGCTTCACCTTCAGCGGAAGCGAGTTCGCCGGCGCCCAGTGGGTGGCCTTCGCCATCACGTTCGCCACCACGGCGTTGCTCTGGCGCATCTACTTCTACCGGGCCGGCACGGTGCTGGGGGAGGCGGTGGCCGGGTCCGCGCAGCCCGGCCGGCTCGCCGAGTCGGCGACGTACACCCACCTGGTCATGGTGGCCGGCATCGTCGCCTCCGCCGTCGGCTACGAAATCGTCATCGCCCACCCCGGCGGGCACACCGACCCCGCCTGGCTCACCGTGATCATCGGCGGCCCCGCGCTCTTCGTGCTCGGTCGGGCGCGCTTCGAGTACGAGGTGTTCGGGCGGGTGTCCCGGTCCCGGCTGGTCGGCCTGGGTGTGCTGGTGGCGATGGCGCCGTTGATGACGCGGCTGCCCCCGCTCGCGGTCGCCGGGGCCACCTCGACGGTGGTGGCCGGAATCGCGCTGGCGGACGCGCGGCGGGCGCGGGGCCGGCCGCCGGAGCGGCCCTCGCCGCCGTCGCTGTGACGGGTGCTCAGGCGGCGGTCGGCCGGGAGAGCGACGCGAGGGCCCGCCGCACGTCGGCGAGGGAGACGGTGGCCGAGTCGTCCAGGTCGGCCAGGCCGGCCTCGATCCACTGCCGCATCAGCGTGGTGACGCCGATGCCGCGCGCCTCGGCCGCCGCCCGGACCCGCTCGTACGTCTCCAGCGGCAGGCGTACCGAGCGGCTGACCATGGGCACGTCGGTGTCGGGGGTGGGCAGCTCCAGCGGCTGACTCTCGTCGATCAGCTCGGCGAGCGCGTCGTCGCCGTGGAACCGCTTGGTGGCCTCGTTACGGTTCATCGCCGTCGCCTCCTCATCGGCGCGATCTCCGCACGGCCTCGTCGTAGCGCTTGGCCTCGACGTCGCTCAGCTCGCGGGCGGAGAGGATGTCCCAGTCGTTGTCGGTGCCGTCGGCCTCGGCGAGCAGCACGGCCAGCCGTCGGCCGCGGCGGTTCACCGCGTAGACGACCATCACGTCGTCGCCCAGGTGCCGGATCACCCGGCGGGTGCTGTGCAGGGCCTCCCAGACTTCCCCGGGCGTGACGTCGTAGACCCGCAGGTTGGCCAACGCCTCGTCGGTGAAGCTGAACCGGCTGCCCACGCCGGCAGCGTACCACGGATGTAACACGTCACCGGCGCGCGCGATTTTCACTGATCACGAACGGGGAGTGACAGGATGGGGGTAATCCCCTCGAGGAGGTCCATGGTGAAGCATCAGGCGTACCAGCCGATCCTGATCACCGACGCCTCGCGCAGCCAGGACGACCAACTCAGCAGCCGGCAGAAGCGCTACGTGCTGATGATGGGCATCCGGGTGGCGTGCGTGATCGTCGGTGCCGTCCTGGTCGGCACGAAGGCCCCCCTGCTCTGGCTCTGGCTGCCGCTGGTCGGGCTCGGCATGATCCTCATCCCCTGGCTGGCCGTGCTGCTGGCCAACGACCGCCCGCCGAAGGAGCAGCACCGGCTGGCCGGCAGGTTCCAGCCCCAGCACCGGGACGAGACCCCGCCGATGAGCCTCACCGCCGAGGAGCGGCCGCACAAGGTCATCGACGTCGAGCCCTGACCGACGTCCCCGTCGCCGGGGTCAGGCGGCGGGCCGGGCGCCGACCGTGGAGACGGCCAGGGCGCCCAGGTCGCCGGCCCGGGCCAGCGCCGCCCGTGGATCGGCGCCGCCGAGCCAGGCACTCAACAGCCCGGCCGCGAAGGCGTCCCCGGCGCCGGTGACGTCCACCACCGCGACCCGCCGGGCCGGGGCGACCCCGACCGTCGCGCTCCGGTCCACCCAGACCGCGCCCGCCTCGCCCCGCTTCACCACCACCCGCCGGGCCGAGGCCGACAGCGCCCGCGCCTGCGCCGCCGGGTCCAGCCCTCCGGCGAGCACCGCCGCCTCGTCCGCGTTGACCAGCAGCAGGTCGACGTCGCGTACCCAGGACAGGAACGCCGCCGCGCCGATCCGCCGCAGCGGCGCCGCGGAGGCCGCGTCGACGCTGGTGGTGAGCCCGCGCTCGCGGGCGACGGCCAACCCCCGCAGCCCGGCCGGTCGCGACGCGGCGTCCAGCAGGGGGTACGCGGACAGGTGCAGATGCGCCGCGTCGGGCGCCGCCGCCACGGCCCGCTCGACGTGCGCCGCGGTCAGCCGCAGGTTCGCGCCCCGTTCGGTGACCATCGTCCGCTCCGCGCCGGTGGCCAGCACGATCACCGTGCCGCTGGCGGCGTCCCCGTGCACCTCGACCGCGCAGTCCACCCCGGCGCGTTCCAGCTCGGCCACCCGGTCCCGGCCCGCGCCGTCGTCGCCGACCGCGCCGACCAGCGTCACCGGCACGTCCTGCGCGGCGAGCCAGGCCGCCGTGTTGGCCGCCTGGCCGCCGCCGCTCACCCGGATCGTCGCCGGGGTGTCCGAGCCGGGGGCAAGCGGTCCGGCCAGCATCGCCACCACGTCGGTGATCAGGTCGCCGACGACGACCACCCGGGACGGTCCGGTCATGCCGGTCGGTCGGCGGACCGGGCGGCGGCGACCGCGATCCGGGCGGCCAGGTCGGCGTTGCGCAGGATGATCCGCACGTTCACCGCCAGGCTGGCGCCCTCGGTGGCCGAGTGGAAGTGGGCCAGCAGGAACGGCGTCACCGCCTTGCCGGTCACCCCGTCCCGCTCCAGCAGCGCCAGGCCCTCGGCGAGGGTGCGGTCGTGCAGCGCCGGGTCGAGCTGCTCGTCGACCGGGAGCGGGTGGGCGACGATCAGCCCGCCCTGGTGCACGCCCTGCTGCTGCCGGGCGGCCAGCACGTCCGCCACCTGCTCCGGGGAGTCCACCGACCAGTCCAGGTCGAAGCCGGCGTCGCTGAGGTAGAAGCCGGGGAAGCGCCGGGTGCGGTAGCCGACCACGCCGACCCCGAGGGTCTCCAGCCGTTCGAGGGTGGCGCCCACGTCGAGGATCGACTTGACCCCGGCGCAGACCACCGCGATCGGCGTCCGGGCCAGGGTGACCAGGTCCGCCGACTCGTCGAAGGTCTGCGCGGCCTCCCGGTGCACCCCGCCCAGCCCGCCGGTGGCGAAGACGCCGATCCCGGCCGCGGTGGCGACCGCGCTGGTCGCGGCGACCGTGGTGGCGCCGTCCGCGCCGGTGGCGGCGGCGACGGCGAGGTCGCGTACGGAGAGCTTGGTCACTCCGTCGACGGTGGCCAGCCGGGTCAGCTCGGCATCGTCCAGGCCCACCACCAGCTCGCCGCCGACCACCCCGATCGTGGCGGGGACGGCGCCGGCGTCCCGTACCGCCCGCTCGATCTCGCGGGCCACCCGGAGGTTGTCCGGCCGGGGCAGGCCGTGCGAGACGATGGTGCTCTCCAGGGCGACGACGGGTCGGCCGTCGCGCAGGGCGTCGGCGACCTCGGCGCCGTGACGGATGTGAAAGTTGGTCACCTCCGTTACCGTACGGGCCGCCGTCGGGTGGGCTGCGGTGGACTGGCCCCCACCGACCTGCCAAACTGGAAAGTTGGAGGTGTATGCAGTGAACACAGAGGTTCTCGAGCGTCCGGAGCTGAAGGACGCCGACACCGGTCCCGAGATGTTCCACTACGTCCGCAAGGAGAAGATCGCCGAGAGTGCCGTCATGGGCACCTTCGTCGTGGCGCTCTGCGGCGAGACGTTCCCGGTGACCAAGGCGGCCAAGCCCGGCTCGCCGGTCTGCCCGAAGTGCAAGGAGATCTACGACGCGTACCGCGAGTGATCCGGGGCGGCCACCCCGGCCGCCCACGTAACCTTCGGCGGTGTGACCACCTCCACCGCCCTGCTCTTCGCCGATCTGACCGGAGTGGCCGTCTTCGCCGCCTCCGGGGCCTCCGCGGCGGTGGCCAAACGGCTCGACATCTTCGGCGTCGTCTTCGTCGGCTTCGTGGCCGCGCTGGGCGGCGGGATCTTCCGGGACCTGGTGATCGACGAGGTGCCGCCGCTGGCCTTCGCCGACTGGCGGTACGCCAGCACCGCCGCGGTCACCGCCGCCGCCTGCTTCTGGCTGCATCCCCAGCTCGCCCGGCTGCGCACCACCGTGCTGGTGCTGGACGCGGCCGGCCTGGGCCTGTTCACCGTCACCGGCACGCTCAAGGCGCTCGACGCCCGGGTGCCGCCGGTCGGCGCGATCGTGATCGGCATGCTCACCGCGATCGGTGGCGGGCTCGGCCGGGACCTGCTCACCGCCGAGATCCCGGTGGTGCTGCGCCGAGAGATCTACGCGGTGGCCGCGCTCGTCGGGGCGGTCGGCGTGACCCTGCTGGACGCCGTCGGGTACGCCCGGGCGCTGCCGCTGACCGGCGCGGCGCTGCTGGTCTTCGTACTCCGGCTGGTGGCGTTGCGACGGCGCTGGTCGGCCCCCGTGGCGACGCTGCGGCCCCCGACGACCGGGGTCCGCGGCCCCCAGGGCTGACCGGTCCCGCCCGCCGGCCGCTGGCCGTGCCCGTCCGCCGGTGGTGCCGCGACACGGCGCAAAACGCGCGACGGGGTGGGCGGGCGGGGGTGGCGGATGTGACCAGCGTGGCGTCGAGTGGGGAGACCGGCCCCCGCTGGTTATGCTGAGCCGGCCTTCGCGGCATCTTCTGCGCGGAGGCGTTTTCATGGGCGGCGGTACCCGTGGCCCTCGGCCCGGTTCCGCCATCGTGCAGTCGGAGAGGAGCTTCGCGTGGCAGCCCGGACGCCGACGCTCGAGACGTTCCCGCCCCTGCGGGCCTGGCAACGCAAGGCGCTGGTGGAGTACCTGCGCCGCCGGACCGACGACTTCACCGCGGTCGCCACGCCGGGCGCGGGCAAGACGACCTTCGCGCTGCGGATCGCCGCCGAACTGCTGGCCGACGGCACCGTCGAGGCCGTCACCGTGGTGGCGCCGACCGAGCACCTGAAGACCCAGTGGGCGGGCGCCGCGGCCCGGGTCGGCATCCAGCTGGACGCCGCGTTCCGCAACGCCGACCTGCACTCCTCCGCCGACTTCCACGGCGCGGTCGTCACCTACGCGCAGGTCGGCATGGCGCCGCAGGTGCACCGGCGGCGCACCATGACCCGGCGCACCCTGGTCATCCTCGACGAGATCCACCACGCCGGCGACTCCCGCACCTGGGGCGACGGGGTCAAGGCGGCCTTCGAGCCCGCGGTACGCCGGCTGATGCTCACCGGTACGCCGTTCCGCTCCGACGACAACCCGATCCCGTTCGTCAGCTACGAGCGGGGCGGCGACGGCCTGCTGCGGTCCCGCGCCGACTCGGTCTACGGCTACTCCGAAGCGCTGCGTGAAGGCGTCGTCCGGCCGGTGCTCTTCCTGGCGTACTCCGGGGAGACCCGGTGGCGGACCAACGCCGGCGACGAGCTGGCGGCACGGCTGGGCGAGCCGATGACCCAGGACCTGATCGCGCAGGCCTGGCGTACCGCCCTGGACCCGGCCGGCGACTGGATGCCGCAGGTGCTGCGGGCCGCCGACGCCCGGCTGACCGTGCTGCGCAACGCCGGGATGGCCGACGCCGGCGGGCTGGTGATCGCCAGCGACCAGCAGAGCGCCCGCTCGTACGCCAGGCTGATCGAGCAGGTGACCGGGGAGAAGGCCGGGGTGGTGCTCTCCGACGACGTGGGCGCCTCCGCCCGGATCGCGACGTTCGCGGCGTCCGAGCAGCGGTGGCTGGTCGCGGTGCGGATGGTCTCCGAGGGCGTCGACATCCCCCGGCTGGCCGTCGGGGTCTACGCCACCAGCGCCAGCACCCCGCTCTACTTCGCCCAGGCGATCGGGCGGTTCGTCCGGGCCCGCCGCCCGGGGGAGACCGCCTCGGTCTTCCTGCCCAGCGTGCCGCACCTGCTCGGGCTGGCCAGCGAGATGGAGGCCGAGCGGGACCACGTGCTCGGCAAGCCCAAGGACAAAGAGGGCTTCGACGACGACCTGCTGGAGCGTGCCCAGCGCGACGACCAGGCCTGCGGCGAGCTGGAGAAGCGCTTCACGGCGCTCTCCGCCACCGCCGAGCTGGACCAGCTCATCTTCGACGGCACCTCCTTCGGCACCGCCGCCCAGTCCGGCACCCCGGAGGAGGAGGAATACCTCGGTCTGCCCGGTCTGCTCACCGCGGACCAGGTCTCCCTGCTGCTCACCAGGCGGCAGGCCGAACAGCTCGCCACCCAGCGCCGCCGAGCGGCCACCCGGGCCGCTGAGCCGGCCGCTGAGGCCCCGGCGGCGCCGATGAACGCGGGCCAGCGGCGGGTGGCGCTGCGCCGCCAGCTGAACGCCCTGGTGGCCGCCCGGCACCACCGCACCGGCCAACCGCACGGCAAGATCCACGCCGAGCTGCGCCGGCTCTGCGGCGGCCCGCCGAGCGCCCAGGCCACCATCGAGCAGCTCGAAGAGCGCATCGCCACCGTCCAGACCCTCTGACCAGGCCGCCCCACCGGCCCCAGCCCTGACGGAGGCGTCGCCCTGGATGGGCGAGGTCGTGCTCGATCCAGGATGTTGTGTGGCCTCGGTGCCGAGTGCGGGTGTCGGGGATGCGGAAAGCCGACCGGAGGCACCCATCGGGTGCCTCCGGTCGGCTATGTCGTCCGTTTGCGGTTACGGATTCAGTTCGCCATCAGATCGGCGCCACGCCAGCTGAACTCCGGGTCCGTCGCGTACTTCACGGTGATCTTCACGAGATCCTCCGCGTACTTGTTCGCGTGGTGCCCACAGAACACCAGCTCGCTCCCACCCGCCAGAGTGATCCGGAGCCTACCGGCAGCATTGCAGCGGTCGCACCGTTCATCGGCGGCCGGGGGGGCCACCGTCTCGGGCGGCGGCGTGAGGGTCGGAGTCATCGCCTTCCTCCTCTGGTCGTCACCGATGAACACTCTCTCTCGGTCCTTGCTCACCCATCGTGCAACACCCTCGTCGGGCCATGCCTTCCCTGTGTGCCCGCGGGCGACCGAGGTCACACATGACAGGGGGACAGTGTGCCGTGCACCAAGGGTGCCACGTCAACGATCACAAACGGGCAACCGACCGATCACCTTTGAGTGTTCTACGGCTGGTGGTCAAACCGACACGGTTGGTTGACGGTAAAGGTCAGTCCAGGTAGTCGCGGAGCACCTGCGAGCGGGACGGGTGACGCAGCTTGGACATCGTCTTGGATTCGATCTGCCGGATCCGCTCCCGGGTCACCCCGTACACCTGGCCGATCTCGTCCAGGGTACGCGGCTGGCCGTCGGTCAGGCCGAAGCGCAGGCGTACCACGCCCGCCTCACGCTCGGAGAGCGTCTGCAGCACCTGCTGGAGCTGGTCCTGCAGCAGCGAGAAGGAGACCGCATCGACCGCGACCACGGCCTCCGAGTCCTCGATGAAGTCACCGAGCTGGCTGTCGCCCTCGTCACCGATGGTCTGGTCCAGCGAGATGGGCTCCCGGGCGTACTGCTGGATCTCCAGCACCTTCTCCGGTGTGATGTCCATCTCCTTGGCCAGCTCCTCCGGGGTGGGCTCGCGGCCCAGGTCCTGGAGCAGCTCGCGCTGGATCCGGCCGAGCTTGTTGATCACCTCGACCATGTGCACCGGGATGCGGATGGTGCGGGCCTGGTCGGCCATCGCCCGGGTGATCGCCTGCCGGATCCACCAGGTGGCGTACGTGGAGAACTTGTAGCCCTTGGTGTAGTCGAACTTCTCGACGGCGCGGATCAGACCGAGGTTGCCCTCCTGGATCAGGTCGAGGAAGGCCATGCCGCGGCCGGTGTACCGCTTGGCCAGCGAGACCACCAGCCGGAGGTTGGCCTCGAGGAGGTGGTTCTTGGCGCGCTCGCCGTCCCGGGAGATCCAGCCCAGGTCGCGGACCATGTCCCGGGTGAGCTTCTCCTCGCCCTCGTCGGCGGCGCGCAGCCGCTCGGCGGCGTAGAGCCCGGCCTCGATCCGCTTGGCCAGCTCCACCTCCTGCTCCGCGTTGAGCAGCGGGACCTTGCCGATCTGCTTGAGGTACGCCCGGACCGAGTCCGCGGAGGCGGTCAGCTCGGCGTCCCGGCGCGCCTGCTTGAGCGCCTCGGACTCCTCGTCGTCCCACTCGAAGTCGTTGTCGGTCGCCGAGTTGGCGGCGTCGGTCTCGGCGGCCTTGGTCAGCGCGGCCGGCTCCTCGACCACCACGTCCTCGACCTCGGCGGCGAGCGCCTCGGGGTCGATGTCGCCCTCGGCGCCCTCGCCCTTGGCCTTGCCGGCGGCCTTGGTCGCACCGGCGGCGGCCACGGTCGCCTTGGTGGCCCGGGTCGACTTCGTCGCCTTGGCGGCCGGCGCGGCGGCCTTGGCGGCCACCCCGGCCGTCGTGGTGGCGGCTTTGCGGGGGGTCGCCTTGCGCGGGGCGGGTGCCGGGGCCTCCTCGGCGGCGGGGGCCTGCTTCGGCGCCGGGGCGGCGGCCTTCTTGGTGGTCTTGGCGGTGGTGGCCCGGGACGCCGGCGTGGCGGAGCGGGCGGCGGCCACCCGGCGACGGGTGCTGGCCGAGCCGTCCACGACCACGGTCACCCCCGCCTCGGAGAGCGCCCGCAGGATCTTTTTGGCCTGGGCCGGGGTCACCTCAGCGGACTCGACGGTGCGCGCGAGCTGGGCCGACGTCAACTGACCGCCGGCGCTCTGCGCGTGCGCGATCAGGGTGTCGGTGAGCGAGCGAACGTCGGCGCCGGTCTGGCGGGGTTCTGTCACGAATGACCTTCCGGAGGCGAAGAGCGAGCACGGCCGGGGCGCCCGGCGCAGCGCGGGGCACCGTGCCAGGCGATGTCTGAGGGACCCCCGTGTCCCGGGCCGGCCGGTGCGGCGGTCCGTGGCGCGTGGGCAGGGTGAATTGTAACGCCGTCTGCGGCGATCATCCTGCAGCGCACGGCATACCGGCGTCGGGGACCGCCGATTGGGCGCAGTTGTGGACTTTGTAAGGATGATACCCGCGCGCGATCCCGGAGGTTCCAGTCGTGCGGGAAGGGGACGAACCATGACTCGTTCGGCGCCTGTGCCGGGGGAACTGCTGGAGATCGCCGTCGAGGTGGCCCGGGACGCGGCGGCCACCGCATACCGGATGCGGGCCGAGGGCGTGTCGGTCGCCGCGACCAAGAGCACAGTCACCGACGTGGTCACCGCCGCCGACCGGGCGGTCGAGCGGCAGGTCCTGGACGCGCTGGCCAAGCTCCGGCCGGACGACGCGGTGCTCGGCGAGGAGTACGGCGCCGGGGAGCCCTCTGCGGCGGCCAGCGGGGTCCGCTGGATCGTCGACCCGATCGACGGCACCGTCAACTACCTCTACGGGCTGCCGCACTGCGCGGTCTCGCTGGCCGCCGAGGTCGACGGCGAGGTGGTCGCGGGCGTGGTGCGCAACCTCTTCACCGGCGAGGAGTGGACCGCCACCGCGGGCGGCGGGGCCTGGCGCGACGGGCGGCGGCTGGGCTGCTCCACCGAGACCGATCTGGGGCAGGCGCTCGTCGCCACCGGGTTCGGCTATGACCCGGCGCGCCGGTCGCACCAGGCCGGGGTGATCGCCGAGCTGATCTCGCAGGTACGGGACATCCGCCGGTTCGGCGCCGCCGCGCTGGACCTCTGCCTGGCCGCCGAGGGGCGGGTGGACGCGTACTACGAGAAGGGGCTGGCCGCCTGGGACCTGGCGGCCGGTGGACTGGTCGCCGCCGAGGCGGGCCTGCGGGTCACCGGGCTGCGCGGCCTGCCGGCCGGCCCGGATCTGGTGATCGCCGCCCCGCCGGCCCTGTTCGGGCCGCTGCACGCCCGGCTCGCCGACCTCGACGCCTCCGGCGGCCCGTGACCGACCCGGCCGGGCGGGGGGATCGAACCCGGAGTGCGGAATGGGCGGTGTCCCCGGGTCCGGGGACACCGCCCATTCGGCGACGAGATCTGGCCCTTCGTCCGCCCGGGCCGGTCGGACGGGGAGAGTTACTTCACCGGCATCGGGCAGGAGCCCTCCGGGGCGGCGGGCGCGCCCAGGTCGCCGAGGGACTGGTTGACCTCGGTGGTGGTGGCCAGCTGCTGGAAGCCGCTGCCCAGCACCACATCGACGGTGTCGTCCTTGCGCTTCGGGTCGTAGTCCCAGTCGGCGTTGTCGAGGAAGTACGCCCGCAGCAGGTGGGCGGAGCCGACGCCCTTGGGGCCGTAGCGCAGCACGGCCACCTCGTCGACGGCCTTGGGGGCGTTGCCCACCTTCTTCACCTGGAACTTGCGGTTGCGGAAGTCGTCCGCGACGTCGGCGGCCCGGCCGGGCTGGTTGGTGGCGTTGTAGACGTTGATCTTCACGTCCTTTTGCTCGCGCAGCCTGACGTCGGCGAGTGGCCAGCCCTCCGGGCAGCCCCCGGCGATGCCGCCCTTGCCCTGGGTGTCCTTCACCAGCGCGACGACGACGAAGACCAGGGCGACGACCGCCAGCAGACCGACGACAACGAGTGCTCGCACTCGCGCAAAACTCATCTGGGCGCTCCCCGGACAGTGGTGGTGGCGGCGGCCGTCGGCGGTCAGGCCGCCCCGCCGGCCGTCGAGTACGCCGCTGAGGTTAACGGTTGTCCGGCGGTCGCGTGGAAACAGTCCGACATGCCGGCGCGCCATCCGGGAACCGGGTAGTACTACCCCTATCTTCGTGTCGCCTGAGTCACATTGGGAACAACTCGGGGGGCAGGGGCGTACATCTCTGCCGCGAGGGCGGTATACATGCCTCGCCCGTGAGGGGGGTAAGGTTCCGCGCTCGCTGGGGAAAGTTCTCCTGGCGGCCTCGGCCCGCACGGCTGTCACGTCGGGTGACCGACACAAATGGTGGCCGGCCAGCGGGAACCGAAACAGCGTCGTCCGGCGTTACAACCGGAAGCGACAATATCGATATTGGAGAGTGAAACCGATGGCCACCGACTACGACGCCCCGCGTCGCGACGAGGTCGACCTCGGCGAGGACAGCCTGGAAGAGCTCAAGGCCCGGCGGGTCGACTCACAGTCGGGCGCCGTGGACGTCGACGAGGCCGAGGTGGCCGAGAGCTTCGAGCTGCCCGGTGCCGATCTGGCCGACGAAGAGCTGACCGTGAAGGTCCTCCCGATGCAGCAGGACGAGTTCCGGTGCGGCCGCTGCTTCCTGGTCCACCACCGCAGCCAGCTGGCGGTCGAGCGCAACGGCGACCTGATCTGCCGCGAGTGCGTCTGACCCGTCATCCACACACCGGCGGCGGCCTCCCTGGCGGGGCCGCCGCTGCTCGAGCTGCCGTGCGGGGGCGGCGCGGAGCTGCTTGACTCGTAGCGGGCAGACATCACGCCGACGGAGTCTCGGGAGGTCGGGCGCATGAGCGAGCACGGCGAACGGAGCGAGGGACCCGTCGCGGCCGGTCCGCGGGCCGGTGCCGGGCCGCACTCCGGGACCGGCGCGTCCCCGCGGGCGGAGGCCCCGGCGCGTCCGGGCGCAGAGCCCGGCACCCCGGAGCCCGGGCCGGGTTCCGTCGGGTCGCCCGCCGGCCCGGAGCCGGACGCACCGGGCGGGGGGACCGGCCTCGCGTCAGTGGATCCGGCGGACCGGGCCGGCGACGAGCTGGGTGCCACCGTGGCGGCGCTGACTGCCGACGACATCGAGCCGGCCCGCCGCCGGCAGCTGCTCACCCGGCTGGTCGGCCAGGCGCGCGCCCGCGGGCTGGCCGACCTGTTCAAGCCGAAGGCCGCGCTGCACTGGATGACCGACACGGTCGCCGACGTCGCGCCGCACATACCGATCCGTGACCTGGCCACCCTGCGCCGGCACTTCCCCGGGCTGGACGACGAGGCGCTCGCCGAGCGGCTGGTCCGCAACGCCGCCCGGGCCACCGCCGGGGTCGGCGCGGCCGGCGGCGGGGTCGCCGCGGTGGAGTGGACGGTCGCCCCGACACTGCTCTCCGCCCCCGTGCTGCTGGCCGTCGAGACGGTCTCCGTGGTGGCGATCGAGCTGAAGCTGATCGGCGAGCTGCACGAGGTCTACCGCGTACCGCTGCCCACCGCCGGCACCCAGCGGTCGATCGCCCTGGTGCAGTCCTGGGCCAGCCAGCGGGGGATCAACCCGATGATGCCCGGGGTGGGGGTCAGCGCGGTGCTCGGCACCGCCGCCCGCAAGGAGCTGCGGGACACCCTGCTCAAGCGGTTCGGCCGGAACCTGACCACGCTCGGCCCGTTCCTCACCGGTGCCGCGGTGGCCAGCTACCTCAACCGGCGGGCGACGAAGACCCTGGCCGACCAGCTCCGGCGTGACCTGCGCAAGCAGCATGGCGCGCTGCCCGGTGGTCGCCCGGCGCTGCCCTGAACCCGACGCGGCCCGCGCTCAGGCCGCGTGCCGGGCCGCCATGATCGCGCCGGCCAGCTCGACCGGGTGCCGGCTGCTGACCACCCAGAACGGGGTCGGGTCGGCGGGGTCGTCCAGGACCACCTGCACCGCGCCGCCGATCCAGGGCCGCTGCACCACGAACGCGAGCGGGTCAGACCCCACGCCGAGCACCTCACGCCGCCCGGCGGCGTCCAGCGGCACCGCGTCGGCGACGTACCGCACCGGGAGGTGGGCGTCGTCCACCGACAACTCGCCGTCGCGGACCGCCACCCGGATCCGGCCCAGCCGCCACAGGCCCGCCGCCGTCGCCGGGACCAGCAGCACGAAGGGGAGCCAGGCCCGCACCCCGGAGGCGCCCATCCAGATCTCGGCGGCGGCCAGTGCGGCCAGCGCCAGCCCGGACAGCCAGAACCACCAGGGCAGGCCGAGCCGCTCGGAGTGCTCCGCGGCCACCGCGGAGCGCGCAGCCGGCGACGACGGGGAAGGCGACGGGCTCACTCGTGCCAGGGTACGGCGCACGACGGCCGCTCGACCCGGCAGGATGGCAGGGTCACCCCGCGAACCGGACGGAAGAGGGAGATCGTGACCCACGTCGTACCCGTGCCCGTACGGCAGCTCGATTCGGAGCTGCCGCTGCCCGCGTACGCCCATCCCGGCGACGCCGGCGCCGACCTGGTGGCCGCCGCGGACGTCGAACTGCCCCCCGGCGGCCGGGCCCTGGTCCCGACCGGGGTGGCGCTGGCCCTGCCGGAGGGGTACGTCGGCCTGGTCCATCCGCGCTCCGGCCTGGCCGCCAGGCTCGGCGTGACGGTGCTCAACGCGCCCGGTACGGTCGACGCCGGCTACCGGGGTGAGATCATGGTCAACCTGATCAACCATGATCGGGACGTACCGGCGAAAATCTCCCGTGGCGATCGGATCGCGCAGCTCGTTGTGCAGCGGGTGGAGCGGGTCGATTTCCAGCCGGTGGCCGAGCTGCCCGAATCCCGGCGCGGGGCCGGTGGGCACGGGTCCACCGGCGGGCACGCCGGGCTCGTGCCGGCGCCCGGGGGCCCGGCCGGAGACGGTGACCGGGACTGGGTCCGCAGGCGGACAGAAGAGGTGGCAGGGTGAGTGGGAACAGCGGAGGGTGGACGCAGTGATCTTCAGCCGTAAGCGGGCCGGTGACGGGCGGCACGCCCGTGACGTGCGGGCCGCCGAGGTCCTCGACTCCGACGACGCCGGGGAGGCCCCGACGGGTCTGGTGCGCGGCCCCTACGACATCTCCGAGGCGCCGGACGGCGTCCAGCGGCTCGACCTGGGCAGCCTGCACATCCCGGCGGTGCCCGAGGTCGAGGTGCGGGTGCAGGCCGACCCGGAGGGCGTGATCCAGCAGGTCGTGCTGGTGCACGGGGACAGCGCGCTCCAGCTCGGCGTTTTCGCCGCGCCCCGCTCGGAGGGCATCTGGGACGAGGTGCGCGAGGAGATCCGGCAGTCCCTGTTCGCCGACGGCGCCACCGCCCAGGAGGCCGAGGGGGAGTACGGCACCGAGCTGCACGCCCGGGTCCGCACCCCGGACGGCCTGACCGACCTGCGCTTCGTCGGCGTCGACGGGCCGCGCTGGATGGTCCGCGGGGTCTTCCAGGGCGTCGCTGCGACCAACCCGGCCGCGGCCGGTCTGCTGGCGCAGTGCCTGGACGGCCTCGTGGTCGACCGGGGGCACGAGGCGAAGCCGGTGCGCGAGCCGCTGCCGCTGCGCCTGCCCCGTGAGGTCGCCGAGCAGGCCGGCGACGACGCCGCCCCGGCCCCTGCCCCGCGCGAGGCCTGATCCGCCGTCCACCGGGCCCGGCACCGACGTCAGCGCGTCGGTACCGGGCCCGGTGCATGTCCGCCCCGGGTCCGCCCGGACGCCGGACCCGCCCCGACGCCGGCTCGGCGTACGCTGGCGGGACGGTCCCGGCATCCCGGGGCCGGGCCACTGCCGGCGCGGGCCGGCCAGCGTGGAGAGGTGACGCGGAGGTCATGTCGACCGACCAGGGCCGGGTGTCGCTACGGCGCATCCTGCAACGGCTCACCGCGAGCGAGGCCGAGATCGAGGCCCAGGAGCTGCAACGGGAGAGCGCCGAGTCCGGCGGCGTGCCGGCCCGGCAGTGCATGCGGGGCCAGGTGGTCTCGGTCGCCGGGCGGCTGCGCACCGTGGTCTACACCCCGCGAACCAACCTGCCGACGCTGGAGGCCGACCTCTACGACGGCAGCGACGTGGTGACGCTGGTGTGGCTGGGCCGGCGGCACATCGCCGGCATCGAGCCCGGGCGGCACCTGACCGCGCGCGGCCGGGTGTCGGTCCGGGACGATCGCAAGGTCATCTACAACCCGTACTACGAGCTGGAGTCGCCGAAGTGACGACGGGACAGCACCGGACGACCGGGCCGGCGACCGGTCCCCAGGACGACGAGCGGCTGCCCAGCATCGCCGAGCAGATGGCCGACCAGCTCGGCGGTTGGCGGGGGCTGGTCGAGTCCAGCATCCCGGTGGTGGTCTTCGTGCTCGCCAACGTCGTCGGCGAGCTGCGGCCCGCGGTGATCGCCTCGGTCGCGGTGGCGCTGCTGATCGCCGTGGTCCGGTTGGTCCAGCGCCGTCCGGTGCGGCACGCGGTCAACGGGCTCTTCGGCATCGCCGTCGGCGCGGCCATCGCCTGGCGGACCGGCGACGAGCGGGACTTCTACCTCCCCGGCATCCTCTACGGCATCGGCTACGGGCTGGCCCTGCTGGCCTCGGCGGCCCTCCGCCAGCCCCTGGTGGGCTGGATCTGGTCGGTGCTGGTCGCCAAGGGGCGCTCCGAGTGGCGTGACGACCCGCGCCTGGTGCGCACCTTCACCCAGCTCACCGTGCTCTGGGGGGTGGTCTGGCTGGCCAAGGTCGGCGTGCAGGCGGCCCTCTATCTGGCCCACCAGGACACCGCGCTGGGCGTGGCCCGACTGGCGCTGGGCTACCCGCCGTACGCGCTGCTGCTGCTGATCACCGTCTGGACCGTGCGCCGGGTGACCCGGGAGACGGCACCGCAGCCCCTGCCGGGGGCCTGAGCCCCTGCCGGGCGGCCCCGGGCTCAGCCCTTGCGACGGGTCCGCTCGACGCTGTCCGCGCCCAGGATCACCGTGCGGACCTCGTCCTCCACCTCGGCGGTGCAGACGAAGATCAGCTCGTCGCCGGCCTCGATCGGGTCGTCCGGGCTGGGCACCAGCACCCGCTTGCCGCGCAGGATCGCCACCAGCGCGGCGTCCCGTGGGATCGGCACCGCGTGGATCGGCTGGCCGACGTACGGCGCGGTCGGCGGCAGGGTGATCTCGACCAGGTTCGCCTCGCCCTGCCGGAAGGTCATCAGCCGGACCAGGTCGCCGACGGTGACCGCCTCCTCGACCAGTGCGGCCATCACCCGCGGCTTGCTGACCGCCACGTCGACGCCCCACTGCTCGGTGAAGAGCCACTCGTTCTCGGCCCGGTTGACCCGGGCCACCACCCGGGGCACCGCGAACTCGGTCTTGGCCAGCAGCGACACCACCAGGTTGACCTTGTCGTCACCGGTGGCCGCGACCACCACGTCGCAGCCGGCGATGTTCGCCTCCTCCAGGCTGGCCAGCTCGCAGGCGTCGGCCAGCACCCAGTCGGCGGTGGGGACCCGGTCCGGCCGGAGCATCTTGGGCTGGCGCTCGATCAGCATCACCTGGTGGCCGTTGTCGATCAGCTCCTGAGCGATCGAGCGGCCCACGTTGCCGGCGCCGGCGATGGCGATCCGCATGGCTCAGTGCCCTCCTTCGGGCGGCGTCGCGGCCACCGCGGTGACCGAGGCGACGATGTCGTCGGTGACCAGCACGTAGAGCTGGTCACCCTCCTGCACGACGGTGGACGCGGTGGGCAGCGTGCCGATGCCGAACCGGGTCAGGTACGCCACCCGGGCGCCGGCGGCCTCCTCCAGCTGGCGCAGCGGCCGGCCGATCCAGTCCTTGTGCACCGGCACCTCCATGATCGAGACGGTGCTCGTCGGGTCCCGGAAGATCTCCACGTTGCCCTCGGGGACGAGGTGCCGCAACATCCGGTCGGCCGTCCAGCGGACGGTGGCCACGGTGGGGATGCCGAGCCGCTCGTAGACCTGGGCGCGGCGCTGGTCGTAGATCCGGGCCGCGACCCGGGAGACGCCGAACGTCTCGCGGGCCAGCCGGGCCGAGATGATGTTGGAGTTGTCGCCGCTGGACACCGCGGCGAAGGCGTCCGCGCGCTCGATGCCGGCCTGCCGCAGCACCTCGCCGTCGAAACCGGCGCCGGTGACGGTGATGCCGGCGAAGTCGGGGCCGAGGCGGCGGAACGCGTCGGCATCCTGGTCGATCACGGCCACCGAGTGACCCCGGGACTCCAGGCTGTGGGCCAGGGTCGAGCCGACCCGACCACAACCCATGATCACGACATGCACGGTGCCCCTCCCAAGGTGCCGCCCGTCACCGGCGGGCCTGTTCTCTGCGAGCCTGCCACGTCCGGTGCGCCGGCGGGGGACCGACCGTACCGCGCGGGCGGGAGCGGGGGTGATCAGGCACCCCCACCAACCGGGGCGGGTTGGTCGTACCCTTAGCGCTTGTGGCCAGTCCCACCTCGCTGCTGAAGCGACTCCTCCTCGGTCGACCGTTCCGGTCCGACCGGCTCCAACACACCCTCCTCCCCAAGCGCATCGCGCTGCCGGTCTTCGCCTCCGACGCCCTCTCCAGCGTCGCGTACGCGCCCGACGAGATCCTGCTGACGCTCTCCATCGCGGGCGCGTCGGCGTTCCTGTTCTCGCCGTGGATCGCCCTGGCGGTCGTCGTGGTGATGCTCACCGTGGTGGCCAGCTACCGGCAGAACGTGCACGCGTACCCCTCGGGGGGTGGCGACTACGAGGTGGCGACGGTCAACCTCGGGCCCCGGGCGGGGCTCGCGGTGGCCAGCGCGCTGCTGGTCGACTACGTGCTCACGGTCGCGGTGTCGGTCTCCTCCGGGGTGGCGAACCTCGGCTCGGTGGTGCCGTTCGTGGCCACCCACAAGGTGCTGATCGCGGTCACCGCGGTGGTGCTGCTCACCGCGATGAACCTGCGCGGCCTGCGTGAGTCCGGCACCGCGTTCGCCATCCCTACCTACGGCTTCATCATCGTGATGGTCGGGATGATCCTCACCGGCCTGGTCCGGTTCTTCGTGCTCGGCGACGACCTGCACGCGCCCAGCGCCGGGCTGGAGATCCAGGCGGAGCACAGCGTGACCGGCTTCGCGCTGGTCTTCCTGCTGCTGCGTACCTTCTCCTCGGGCTGCGCCGCGCTCACCGGTGTGGAGGCGATCTCCAACGGGGTGCCGGCGTTCAAGGCGCCGAAGAGCCGCAACGCGGCGACCACCCTGCTGCTGCTCGGCACGATCTCGGTGGCCATGCTGGTCGGCATCATCTGGCTGGCCCGGCTGACCGGCCTGCAGTTCGTCGAGGACCCGTCGCAGATCATCTCCGGCCCGGACGGGTACGTGCAGAAGACCGTCACCGCCCAGCTCGGCGAGACGGTCTTCGGCTCCGGCTCGGTGCTGCTCTACGTGGTCGCCGGGATGACCGCGCTGATCCTCTTCCTGGCCGCCAACACCGCCTTCAACGGCTTCCCGGTGCTCGGCTCGATCCTGGCGCAGGACCGCTACCTGCCCCGGCAGCTGCACACCCGGGGCGACCGGCTGGCCTTCTCCAACGGCATCGTCTTCCTCGCCGTCTTCGCGATCGTGCTGATCGTCGGCTTCCAGGCCGAGGTGACCCGGCTGATCCAGCTCTACATCGTCGGGGTGTTCGTCTCCTTCACGCTCTCCCAGGCCGGCATGATCCGGCACTGGAACCGGCACCTGCGCCGCGAGCGGGACCCGGAGGCGCGCCGCCGGATGATCCGCTCCCGGGCGATCAACAGCTTCGGCATGGTGATGACCGGCACCGTGCTGGTCATCGTGCTGATCACCAAGTTCCTGCTCGGCGCCTGGATCGCCATCGCCGCGATGGCGGTGATCTACGGGCTGATGCTGGCCATCCGGCGGCACTACGACCGGGTCGCCGCCGAGCTGGAACCGACCGAGGTCCGGGGCGTGCTGCCCGCCCGCAACCACGCCATCGTGCTGGTCAGCAAGCTGCACCAGCCGACCCTGCGGGCCATCGCGTACGCCCGGGCCACCCGGCCGGACACGCTCACCGCGGTGACCGTGAACGTCGACGAGAAGGACACCCGGCAGCTCCAGGAGGAGTGGGATCGGCGCGAGCTGCCCGTCCCGCTGACCGTCGTCGACTCGCCGTACCGGGAGATCACCCGACCGATCCTGAACTTCGTCGCCTCCACCCGCCGGGCCTCGCCCCGGGACGTGGTCACCGTCTTCATCCCCGAGTACGTGGTCGGCCGCTGGTGGGAGAACCTGCTGCACAACCAGAGCGCGCTGCGGCTCAAGGGCCGGCTGCTCTTCGAGCCGGGTGTCATGGTGACCAGCGTGCCGTGGCAGCTCGCCTCGACCGCCAGCAAGAACCTGGACCGCATGGACGCCACCCTGAGCCGTACCCCCGCCCGAGGGCCGCGGGTGGCGCCGCTCAGCACCCTGCCGCCGAGCGTCCCGCCGGTGGTCACCTCCCCGTCCGGCGAGAACGGCCCGGGGGAGCGGCCGTGACCGGCGACGCGGTGCCGACCGGCGAGCGGCCGGGGCTGGAGGAGGCCGAGCGGGTCGAGCTGACCGTCGGCGCGGTCGCCCCGGGCGGGCACTGCGTGGCCCGGGTCGACGGCCAGGTGGTCTTCGTCCGGCACGCGCTGCCCGGCGAGCGGGTGCTGGCCGAGGTCACCGAGCTGCACAAGGGTTTCGCCCGCGCCGACGCCGTCGAGATCCTCGACCCCTCCCCGGACCGGGTGCAGGCCCCCTGCCCGTACGCGAGGCCGGGCCGCTGCGGCGGCTGCGACGTGCAGCACGTCGCGCCCGCCGCCCAGCTGACCTGGAAGGCCGCGGTGGTCCGGGAGCAGCTCACCCGGCTCGGCGGGCTCACCGACGCCGAGCTGGAAGCGCTCGGCGTCACCGTCGAGGCACTGCCCGGCGGGCCGCTCGGCTGGCGGTCCCGGGTCCGCTACGCGGTCGACGCGACCGGCCGCGCCGGGCTGCTCAAGCACCGCTCGCACGAGGTGGTCCCGATCGACCGCTGCCTGATCGCCCACCCGGCGATCCAGGAGCTGCCGGTGCTCACCCCGACCCGCTGGCCGGACGCCGAGGCGGTCGAGACGATCGCCTCCACCGGCGGCGACGTCAGCGTCGCCGCCGTCGTCGACGGGGTGGCCAGCCCGGTCAGCGGGCCGGAGACGGTCCGCGAGCGCGCCGCCGGCCGGGACTGGGCGCTGCCCGCCGCCGGCTTCTGGCAGGTCCATCCGGCCGCCGCCGACGCGCTGGTCGGGGCCGTGCTGGACCTGCTCGACCCGCGTCCCGGCGAGTCCGCCTGGGACCTGTACGGCGGCGCCGGGCTCTTCGCCGCCGCGCTCGCCGGCCGGGTCGGGCCGGACGCCCGGATCACCCTGGTCGAGTCCTCCGCGCAGGGGGTCGCCGCCGCCCGGGAGAACCTGGCCGACCTGCCCCGGGTGGAGGTGGTGGCCGCCCGGGTGGAGGCCGCGCTGGCCCGCCGCCGGGTGACCGGCCCGGTCGACCTGGTGGTGCTCGACCCTCCCCGCTCCGGCGCGGGCGCGCCGGTGGTGCGGGACGTGGTCGCCGCCGGTCCGCGCGCGGTCGCGTACGTGGCGTGCGACCCGGCCGCGTTCGCCCGGGACGTGCGCACCTTCACCGGGCTCGGCTGGCGGCTGGCCGCGCTGCGCGGGTTCGACCTGTTCCCGATGACCCAGCACATGGAGCTGGTCGGGCTGCTCCTGCCGCCGGCTGGTTAGCCTGGCCCGATGAAGATCGTCGGGTTGATGTCCGGCACCTCGTACGACGGGGTGGACGTGGTCGCGGCCGAGTTCACCGCCGACGGGGAGACGCTGCGGCTGCGCCCGCTGGGCCACCGCGGGCTGGACTACGACGACGTGCTGCGCGAGCGGATCGGCGCGCTGCTGCCCCCGGCGGCCACCACCATCGAGGCGGTCTGCCGGCTCGACAACGCCCTCGGCGCGGTCTTCGCCGACGCCGCCGCGCTCGGCGTGGAGCTGGCCGGCGGGCGGGTCGACGCCGTCGTCTCGCCCGGCCAGACCGTCTTCCACTGGGTGGACGGCGGCGTCATCCGGGGGACCCTCCAGCTGGGCGCCCCGGCGCGGGTGGCCGAGCGGGTGGGCGTACCGGTGCTGTCGGACCTGCGGTCGGCGGACGTCGCCGCGGGCGGGCAGGGCGCGCCGCTGGTGCCGGCCTTCGACGCGCTGCTGCTCGACCCGGCCGCCGGGCCGCGGGCGGCGCTCAACCTGGGCGGCATCGCCAACCTCACCGTGGTCGCGCCGGGCGCCCCGGTCCTCGGGTACGACGTGGGCCCGGCCAACGCGCTGCTCGACGCGGCGGCCCGGCGGCTGCTGGGCCGCCCCTGCGACCTGGACGGCGCCCGGGCCGCGGCCGGCCGGGTGCACCCCGCCCTGCTGGACGCGCTGCTCGCCGAGCCCTACTACGCCGCGCCGTCGCCCAAGTCCACCGGCAAGGAGCTCTTCCACGCCGGCTACCTGGACGACCGGCTGGCCGCGCTGGGCGAGCCGGTCGCCCCGGACGACGTGCTGGCCACGCTGACCGAGTTGACCGCCCGGACGGTGGCCGCGGAGTGCGACCGGCACCGGGTGACCGAGGTGGTCGCCGCCGGTGGCGGAGTGCGCAATCCCACACTGCTCGGCCGGCTGGCCGCCCTCGGCGCGGGGCGGTGGCGGCTGCGCACCACCGACGAGCTGGGCGTCCCGGCCCAGGCCAAGGAGGCGTACGCGTTCGCCCTGCTCGGCTGGCTCTCCTGGCACGGCCTGCCGGGCGCGGTCCCCTCGGTGACCGGCGCCCGGCGGGCCGCCGTGCTGGGCTCCTGGACCCCGGCCGGCCCGCCGTACGGCGGCACCCCGCCCACGCCGCCGCGCCGGCTGGTCGTCGACCGGTGATCCTGGGAGCCACCTGGGATGATCCACGGCCGAGCTGCGGTGCTGCGGGCGGCCGATAGACTCTCTCGTCATGAGTGTTGAAGAGGACACGGCCAACCACGGCCGGCTGCTGGCCACGGTGCGCGGTCCGCAGGACGTCAAGCGGATGTCCGCCGAGGAACTGGATGTCCTCGCCGCCGAGATCCGTGACTTCCTGATCGCCAAGGTCTCCCGCACCGGCGGGCACGTCGGACCCAACCTCGGGGTGGTGGAGCTGACGCTCGCCATGCACCGGGTGTTCGACTCTCCCCGGGACCGGCTCCTGTTCGACACCGGCCATCAGTCGTACGTACACAAGATCCTCACCGGCCGGCAGGAGGGCTTCGACAAGCTCCGCCAGCGCGGCGGGCTCTCCGGCTACCCCAGCCAGGCGGAGAGCGAGCACGACCTGATCGAGAACTCGCACGCCTCCACCGCCCTCTCCTACGCCGACGGCCTGGCCAAGGCGTACGCCCTGCGCGGCGAGCAGCGCAGCGTGGTCGCGGTCGTCGGCGACGGCGCGCTGACCGGCGGCATGTGCTGGGAGGCGCTGAACAACATCGCGGCCGCCGGCAACCCGCTGGTGATCGTGGTCAACGACAACGGCCGGTCGTACGCGCCGACCATCGGCGGCCTGGCCGACCACCTCTCCTCGCTGCGGCTCAACCCGGGCTACGAGAAGGTCCTGGACGCGGTCAAGGACGCCCTCGGCTCCACCCCGCTGGTCGGCAAGCCGATGTACGAGGTGCTGCACGCGGTCAAGAGGGGCATCAAGGACGCGGTCGCGCCGCAGGCGATGTTCGAGGACCTCGGCATCAAGTACGTCGGCCCGGTCGACGGGCACGACATCGCCGCGGTCGAGTCGTCGCTGCGCGCCGCGAAGAATTTCGGCGGCCCGGTGATCGTGCACGCGGTCACCCGCAAGGGCTACGGCTACCGCCCGGCCGAGGAGGACGAGGCGGACTGCCTGCACGGCCCGGGCGCCTTCGACGCCGAGACCGGCCGGCTGCTCGCCGCCCCGTCGGTGAAGTGGACCCAGGTCTTCGCCGAGGAGCTGGTGGCGATCGCCGACGAGCGGCCCGACGTGGTGGGGATCACCGCCGCGATGGCCGAGCCGACCGGCATCGCCGCGCTGGCCCGCAAGCACCCCGACCGGGTGTACGACGTCGGCATCGCCGAGCAGCACGCCGCCACCTCGGCGGCCGGCCTGGCGATGGGCGGGCTGCACCCGGTGGTGGCGGTCTACGCGACGTTCCTCAACCGCGCCTTCGACCAGGTCCTGCTGGACGTGGCGATGCACAAGCTGCCGGTGACCTTCGTGCTGGACCGGGCCGGCATCACCGGCCCGGACGGGCCGAGCCACTACGGCATCTGGGACATGTCCGTCTTCGGGGTGGTGCCCGGCCTGCGGATCGCCGCGCCCCGGGACGCCGGCAGCCTCCGCGAGGAGCTGCGCGAGGCGGTGGCGGTCGACGACGGACCGACCATCGTCCGCTTCCCGACCGGCACCGTCGCCGCCGACCTGCCGGCGGTCCGCCGGGTCGGCACGGTCGACGTGCTGGCCGAGTCGGCCCGTACCGACGTGCTGCTGGTGGCGGTCGGCTCCTTCGGCCAGCTCGGCATGGAGGTCGCCGCCCGCCTCGCCGAGCAGGGCTACGGGGTCACCGTGGTCGACCCGCGCTGGGTCCGCCCGGTCCCGGCCGAGCTGGTCGAGCTGGCCGCCGGGCACCGGCTCGTGGTCACCGTCGAGGACGGTGTGCGGGTCGGCGGCGTCGGCGACGCGCTGGCCCAGGCGATGCGGGACGCCGACGTCCGGGTCCCGCTGCGCGACCTCGGCGTGCCGGCCGAGTGGCACCCGCACGGCACCCGGGCGCAGATCCTCACCGACCTGCGGCTGACCGCCCAGGACGTGGCCCGGGACGTCATCGGCTGGATCTCCGGGCTGGACGCCCATCCGGTGGAGCCGGTCCGGCTGCCGGCCGGCGAGGCCAGCGCCAACTGATTCCGCGTCCCCGACGGGCGGTCCCGGTGTTCCGGGGCCGCCCGTCGCCGTCCTCCGGCGGCGGCGCCATGGAGTCGATCGAGGGCGGCCCCGGCGGGGCCGGGGTCAGCGGCCGCCGACGGAGCGGTAGTAGGTCCTCTCCGCGGTGGCCAGGCTGAACGCCTGCTTCGCGCCGGGCATCGGCACCACCGCCAGGCCGGGGCGGTCCACCAGCCGGGGCGTGCCCGGGGGCACCGAGAGCGAGGCGTCCCGGGCGGCGCGCCAGGTCAGCACCACCAGCGGCTGCCCCGGCACCGGCAGCACGTACGTCTGCAGCGGGTTGGAGCGGTCGGCCGGCGAGACCACCGGGGCGCCACCGCCGGCCGGGCGGTAGACCACCGCGGTCATCGTGCCCGCCCCGGTCTCCCAGGTGAGCTGCTCCAGGTCGCCCGGGTCGTCCCCGCCGCCCAGGGCCATCTCACCGACCGCCCGGACCGCCACCTTCTCCATCGGCCACGACTCCGGCGCCGAGCGGGGCGCGTCCCGGTCGCCGATCCGGCGCGGGATGCTGCCGAACGGCCCCTGGTCGCCGGCGAGCACGCAGGTGTCCAGCCCGTCGAGGGCCCGCCGGCCGGAGCCGGTCTCGTCCCGGACCAGCGGGTAGCGGGGGTCGGTGGTGGCGGTGCCGAGGTCGAGCAGCCGGTCCGCGGCCCGGCCGCGGGGCAGCGACTCGGTGGCCCGCAGCGTCGCGGTCACCGGCACCGCCGCGCAGGCCGGCACGCCGACCCGGCCGGTGAGCCCGTCGGTCACCACCAGCGCGCGGCCGTTCGGGCCGAGCAGCCGCTCCACCCGGCCCGAGGTGAGGTAGTGCCGGCCGTCGGCCAGCTGCACCGGGAGCACGTCGGCGTAGGCGAGGTAGCCGGGGTCGGTGTACTCGGTGGCCCGGGTGACCGCGTACCGGCCGCCGGAGCCGGTGACCTGGAGCAGCCAGGAGGCGCCCTCGCCGGGCACGTCGGCGGCGACCAGGGCCAGCGGAGCCCCGACGACCTCCCCCGACCAGAGGATGCCGGAGGAGGGCAGGTGCGCCCGGTCGTCGATCGGCGACCGCCAGGCGCGGACCGCCTCGGTCACCGCCGCCGTCGCGGCGGGGTCACCGGCGAGCGAGCCGCGTGGCGGCCAGACCGCGAGCGTGCCGTCCAGGCTGTCGTAGCCGACCCGCAGCTCCCGGGCCTGGCGCTCGGTGACCGGGCCGCAGGCCGTCGCGGCCAGCGCCACCGCGAGCAGCGCGGCGGCGATCCCGCCGCGGCGGCACGCTGATGCCACCTGTACGCCCCCGATCGCTCGCCCGTCGTTGTCGGAAGCTGACATAGTACGCAACGCCGGGCGTCGGCCCGCAGCCGTGCCCCGAGGGCCACAAGGGACACCAGTGTGAATTTCGGACCATTCTCCGGCTCGGGTAGACTCCGCCGACTGTGATGTCTGCCCAGCCACGTGGCGAATCCGCGCCGGAATCCGACGCCTACCCGGGCGCCGCCCGCGGCGCCACGGCGACCGTGACGGCACCCCCGCCCGCCCCGGCCACACCCGCCCCCGCGGTGACGCCGCCCGGCGTACCGGAGCGGCCGGACGGCGTACCCGGGAAGCGCCCGGCGGTGGCCGACGGCGCGGCGGCGCCCGCGCGGACCCGGCGGTGGGGGTGGACCTCGCGGCGCAAGGACCTGGCGGCGTACGGGACCTTCCTGCTCGTCGCCCTCTGGGTGACCAGCCAGCTCTGGGTCGACCCGGCCGGTCGGGTCGCCGCGCTCTACAGCGGCGACCCGGCGCAGGTGCAGTTCTTCCTCGCCCACTCGGCGCGGGTGGTGCTGCACGGCGAGTTCCCGTTCTACACCGACCAGTTCAACTACCCCGACGGCGTCAACCTGATGGCCAACACGGCCGTGCTGGCGCTGGGCATCCCGATGGTGCCGGTCACCCTGCTCTTCGGACCGGCGGTGTCGTTCGTGGCGCTGGTCACCCTGGGGCTCGCCGGCACCGCCGCGGCCTGGTACCACGTGTTCTCCCGGCACCTCGTCGGGCGCCGGCTGGCGGCCGCGGTCGGCGCCTGGTTCTGCGGGTTCTCGCCGGCGATGCTCTCGCACGCCAACTGGCACCCCAACATCATCTCCCAGTTCCTGCTGCCGTTCATCGTCTGGCGGGTGCTGGTGCTCACCCGGTCGGCCCGCCCGCTGCGCGACGGCGTGCTGCTCGCCCTGCTGGTCACCGCGCAGGCGTTCATCAACGAGGAGATCCTGCTCTTCACCGCGCTGGCCTGCGGCGTCCTCCTGACCGCGATAGTGGTGCAGCGGCCGGCGCTCTGGGCCCGGGCCTGGCGGCCGCTGGCGACCGGGCTGTCCGTGTGCGCGGTGCTGGCCGGGGCGCTGCTGGCGTACCCGCTCTACATCCAGTTCGCCGGGCCGATGGCGTACCACGGGCTCAGCGACGCGGTCCGCGACTACGGCAACGACATCGCCGCCTTCTTCGCCCCCGGCTCGCCGACCTTCGGCGGCAACGAGCGGGCCAACGTCAACCTGGCCCCGAACTACTCGGAGGAGAACGCCTTCTTCGGGTGGAGCCTGTCCCTGATCGCGGTCGGTATCGTGGTCTGGCTGCGCCGGGAGGTGATGGTCCGGGCGCTCGCCGCGACCGGGCTCTTCTTCGCCGTGCTCTCCCTCGGCGAGCGGGTGTCCTGGTGGGACCGGGACCTGTTCACCGGCCCGTGGGATCTGCTGGTCCGGCTGCCGCTGCTGGACGCGGTGGTGCCGACCCGGTTCGCCCTGATCACCTCCGTGGTGATCGGCGTGCTGCTGGCGCTGGCCGTGCAGCGGGCCTGGACGCTGCGCGGCGCCGAGTGGCGGCACGCCCGGACGGTCGCCGTCGCCGCCCTGGTGCTGGCGCTGCTGCCGATCGTGCCGATGCCGCTGAAGGTGACCTCGCGGCCGCCGGTGCCGGACTTCATCACCGCCGACCGCTGGCGGGAGTACGTCGGTGCGGACCAGACCCTGGTGCCGGTGCCGGTGCCCGGCATGGGCAACACGCACGCGATGCGCTGGGCCGCGTCCACCAACCTCGAATTCAAGATCCCGGGCGGCTATTTCCTGGCCCCACGCAACGGCAACACCGGCGACCCGGGTCGCTTCGGCGGCCGCCCCAGCGACCTCGGCGAGCTGCTCGACGAGGTCGCCACCACCGGCCGTACCCCCAAGCTGAACGACCGGCAGCGCCGGCGCTGCCTGGACGAGCTGCGCCACTGGAACGCCGCGCTCCTGGTGCTGCCCGTCGGCCAGCACCAGGCCGAGCCGCTGCGCCGCACCGTCGAGCAGCTGGTCGGCCCCGGCAGGCGGGAGCTGGACGTCTGGGTGTGGGACGTCCGCCCACTGAGCGCCCGCTCCGACTGACCGGCTCCGGTCAGCGCGACGCGGGACGCGCGTGACCGGTCAGGGCACCAGCGGCCGGACGTCCCAGAGCCACACGTCGTCGACCCGCCGTGCCGGGCCGAGCAGACCGGTCATCAGCTCGCGCAGCACCGCCTCGCGGGGGTGGGCGCCGAGCACCACCACCGACGCCTTCCAGTAGCGCAGGTCCGCCACCGCCTGGCGGCGGTTCTCCTCGGTCAGCGCCGGCACGGTGCCGGAGTCCATGGTGGAGTACATCAGCGTGCTGGTCGGCCGGTTCGGCGCGCCGAAGCCCCCCTCGCCGTCGCCGTTGGGCCCGATGAAGTAGCCGCCCGGCACCGGGAACGCGTGCCCGGTCAACGCGCTCCAGCGCAGCGTGGGCAGGCCGTGCACGTTGCTCGGGATCGGCACCGGTACCAGGGTGCGGCCCGCCGGGACGTACGGGCGCCAGCCGCCGGCGGTGACGAAGTGCGGCGGCGGGTCGATGTGCTGCGCCGGCAGCGGGCGCGGGACGAGCGGCAGCACGGCGAGCGTGAGCGCCGCGTACCCGACCGGCCGGACCCACCGCCGTCGGGCCGGGCCGGCCGGCGCCGGTCCGTCGTCGGCCGCCGCACGCGGGGCGGGCGCGACGGTACGGCCGTACCCGGCCACCGCGTCCCAGGCCAGCGCGAGCAGGACACCCACCGCGGCCGTCACCACCAGGGTGAGCCGGGTCGGCATCATCATCTCCACCAGCGGCAGGTCGTCCGGGACGTACGCCCACGGGCCGTCGATCCCGGTCTCCACGCCGTCGAAGCGCACCTTCGGGCCGATCGCCGCGACGGTGAAGACCAGCACCAGCACGCCCACGATCCGGGCGGCCAGCGAGCGGCGCCAGAGCAGCACCAGGGCGGCCAGCGAGACCAGCACCAGCGGCCAGCCGAACCAGGTGTTCTGCTCGGTCAGGCCGATGGTCCGCTCCACCGCCTCGTCGCCGGCCACGGTGTCCCGGGCGAAGGTGACGAAGGCCACCAGGTCCTCGCCCCAGCTGTGGAACACCCCGCCCTGCAGGCCACGGTAGGACTGCGGGCCGTTGAACTGGTACCAGATCGGGTAGGCGGTGAGCAGCAGCGCCAACCCGCCGCCGAGGCCGAGCGCGGCCAGGAAGCCGCCGGCCCGCTCGCGCGCGGCGCGCGGACGCTGCGCCACGTACGCGAACACCGCCACCAGGCAGGCCAGCGCGGTGAGCAGCAACATCTCCTCGTTGATGAAGATCTGGTACGCCACCAGCAGGCCCAGCACGACGCCGTCGCGCCGCCACCGGCCCGGCCGGCCGAGCCGGAGCACCCGGGCCACGATCACCGGCAGCAGGAAGTTGGAGACGAAGTTGGGCTGCCCGTTGGCGTGGTGCACGATGCCCGGCGCGAAGCCGAGGAAGGCGCCGCCGACGAACGCCCCCGCGCGGGAACGCACCAGGTGCCGGGAGAGCATCCAGTACGACGTACCGGCGGTGGCCGTGAGCGCCCCGCCCAGGTAGAGCGCGTACGTCACCTGCGGGCCGAACAGGAGGGTGACCGGGGCCAGCGGCAGGGTCATGCCCAGCAGCGAGGTGTTGGCCATCATGTTCACCCCGTCCGGGGCGTTCTGCCGCGCGCTGAACAGCGGGTTCTCCAGGTGGCGCACCGAGTACGCGCCGTGCGAGAAGAGCCACTCGAACCAGCTGTGGTCGGTCGGCAGGTGCGAGGAGACCCGGTGCGGCACGTCCGCCCAGTAGTTCAGGCACACGAAAACGCCGAGCAGCACATAGGCTCCGATGACCAGGACGTCGGCCCGGCTCGGCCGCCGGCGGGGCCGTCGGGTCGGGTCGGCCGCGACGGGCTCGACCTCGTCGGGCGCGGACGTCTGGTTCAACGAGGGATCTACCACCGGCACAGCCACGACGGGCCATCGTACAGGCGGCGACGCGTCGGACCGGCCGGGCCGGCGGGCGTCCCGCGGGCCGCGCCGGGTGCCGGGTGCCGGGTCGCGACGGTCGGGGAGGTCGGGCGTGACGATCATCGATCTGGGTGAGCTGCGGGACGACGCCGGACCGGAACCACCGGGCCGGCTACCCCGGACGGTCGGCCGGCCGACCCGGGTCGCACTCGTCCTCGTCCTCACGCTGGTGGCGCTCGCCGGGTCCGCCCCGCCGGCGCGTCGGGAACCGTTCACCGTGCCGGCCCGGCCCGGTTCGGCCGCGTACCTCACCGCCGACCGGCTCTTCGTGACGGAGCCGGTGGACGCGCCGTCCGGCCGCCCCGGCCAGCTCTCCGCGTACGCCGTCCCGCCGGCCGGGAGCGGGCCGCTCACGCCGCTGTGGCGGGCTCCGCTGCCGTCCACCGGCGTCTTCGGCGGCCTCGCCGTCCGCGACGACCTCGTGCTCTTCGTCGGCGGGCCGTCGCAGGACGGGCCGTTCCGGACCCACGCCTTCGACCTGGCCACCGGCCGGTCGCGCTGGGAGCAGCAGGGCGCCGGCATCGAGGCCGGGGACGGCCTGCTCATCGAGAGCGAGGAGGGCGACGGGCCGGGCACCGTCCGCTCCGTCGACCTGGCCACCGGCCGGGTCCGCTGGACGCTGCCCGCACCGGAGGCGGCGACCACCTTCCGGTTCCGCCGGGACGGCGCCGACCGGATCGTGCTCACCCCGCCGACCGGGCCGGCCGAGGTCTGGGACGCCCGCACCGGCGTCCGGCTGCGCAGCGCCCGGATCAACCCCGGCGACCTGCCCGTCTACCAGCAGGCCCAGGCGGTCGGCGACCTGCTGCTGGTGGTCCGGGACAACGCCTCCCGGATCACCGCGTACGGGCTGGACGGGCTGGAGCGCCGCTGGGAGATCCGGTTGGGGCTGGTCGCCCTCCTCGCCGAGTGCGGGGCGGTGATCTGCGTGTACGGGCAGACCGGCGGCATGTGGGGGCTCGACCCGGCGACCGGGGCGGTCCGGTGGGCCGCCCCGCGCTGGCGGGTGGCGACGACCGAGCGGGGCGGGCGGCTGCTGGTCGGCGCGCTGGGGTCGGGCGCCGAGGAGACCTACGCGTTTGTCGAGACGGCGACCGGCCGGGTGATCAGCGAACTCGGCCCCTGGAAGCTGGCCGGCTGGTATCCGCCGGACGGCCGGCTGGTCGGGGTCCGCCCGACGGGCGACGACCGGCTGGTCGTCGCCGACCTGGACGTCGGCGCCGCCCGGGTCCGCGTCCTCGACGTGCTCTCCGGGGTGTCGGGCGAGTGCCAGGCCGGCGCGGACCTGCTGGTCTGCCGCCGCCTCGACGGCTCATACGGGGTCTGGCGGCTCGACAGGTGACCGTCATCGACCTGGGCGAGCTGGGGCACGGCACCGAGCCGGTCCCGGAGCCGCGCCGACCCCGGGCCCCCGGCCGACCGCTGCGGGTCGTCCTGGCCGGGCTGCTCGCCCTGCTGACCCCGGTGGCGGCGGCACCCCCGCCCGACCGCCCGGCCCTGCTGTTCGGCCGGGCCCAGCCCGAGCCGGGCTGGACCGTCACCGACGACCTGCTCGTCGTCGTGGAGAGCCCCGGCGGCGGGTCGCTGCCGACGCGGCAGTTGGTCGCCCTGGGGCTGCCCGACGGGCGGACCCGGTGGACCTGGTCGCTGCCGGCCGGCGAGCAGCTCGTCGGGCTGGACACGGTGGGCGGCGACGTCGTGGTCTCGGTCGAGCCGGGCGACGGCCCGGCCGCCGTGCTGCTGGACCCAACCGACGGCCGGGTGCGTTGGCGGCAGCCCGGCGCCGCGGTGCCGACCGGGGACGGCGGCCTGCTGCTGGAGACCGTCGACCCCGGCCAGGTGACCGTGAGAGGCGTCGACCCGGTGGCGGGAACGGTCCGCTGGACGGCCACCACCGGCCCGGGCACGGTCGGGTATCGCACGGCCGGGCGGGTCATCGAGGCCGTCGTCGTGGTGACCCGCTCCGGCCGGGTCGAGGTGCGGGACCCGCACACCGGCGTCGCGCGGACCACCTTCCGCGTGCCACCGGCCCGGGGCGAGTCGTACGAACTGGCGCAGGTCGCCGGTGACCTGCTGCTGATCGACGGCGACCCCGGCCGGATGACCGCGTACGACCTCGGCACGGGGGCCCGGCGCTGGCAGGTGCCGTTCGATCCGCGGTCGGCCCCGTTCGCCGACGCCTGCGGCGGAGCGCTCTGCCTGCGCAGCGAGACCGGGGCGCGGGTGCTGGACCCGGCCACCGGCCAGCTCCGCTGGGCGGACGAACGCTGGATGCCGCTGTTCCCGCTCGGCGACCGGCTGCTCGGCGTCCGGGCCGACGAGGCCGAGCGGCTCGCCCTGCTCGACCCGGCGACCGGCCGGGTCACCGCCGACCTGGGGCGGTGGCGTCTGGTCGGCGGGCCGTCGGCCGGCCCGCCGCAGCTCGTCAGCCGCCCGGTCGCCGGCGACCGGCAGCTCCTCGGTGGGCTGGGCGCCGACGGGGAGCTGCGGCTACGCGACCTGCTGCCGGAGCGCGGCGACATGTGCTTCGCGCGGGACCGCACCCTGGTCTGCTGGCGGCCGAGCGGCGAGCTCCGGGCGTGGCGGCTGAGCGGTTGACTCCGCGCTGGGCGCCCGGCGTACCCGCGCCACGGCGGCCAACCGTGACGGCGGGCGACGCCGGTTTGGCGGCCGGCGCTAGGTTGTCGGGCAGGTCGGCGAGGAGGTCGGGATGCGGGTGCTGGTGGTCGAGGACGAGCGGAACCTCGCCGACGCGATCGCGCGCGGGCTGCGCAAGCGTGGCATGGCGGTCGACGTGGCGTACGACGGCGACGCCGGCCACGAGGCCGCCTTCGTCACCCGGTACGACGTGGTGGTGCTCGACCGGGACCTGCCCGGGGTGCACGGCGACCAGATCTGCGCCGACCTGGCCGCCTCCGGCACGCTGACCCGGGTGCTGATGCTGACCGCCAGCGGCACCGTCGCCGACCGGGTGGAGGGGTTGGGGCTCGGCGCGGACGACTACCTGCCCAAGCCGTTCGCCTTCGACGAGCTGGTCGCCCGGGTGCAGGCGCTCGGCCGGCGGGCCACCCCGGCCGCCCCGCCGGTGCTGGCGGTCGCCGACCTGGTGCTGGACCCGGCCCGCCGGGTGGTCACCCGGGGCGGCGCCCCGGTCGACCTGACCAACAAGGAGTTCGGCGTGCTCTGCGAGCTGGTCAAGGCGCGCGGGGCGGTGGTCTCCAGCGAGGAGCTGCTGGAACGGGTCTGGGACGCCAACACCGACCCGTTCACCACCATCGTCCGGGTCACCGTGATGACCCTGCGCAAGAAGCTCGGTGACCCGTCGCTGATCGAGACGGTGGTCGGCGCCGGGTACCGGACGGTGGGGTGGTGACCCGCCGGCTGCGCCCCACCCTGCGGCTGCGGCTGACCCTGCTCAACGGGGTGCTGCTGGTCGGCGCCGGGGCGATCCTGGTGGCCCTGGCCTGGCTGCTGGTCCGCGACGCGCTGCGCCCCACCGACGAGCTGCGGCCGGGCACCACCGTGCTGCTGGCCGACGGGCGTTCGCTCGACGCCGCGGTGTGGCAGCACCAGGTGGTCGACGCGGCGTCGCAGGAGCTGCTGGTCAAGGGGCTGATCGCGCTGCTGGCGATCAGCGTGGTCGGGGTCGCCGGGGCGTACCTGGTGGCCGGCCGGACGCTGCGCCCGCTGCGCCAGGTCACCGCGACCGCGCAGCGGCTCGGCGAGGCCACCCTCGACCAGCGGATCGGCTGGTCCGGGACGGACGACGAGGTGGCCGAGCTGGCCCGCACCTTCGACGCGATGCTGGACCGGATCGCCGCCGCCTTCGAGGCGCAGAAGCGTTTCGTGGCCAACGCCTCGCACGAGCTGCGTACCCCGTTGGCGGTGATGCGGACCGAGATCGACGTGACGCTCAGCGACGACGAGGCGGACGCCGCCGAGTACCGCCGGATGGCCACCGTGGTCCGCGACGCCTCCGAACGGGCCAACGGGCTGGTGGACGCCCTGCTGGTGCTCGCCCGCAGCGAGGCCCAGACCGGTCGTCGGCTGGCCCGCCGCACCGAGTGCGACCTCGGCACCGGTACGGCCAACGCGCTCTCCGCGGTAGCCCGGGAGGTCGAGCGGATCGGGCTGCGGGTGCAGACGTCGCTCCGGCCGGCCCCGGTCGTCGGCGACCCGGGCCTGCTGGACCGGCTGGCCGGAAACCTGATCGAGAACGCGGTCCGCTACAACCACCTGCACGGCCGGATCTGGGTGTGGACCGGCACCGACGGCCGGGCCTCCTGGCTGGTGGTGGGGAACACCGGGTTCGAGGTGGACCAGGTCGACGTGCCGGGGCTGTTCGAGCCGTTCCGGCGGGGTGGGCGGGAGCGCACCGGGGCGCGCGGTTCCGGGTTGGGGCTCTCCATCGTCCGGGCGGTCTGCGACGCGCACGGCGGCACCGTGCAGGTGGTCGCCCGCAAGGGCGGCGGCCTGGAGGTGACCGTCAGCCTGCCGTCTGCCGACGCGGCGGTCGTGGCGCCCGCCGCCCGGCCGTAGCCCGCGCCGGGGACGCCGCCGGCCGGCTGCGTACGCTCCTCCGGTGCTCGCCGCCTTCGTACCCATCTGGGTGCTCACCGGGCTCGGCTGGCTGATCGGGCGACGCCGGCTGCTCGGGGCGGAGGCCGAACGGGTGCTCGGCGGCTTCGTCTTCCACCTGGCCATGCCGGCGGCGCTCTTCACCGCCCTGTCCCGCACCCGGCTGGAGGTGCACCCGACCGCCCTGGCCGCCTTCGCGGCGAGCACCGCCGCCACCATGGGCCTCGCCTTCGCCCTCGGCGCGGTGCTTCGCCGCCGGTCGACCGGCGAGGCGACGATCGGGGCGATGGCCGCCGGATACGTCAACTCGGCGAACCTCGGCATCCCGGTGGCGCTGCAGGTGCTCGGCGACGCCGCCTTCCTCACCGAGGTGCTGCTCTTCCAGGTGCTGGTGGTGACCCCGGTGATCCTCGTGCTGCTCGACCGCGGCGCCGGGCGGCGGTTGCGCCCCGGCCGGCTGCTGACCCTGCCGCTGCGCAACCCGGTGATCGCCGGCCCGGCCCTGGGCGCCCTCTGCTCCGGTCTGGGCTGGCGCCCGCCCGACGTGGTGACCGGCCCGCTGGCCCTGCTCGGGGCGGCGGCCGTGCCGACCGCGCTGGTCGTGCTCGGGCTCTCGCTGACCGGCGGTGGGCCCCGCCCCCGCGGAACCGGCGAGGTGGCCGTGCTCTCCGGGTTGAAGCTGCTGGCGCAGCCGCTGGCCGCCTGGTCGGTGGGGCTGCTCCTCGGCGTCGGGCCGGCGGACCTGCTGGCCCTCGTGGTCTGCGCCGCGCTGCCCACCGCCCAGAACACCTACATCTTTGCCCGGGAGTACGGCAGCGGCGAGGCGGTGGCCCGGGAGACGGTGATCGTGACCACCGCGCTGTCGATGGGCACCCTGGCGGTGATCGGCGCCCTGCTGGGCTGAAGGGGGTTGCCGGCCGGCCCGGCCGGTGACAAGATCCTTCCGTCAGCCCGAGCCGACGAGAGGGGGTGCGGTTGATGTCCGCCATGACCAGTCCCGCGCCCCGCACCGCCCGCCGCTGACACTCCACGCTCGCGGGGCGCGTCCATCCATCTCGGAGGAACACCGTGAGTGCACGGATCCACAACATCGGCATCGACTGCCGCGACACGTACGCCCTGGCCGGATTCTGGGCGCAGGTATTCGACTGCCCCCGGCAGCCGGACGACTTCCCCGGCGACCCGGAGGCGATGCTGCTGCCGCCGGGCGGGCCGGAGGTCCTCTTCCTGGCCGTGCCGGAGGACAAGGCGGTGAAGAACCGCCTGCACCTCGACATCGAGCCGACCGACCGGACCCGGGACGAGGAGGTCGAGCGCCTGCTCGGCATCGGCGCGGTCCAGGTCGCCGATCAGCGGCGGCCGGACGGGTCCGGTTGGGTGGTGCTCGCCGACCCGGAGGGCAACGAGTTCTGCGTGCTGCGCAGCGCCGCCGAACGCGCCGCCACGACGGCCGCACCCGCGGCCACGACGGACGCCGGCTGACGCGACAGGCCCCGTCCACCATGCGGTGGACGGGGCCCGGTGCACGCCGTACGGGTCAGGAACGCGTCTCGATCTGGCCTCGCATCGTGACGAACTCGGTCTTGGCCTCGGCGCCCGACTTGAAGAACATCACGATCATGCCGACGCTGCCCTTGTCGCTCCAGGCGCAGACGCCCAGCGGGACCCCCTCGGTCTTGCCGTCGCCGCACTTGGCGTCGCCGCCGAGCGGACCGGCGTCGACCGTCGCCATGTTGGTGACGGCCAGCTCGCCGGAGAGGCCGGTGACCGCCTCGTCCAGCTCCTTCTTCGGGTCGGCCATCAGGCCGGAGGCGGCGGCGATCATGACGAGGTCCTGCTTGGCCGGGTCGCCGTAGAAGGCGCCGGCCGCGCCGGTCTCGTTCTGCACGGAGGACTTCATCTCGGCGACCATCTGGTCGGAGAGCGCCTTCAGCTCCGGGTCGGAGATCTGCTTGCGGCCGGCCAGGGTCGTCGGCGCGGCGACCTTGGTGTTGGCGGCGTCGACGGTGTCCTTGACCTCGTCCTTGAAGGCGAAGAAGGCGATCGCGGCGCCACCCAGGCAGAGCACCAGCAGCACGGCGAGGGAGATCAGCACGATCTTGCCGACGTTGGACTTCTTCGGGGCGGGGGGACCGGCCGGGCCGCCGTACGGCTGGCCGGGCTGCGCCGGGACGGCGGGCTGCTGCGGCGGCGGGTACGAACCCTGCGGCGCGCCGTCGTCCGGCTGCGGGGAGTAGGGGTGGGCCGGCGGCTGGGACATCGGGTCAGCTCCAGGTGTCTGGGGGAGGGACGCGTGATCTTAGCCAGAACGGGGGCTGTCCCGCCGCCCCGCCCGCCCCGCGAGTGACGCATCCGTCCTGGTACGACGGTCGCGGCGGCCCGGGTCCACCCGGGAAACCCTCGACCGCCGCGACCGGTACGGATCAGGCCCGCTTCTCGATCTGGCGCCGGATGGTGACGAACTCGGCCTTCGCCTTGCTGGCGGAGGAGAAGTACATGACGATCATGCCGACGCTGCCGTGGTCGGCCCAGACGCAGACGCCGAGCGCGATGCCGGACGCCTTGCCGTCGCCGCACTTCGCCACGCCGCCCAGCGGGCCGGGGCTGACCGTCGTCATCTTCTTCACGGCCAGCGACGCGGAGAGCCCCTTGATCGCCTCGTCGAGCTCGTGCTCCGGCAGCAGGATCGGGCCGGAGGCGCCGGCCATCATGACCAGGTTCCGCTTGGCCGCGCTGCCGTAGAAGGCGCTCACCGCGCCGGTCTCGTTGCGGACGCTGGACTTCATGTCCCGGACCGCCTGGTCGGCGATCCGGCGCAGCTCCGGATCGGTGCTCTTCGCGCGTCCCGCCAGGGTCTTCGGCGTGACCAGCCGGACCCGGCCGAGGGCTTCCTCCTCCTCGGTCGGCTCGGCGCTCGCCGTCCCCGTATCGGGGGGCGTGGCGCCGCCGCTGGGCGCGGGTCCGCCGGTGGCCACCGGCGCCGGGTCCTCGGCGTCGGAGAGGGCGACCCACGCCAGACCGCCGCCGCCCAGGCAGAGCACCAGCAGCCCGGCCAGTCCCAGCGACAGGATCAGCGGCAGCCGGGACTTCTTCGGCTGCGGCGCCGGTGGGCCGAACGGCGGGCTCTGGAAGCCCGGATACGCCTGGGTGGCGTCCGGACCACCGGCCGGGAAGCCCTGCGGCGCGGGCGGGTAGCCGCCGTAGGTCGGCGCGGGCGGGTAGCCACCGGAGGTTGGGGCGGGGTACGGGTCGCCCTGCGGCGCGGGCGGGTAGCCGCCGTACGCCTGGGTGGGGTGGGGGTCGGCGGGGTGGCCGCCCTGCTGCGGCGGAGCCGGCCAGCCGCCGGCCCGCGGGGCCGGGGCGGTCGGGTACTGCGCGGTGGGCCAGTCACCGGCGGGCGGCGGTGCGGGGTGCCCGGCGCGCGGCTGCGGATGGGAGGCGTGGGGCGGGCCGTGTTCCGGCTGCGTGGACCAGGGATCGACCGGCGGTGAGGACATCAGATCAGCTCCAGGCGAAGGTGAGAACGGGTGATGGTAGCCAGCCGGCGCCTCGTTCCGCTGCCCCGTTCCCCACCCGTGGCCGGGGGCCGGAATGACGATCGCGGTGGCCGGGAGCGTCCGTGGTGGACGCCCCCGACCACCGCGACCGCGGGGGAAGCGGTGTGGATCAGCCGCGCAGGCTGGCCGCCCCGCGCGGCAGGAACCGCCGGCCGGCGACCCGCTCGGAGGTGCCGGTCCGGTCCAGGTACGGCGTGACGCCGCCCAGGTGGAACGGCCAGCCGGCGCCGAGGATCATGCACAGGTCGATGTCCTGCGCCTCGGCGACGACGCCCTCGTCGAGCATCAGCCGGATCTCCTGCGCCAGCGCGTCGAGCGCGTTCTGGCGTACCTGCTCGGCGGTGAGCGGCTGGTCGCCGACCACGAGCAGCTTGGCCACCTCGTCGTTGACCTGGTCGTCGACCACGATCGGCTGGCCGGACTCGGCGATCCGCTTGAGGTTCTCGCTGACCGCGAACCGGTCCGGGAACGTCGCGTGCAGGGTGCCGCCCACGTGGTACGCCACCGCCGGCCCGACCAGCTGGAGCAGGGCGAGCGGGCGCATCGGCAGGCCCAGCGGGTCCAGTGCGCTGTTCGCCACGTCCAGCGGGGTGCCCTGGTCCACGGCGGCGAAGACGGTGCCGAGGAAGCGGGTGAGCAACCGGTTGACGACGAACGCGGGGGCGTCCTTGACCAGCACCGAGGACTTCTTCAGCTGCTTGCCGACCGCGAACGCGGTGGCCAGCGTGGCGTCGTCGGTCCGCTCGCCCCGGACGATCTCCAGCAGCGGCAGCACGGCGACCGGGTTGAAGAAGTGGAAGCCGACCACCCGCTCCGGGTGCTCCAGCTCCGCGGCCATCGCGGTGATCGACAGCGAGGAGGTGTTCGTGGCGAGCACGGCCTCCGGCTTGACGATCTTCTCCAGCTCGGACCAGACCTGCTTCTTGACGTTCAGGTCCTCGAACACGGCCTCGATGACGAAGTCGGCGTCGGCGAAGACGCTCTTGTCGACCGAGCCGCTGACCAGGCCGTACAGCCTGGCGGCGGTGCCCTTGTCCATCCGGCCCTTGCTGACGGCCTTCTCGATCTGGGTGTGCACGTAGCCGACGCCCTTGTCCACCCGGGCCTGGTCCAGGTCGGTCATGACGACCGGCACCTGGAGGCGGCGGGCGAAGAGCAGGGCGAGCTGGCTGGCCATCAGGCCGGCGCCGACGATGCCCACCTTGGTGACCGGGCGGGCCAGGCCCTTGTCCGGCGCGCCGGCCGGCCGCTTGGCCCGCCGCTGCACCAGGTCGAAGGCGTACAGGCCGCTGCGCAGCTCCTCGGAGAAGACCAGGTCCGCGAGGGCCTCGTCCTCGGCGGCGGTGCCGGTGGCGAAGTCGGCGTCCTTCGCCGTCTCCAGCAGGTCCAGCGCCTTGTACGCGGCCGGCACCGCGCCGTGCAGCCGCTGGTCGAGGGTCTGCCGGGCGAAGTAGAGCACGCCCGCCCACATGTCCTTGTCGACCTCAGGCCGGGTCACGGTGACCTCGCCCCGGACCACGCCCGCGGCCCACTCCAGGGACCGCTCGAGGAAGTCGGCCGGCTCCAGCAGCACGTCCGCGATGCCCATCTCGGCGGCCTGCTTCGGCTTGAGCATCTTGTTCTGCATCAGCGGGTTCTGGATGATCACCTGGGTCGCCGCCGGGATGCCGATCAGGTGCGGCAGCAGCTGGGTGCCGCCCCAGCCGGGCACCAGGCCGAGGGAGACCTCGGGCAGCGCCAGCGCCGCCGCGCCGGCGGAGAGCGTCCGGTAGTGGCAGTGCAGGGCCAGCTCCAGGCCGCCGCCCATCGCCGCGCCGTTGACGAAGGCGAAGGTGGGGATCTGGCTGTCCTTGAGCCGGGCGAAGACCCGGTGGCCGAGGCGACCGATCTCCAGCGCCTGGTCGCGGTCGGCGAGCGCCGGCAGGCCGACGATGTCGGCGCCGACGCAGAAGATGTACGGCTTGCCGGTGACCGCGATGAACGCCGGGTTCGCCGCCAGCGCGGTGCTGATCGCCTCGTCCAGGCTGGTCAGGCCGGCCGGGCCGAAGGTGTTCGGCCTGGTGTGGTCGAAGCCGTTGTCCAGGGTGATCAGGGCGGCGGGACGGTCCAGCCCCGGCAGGTTCACCTGGCGCAGCAGCGCCTTGGTGACGACCTCGTTCGGTGCGGCGAGCGCGCTCACTTGTTGCCCTCCCAGTGCGGGTTCTCCCAGATCACGGTGCCGCCCATGCCGATGCCGATGCACATGGCGGTGAGGCCGTAGCGCACCTCGGGGTACTCGGCGAACTGCCGGGCGAGCTGGGTCATCAGCCGCACGCCCGAGGAGGCGAGCGGGTGACCGATGGCGATCGCGCCGCCCCACGGGTTGACCCGGGGGTCGTCGTCGGCGATGCCGAAGTGGTCGAGGAAGGCGAGCACCTGCACGGCGAACGCCTCGTTCAGCTCGAACAGGCCGATGTCGTCGATGGTCAGGCCGGCGATGCGCAGCGCCTTCTCGGTCGACGGGATCGGGCCGACGCCCATCACCTCGGGCTCGACGCCGACGAAGCCGTACGACACCAGCCGCATGGCGATCGGCAGGCCCAGCTCGCGGGCGGTCTCCTCGGCGGCGAGCAGGCTGGCGGTGGCGCCGTCGTTCAGGCCGGCCGCGTTGCCCGCGGTGACCTTGCCGTGCGGGCGGAACGGGGTCTTCAGGGTGCCGAGCTTCTCCAGCGAGGTTTCCCGGGGAGCCTCGTCGACCGTGGCCAGGCCCCAGCCGTTCTCCTCGTCGCGGATGGCTACCGGCACCAGGTCGTCCTGGAGCTTGCCGTTGGCGTACGCCTTGGCGGTCTTCTGCTGCGAGGCGAGCGCGAACGCGTCGGTGCGCTCCTTGGTGATGTGCGGGACCCGGTCGTGCAGGTTCTCCGCGGTGGCGCCCATGACCAGGGCGGACGGGTCGACCAGCTTCTCCGCGATGATCCGCGGGTTGGGGTCGACGCCCTCACCCATCGGGTGCCGGCCCATGTGCTCGACGCCGCCGGCGATGGCGATGTCGTACGCGCCCATGGCGATGCCGCCGGCGACGGCGGTGACGGCGGTCATCGCGCCGGCGCACATCCGGTCGATGGAGAAGCCGGGGACGGTCTTGGGCAGGCCGGCCAGCAGGGCGGCGGTGCGGCCGATGGTCAGGCCCTGGTCGCCGATCTGGGTGGTGGCGGCGATCGCCACCTCCTCGACCCGCTCAGGCGGCAGCTGCGGGTTACGGCGCAGCAGCTCGCGGATGCAGCGGATCACCAGGTCGTCGGCGCGGGTGTTGGCGTACATGCCACCCGCCTTGCCGAAGGGGGTACGGACGCCGTCGACGAAGACGACATCTCGAACTTCACGGGGCACTTGGAGCCTCCTAGCCGGCACTGGCATTTGCCTCGGATGCTACTCGCCAGTAACCAACGCCGACACCACCCCTCGTGTGGCCCATCCCACACGCGCAACCCCTCGTGGTCGGTCAGGAGTTGGTCGGTCAGGGGGTGGGGATGGGGAGGGCGGCCGTGAGGTCGGGGACCAGGAGGGTGAGCTGCCACTCCCTCGCGCCGAAGCCGCGCAGCGTCTCCGCCACGGTGTCCTCGGTGATCTCCTCCGGGGGGACCCAGGCCAGCCGGCGGATCGAGTCCGGGGTGATCAGGTTCTCCGGCGGCAGGTTGTGCTCGCCGGCGATCCGGACCACCACCTCGCGGCAGCGGACCAGCCGGCCGGCGGCCACCGGGTCCCGCTCCGCCCAGCGGTGCGGCGGCGGCGGACCCTCGACCGCCGGCGTGACCGGCAGGGCGTCCTCCGGCATCTGCCGGGCGTCGTCCAGCGCGGCCAGCCAGGTGTGGGCCAGTCGGCGTACCGAGCGGCCGCCGAAGCCGGGGAGGGTCAGCAGGGTCTTCTCGTCCTTCGGGTCCAGCTCGGCGGCGGCGACGATCGCCGAGTCGGGCAGCACCCGGCCCGGGGCCGCGTCCCGACGCGCCGCGATCTGGTCGCGGGCGTACCAGAGGGATCGGACCCGGGCCTGCGCGCGGGCCCCGCGGACCCGGTGCATGCCGGAGGTACGCCGCCACGGCTCGGCGCGCACCCGCGGCGGCAGGGCGCCGTTGCGCACCAGCGCGGCGAACTCCTCGGCCGCCCACGCCGACTTGCCCTGCCGGGCCAGCTCCGCGTCCAGCGCGTCCCGCAGGTCGACCAGCATCTCCACGTCCAGCGCGGCGTAGGTCAGCCACGACTCGGGCAGCGGCCGGCTCGACCAGTCCGCCGCCGAGTGGTGCTTCTCCAGGCTGTAGCCGAGCAGCTGCTCGGTGAGCGCGGCCAGGCCGACCCGCTCGAAGCCGGCCAGCCGGGCGGCCAGCTCGGTGTCGAAGAGCCGGCGCGGGCGCAGCCCCACCTCGGCCAGGCAGGCCAGGTCCTGGCTGGCGGCGTGCAGCACCCACTCGGCCTCGCCGATCACCTCGTCGAGCGCGGTCAGGTCGGGCAGCGGCAACGGGTCGATCAACGCCGTGCCGGCGCCCTCCCGGCGCAGCTGCACCAGATAGGCCCGCTGGCTGTAGCGGTAGCCCGAGGCGCGTTCGGCGTCCAGGGCCACCGGGCCGGAACCCGCGGCGAAGCGGGCCACGATCTCGTCGAGTTCGCTCGGGGTGGCCACCGGCTGGGGCGTGCCGTCGCGGGGAGCGGTCAGCGGGACGGGGCCGCCGCTGGGCTGGTCGGTCCCCGCGTGCTCCGGCTCCGGCGCGGCCGAGGGTGAGACGTCTCCCATACGGCTTTCGGCGGCCCGACGGCGCAGGGGTGGTTCGTCGGTCACCTGACAACCCTAGTGCGCCGGGCCATCCGGTGTGCGCAGCCGGTCGGGTGCGTGTCGGCGCGGTGTCCGGCGGTTGACCGGACGGGGCCGGACATCGGGGGCGACTCGCCGCGTTCGGGCAGCTCGGCGCCGTCGCCTCAGGCGGTGCCGGCCGGGCGGTGCTCGGGCAGCGAGGTCACCCCGGGCGGCGGCAGCCCCGCCGTCGAGGCGAGCAGTGCGCACCAGGCGAGCAGGTGCGCGGCCAGATCCACGCCGAGCGGCGTCCAGGACGCCCGGATCTCGATGTCCCCGGCGGCGGGCGGCCCGGCCAGCTCGCCGAACCGGGTCGACATGGTCTGGGTGACGGTGCCCCCGGCTGCCCGGTACGCCGCGTCGTGCGCCTCCAGCGCGTCGGTCAGCCAGGTCCAGCCCACCCCGGGCAGCAGTGGGTCGGCGGCCAGGTCGACCTCCAGCTCGGCGGTCACGTAGGTGACCAGCCGCAGGGTGCCCTGCCAGGCCTCGTGCCCGGCCGGGTCGTGCAGCAGGATCAGCCGCCCGGTGGCCACCTCGTCCTCGTCGCGCAGCACGGTGCCGGAGAGGGCGAAGGCGTACGGGGCGAGGCGCTGGGGGGCGCCGACCTCCTCCAGCACGATCTCCGCCCGGGGGGTCACCGACCGCAGCCCGGCGACCGCGCGGGCGAAGGTCTCCGGGAGCGCGATCGGGGGGGCCATGCCCGGCAGCCTATGCCGCTCCCCGGCCGCCCGCCCCGACGGCACGCCGAAGCGCCGACCGGGCCGGGTCCTCGCGTCGGGCGCCGGCGGCGACCGGTCGGAGGAAGCCGCATCGCGCCTGGGGCGGGGCGGCGGCCCGGGGGGCCGCGTCGGGCGCGGGGCCGGGCGGCGGCGCGGGGGAACCGGGTCGGGTCCCGGGGTGGCGGGTGGCCCGGGCCGGGGCGTACGCCCGGGCGGTCGCGGGTCACAAAAGGCGGCGCTGCGCGCTGGCCGCGCCCGGGCCCGTGGCACGATTGCCGCGATGAGCACCGACACCGCGGGCACTGCCGCCCGAGACGGAGAACCCCGCCGTGGCGGGCCGGCCGACTCACCCTTCGTCCGGGCCTGCCGCCGCGAGCCCGGCCCGCACACCCCGGTCTGGTTCATGCGCCAGGCCGGCCGGTCGCTGCCGGAGTACCGCGAGATCCGGGCGAACGTGGGGATGCTCGAGTCCTGCCGCCGCCCGGAGCTGGTCGCCGAGATCACCCTCCAGCCGGTCCGCCGGCACCGGGTCGACGCCGCGATCCTGTTCAGCGACATCGTGGTGCCGGTCGCCGCCGCCGGGGTCGACCTGGACATCGTGCCCGGCACCGGGCCGGTGGTGGCCGAGCCGGTGCGCACCGCCGAGGACGTCGAGCGGATCCGCCCGATCGGCCGCGACGACGTGTCCTACGTGGACGAGGCGGTCCGGCTGCTCGTCGCCGAGCTGGGCGACACCCCGCTGATCGGCTTCGCCGGCGCGCCGTTCACCCTCGCCAGCTACCTGGTCGAGGGCGGCCCGTCGCGCACTCACGCCAAGACCAAGGCCCTGATGTACGGCCAGCCGGAGCTCTGGCACGCGCTCTGCGCCCGACTGGCCGAGGTGACGCTGGCGTTCCTGCGGGTGCAGGTCGACGCCGGGGTCTCCGCGGTGCAGCTCTTCGACTCCTGGGCCGGCGCGCTCTCCGAGGCCGACTACCGCCGCTACGTGCTGCCGCACTCGACGGCCGTGCTCGCCGGGCTGGCCGACGCCGGCGTGCCGCGGATCCACTTCGGGGTGGGCACCGTCGAGCTGCTCGGCGCGATGGGCGAGGCCGGCACCGAGGTGGTCGGCGTGGACTGGCGTACCCCGCTGGACGTGGCCACCCGCCGGATCGGCGCGGACAAGGCGGTGCAGGGCAACCTCGACCCGGCCGTCCTGCTCGCCCCCTGGTCGGTGGTGGAGACGGAGGTCCGGCGGATCCTGGAGCAGGGCCGGGCCGCCCCCGGGCACGTGTTCAACCTCGGCCACGGCGTGCTGCCGGAGACCGACCCCGACGTGCTGACCCGGGTGGTCGCGCTGGTGCACGAGGTGTCCGCGCGCCGGGCCGAGCAGGGCTGAGGCGTCGTGCGGCGGCCGTGGCGGGTGGCGGTGGTCGGCGGTGGGATCACCGGGCTGGCCGCCGCCGTGCGGTTGCGCGACGGCGCCCCGGCCGGCACCGAGATCACCGTGTACGAGCAGGCCGGCGCGCTCGGCGGCAAGCTGCGCACCGGTGAGCTGGCCGGCCGGCCGGTGGAGTTCGGCGCCGAGTCGTTCCTGATGCGTGATCCGGCCGGCGGGGAGTCCGCCGCGGTCTCCCTGATCCGCCGGCTCGGCCTGGCCGGGGCGATCGTCCACCCCACCGTCGGGCAGGCCGCGCTCGCCGTCGACGGCGGGCTGCGCCCGATCCCGGGCGGCACGCTGGTGGGCGTACCCGGGGATCTGGACAAGGTGGCGACGGTCGCCCGGCCGGCGGCGGACGCCGACCGCGACGGCGGCCGGCCGCTGCTCGGGCCGGAGCAGGACGTGGCGGTCGGCGCGCTGGTCCGGGCCCGGCTCGGCGACCAGGTGGTGGACCGGCTGGTCGACCCGATGCTCGGCGGCGTCTACGCCGGTCGGGCCGACGACCTGTCGCTGGTCACCACCATGCCCGCGCTGGCTCGCGCGGCCCGGGTCGAGCACACCCTGACCGGGGCGGTCCGCGCCGCGCAGGCCGCAGCCCCGCGCGCACCCGGGGCGCCGGTCTTCGGCACCCTGGCCGGCGGGCTCAGCACCCTGGTTGAAGCCGCGGCGCAGGCCAGCGGCGCGACCATCCGGCTCAATGCGGCGGTCCGCGAGCTGACGCCCACCGCCGACGGCTGGCGGCTGGTGGTCGGCCCGACCCGTGAACCGGAGCTGGTCGAGGCGGACGCGGTGGTGCTCACCGTGCCGGCCCGGCCGGCCGCCCGGCTGCTCGCCGACCTCGCGCCGGAGGTCGCCGTGACCGTCGGCGGCCTCGACTACGCCAGCGTCGCGCTGGTCACCCTGGCCCTGCCCGAGCCCGCGCTGCCGGAACTCTCCGGCTTCCTGGTGCCGGCCACCGAGGGGCTGCTGATCAAGGCGTCCACCTTCTTCACCACCAAGTGGGGGCACCTGGCCCGGCCGGACGGGATCGCCCTGGTCCGCGCCTCCGTCGGCCGGTACGGCGACGAGACGCAGCTCCAGCTGGCCGACGACGACCTGGTGGCCACCGTGCACCGGGAGCTGTCGAAGGTGCTGGGCACCCCGCTGCCCGCGCCGGTCGCCAGCCACGTGCAGCGGTGGGGCGGCGCGCTGCCGCAGTACGCCCCGGGCCACCTCGACCGGCTCGCCGCCACCCGGGCGGCGCTGCGCGCGACCCACCCCACGCTGGTCCTGGCCGGGGCCGGGCACGACGGGGTAGGCATCCCGGTCTGCGTCCGCTCCGGCGAGACGGCGGCGGGGGAGATCATCGAAGCACTGGGAGGATCGGGTTCATGACCGAGCAGACCAACGCGGCCCGGCTCAAGGAGCTCAACGCCAGCATCCGCTACACGATGTGGTCGGTGTTCCGGGCGACCAGCCCGCTGCCGGCGCTGCGGGAGAACGTCAGCGGTGAGGTCGAGGCCCTCTTCGAGGAGCTGGCCGGCAAGGACGTGACGATCCGCGGCGTGTACGACGTGGCCGGCCTGCGCGCCGACGCGGACGTGCTGATCTGGTGGCACTCCTCCTCCAGCGACGCGCTGCAGGACGCCTACCGGCGGTTCCGTCGGACCACTCTGGGTCGGGCGCTCACCCCGGTCTGGTCCCAGATGGCGCTGCACCGGCCGGCGGAGTTCAACAAGAGCCACATCCCGGCGTTCCTCGCCAACGAGGAGCCCCGCCCCTACCTCTGCGTCTACCCGTTCGTCCGGTCGTACGAGTGGTACCTGCTGCCGGACGCCGAGCGGCGGGAGATGCTCGCCGAGCACGGCCGACTGGCGCGCGGTTACCCCGACGTGCGGGCCAACACCGTCGCCTCGTTCGCCCTCGGCGACTACGAGTGGATGCTCGCCTTCGAGGCCGACGAGCTGCACCGGCTCGTCGACCTGATGCGGGACCTGCGCGCCTCCGGCGCCCGCCGCCACGTCCGGGAGGAGATCCCGTTCTACACCGGGCGGCGGCGTTCGGTCGCCGACATCGTCAACTGCCTGGTCTAGCCCCCTGCGCGGGCCCGCCAGTCAGGCCGGTACGCGACGGGCCCCGGAGGATCCTCCGGGGCCCGTCGCCGTACGGCGTCACCTCACGACGGCGATCCCGTCCGTCGTGACCCGGGGGCGGCCCGAGGTGCCGACCACCACGACGGACACGCTGTGCGTGCCGCTGGTGCTCCAGCTCCTGGTCCAGACGGCCTGGCGGTGGGCGGTGGTGCTGGATCGCAGGTCGACCGTACTGACCTTCACGCCGTCCACGTAGATGTAGACCTGGCCGGAGGTGGAGGTGCGGCTGGCGATGAAGGACACCGACCGGCCGGTGAAGGTCCACTTCAGCGACGCATTCTTCGCCGTCGAGGTCAACGCGCTGCCACCCAGGTAGGAGCTGCTCGAGGTGGTGGACCAGGTGCCCGTGCGGGCGGCCGAGGTGTCGGCGACCAGCACGGGAGTCCGGCTCGTCGACGCGGTCCTCGCGTTTCCGGCCCAGTCCACCGCACGCATCGACCAGCTCGTCGCGACGCCGGGCTTGGCGGTCATGGACCAGCTGCGGGTCGTCGTCGCGAAGGTGAGCGGGGTCGGCGCGGTGAGGGACACGGTGCGCAGCGCCACGTTGTCCGCGGGCTGCCAACTGAGCGTCACCGGTACGCCTGTCGTGTTCACGGTGCCGGTACGCAGGGAGATCTCCGGCGCCCGCGGGAAGGTCGGCAACGTGGTGTCACCGATGACGGTCTGGCCGGCGGTGGTGGCGGTACGCCCCAGGCGGTGCACGCCCCGCACCTGGAGGGTGTGCGTACCCGGCGCGACCGTGACGCCCACCGAGCGGGCGGTGGCCGCCGTGGTCGCGACGACCTTTCCGTCCACCAGCACCTCGAAGCGTGAGATGAGGGCAGTCGGCGTACTCACCGACCAGGAGGCGGTGAACGAGCCCCTGGTGTAGTAGGTGGAGCCGGACTTGCTGGCGCTGAGACCGGTGAGGGCCAGGCCGGAGACGGTGGCCGCCTTGTTCCGGATGATCGCCAGCTGGCCGTAGAGCGAGTTGCCCGGGCACTCGGTCGCCACGGCGTCCCGGTGACCGGAGATGCGGTTCATCGTCACGGACTCACCGAGGGCGTACTTGCCGTTGACCCCGGAGACGAGGGTCACCTTGCCGGCCGGGTCGTTGCGGTACTGCCCGAGCTTGTAGGCCGCCACGTGCGCGATGGCGTCCTGGACGACGGCGGGGACGCCGGAGGTGATGTAGGTCCCGAGCACGGCGATCGCCGCGTTGTTGGTGTTGAAGCCGTACGTGTGCGCCCCGGTCACCGGCTTGTCGATGCCACCCTTGCGACCCTCGAAGACGGTGCCGCACTTGTCGACCAGGAAGTTGTAGCCGATGTCGTTCCAGCCGTTGCTCTTGACGTGGTAGACCTGGATGCCCCGGACGATGGCCGCCGAATCGGCGCAGCTGTAGGTGTTGCCGCCCGCGGTGTGGTGGACGAAGAACGCATTGACCGTGGTGCCGTACGTCGGCGGGTCCGAGACGATCGACTCGTCAGCCGTCCAGCCGGCGCGGCTGGTCACTTTGGGAACGGGGATCGGGTTCACGGCGACCGTCGGGCTCGGCGAGGCCGGTGCGGAGGTCGAGCTGGTGCTCGGCGCCGGGGCCGAGGTGGTGGTCGGCGCGGGCGCGGTGGTCTCGGGCGGCGCCGAAGGGGTGGTGGTCGGAGCCGTCTCGGTGGGGATCGGCTCGCTCGGGGTCGGATCGGTCGGGGTCGGATCGGTGGGGGCCGGATCGGTCGGGGTCGGCTCCAGCGCCCGCACGTCGGCGACCGGCTGGAAACGGCCCGCCTCGCCGCGGCCGGTGCCCGCCGCGCCCGCCTTGCGGCGAGCCGGCTGGCCCGGATCGACCAGTTCCAGGCGCAGACCGGCTGGGAGCCGGTCCGTGCTCCGGCCGGAGGCCGTCAGGGCCCGCACCTCGACCCCGTTGGACTGGCCGACCCACAACGGGTCGGTCCCGCCGCGCGCCTTGCCGTCCACCGACTCCGCGCCCGGCTCGGGACCAAAGTGGTTGTCGATGTCCAGCTCCTGCCAGTCCGACCAGCCGCCGGCAACAGCCCGGGTACGCACGGCGACCGAGCCCTTGAAGTTGATCTTCGGATTGGCCCAGGTCACGCCCACCATGGCGAAGCGCTCGGTGTCCCGCTGTGGAATCGTCGCCTCCCGGCCGTTCGCGGCCGGAAAGTCGACGTTGTGCAGAGCCGTCTTGACCGGCCCGTCGGCGGTGGCCCACTCGGCGGTGTCGCCGCCGAAGCCCACCGCGACCACGGCCCCGATGCTGGCGACGGCGGTGGCCGCGATGGCGGCCCCTATTCCTGTCGCCCGACGGCTCCAGCGAATCCCCGTTGATCTCACAGTTTGAGTCCTCCAAATGATCTCACTGGAGGGCTCAGCGCCGTCGACGGCCGGGACGTTACGTTGGCGACTCGTCAGCGCACCCGGCCGAGGCGGCCGCTCGCGGCTCGCGGTGCCGGCTGGAAGGGCGTCGGAGGTTGGTCAGCGCGTTTGGCTGGGGGCCGGGCGGTGTTCACGGCGTGGTGTCGCGGCGCATCGGCATGTGCGGGATGTCGTCCTCGACGTACTCCGGGCCGGTGACCGTGAAGCCGTGCCGGGCGTAGAAGTCGACCAGGTACGACTGGGCCTCCAGCACGCACGGCCGACCGCCGACCTGCCGCAGCGCCTCGGACATCAGCCGGCCGGCGTGCCCGCCGCCGCGGGCCGCCGGCGCCACCACGACCCGGCCGATCCGCGCCACGCCGCCCGGGTCGGCCAGGATCCGCAGGTACGCCACCGGAGCGTCGTCGTGCTCCAGCCAGAGGTGCCGGGTGCCGGGCTCGACGTCCCGCCCGTCCAGCTCCGGGTACGGGCAGTGCTGCTCCACCACGAACACGTCGATGCGCAGCTTGAGCAGGTCGTGGAAGGTCCGGGCGTCCAGGTCGGCGAAGCTGGCGACCCGGACGTCGGTGGTCTGCGACGGCATCCCGCGATGGTAGGGCGGCGCCGGGCGGGTGGTTCCGGGCGGACCCGCCCTCCGGCGTCCTTCGGCGGCGGGCCTGGCGCGGACCGGAGGGTCGGTCCCGCGAGGTCAGGCCGGACGGGCGCCCACCGCGTCGCGGATCTCGGCGCCCTCGGTCTCCTCGGCGCGGGCGCAGTGCGCGCAGCAGAAGAACCGCCCGCCGACCTCCACCCCGTGGCCGATGATCTTCACCTCGCAGTGCTCGCAGATCGGCGCCAACTTGTGCGCCGCGCACTCGAAGCAGTCGAAGGTGTGCGTCGCACCGCTGACCGTGCGCACCTCGAACGCCATCCAATAGTCGTTGCCGCATACCTCGCAGGTAGCCACTGTCAAACCCCCCGAATCAGGACATGTGCCCTCCAGGGTGCGGCAGGCCGGGACCGTCGGGGGCGAAATGCCGCGAGCCGATCCGTCCGGACGGCGTTTCGCCCCCGGCGTGTCGCGCGTTGGGCCTGGTGAAACCGCCTCGACCCCGGGAGGGCGACGTGATCAAGCGCAACAGGCTCTTCGGCAACCAGACCCGGGTCACCTTCTGTCTGCCCCGGGACACCCCGCCCGGCACGGTCAGCGTGGTCGGCTGCTTCAACGGCTGGGAGCCCGGCCGGCACGAGCTGGTCGCCCGCCGCGACGGCACCCGTACGGTGACCGTCAAGCTCGGCCCGGGGGAGCACCGGTTCCGCTACCTGGCCACCGGGGGCGTCTGGCTCGACGACGACTCCGCCGACCAGGTCGACGACCGGGGCAGCCTGCTGCTGCTCTGACCGGCCTCCGGCTCAGCTCTCCTTCGGCTCCAACCGGATCGACACCGAGTTCACGCAGTGCCGGGTGTCCTTCGGGGTGAAGCCCTCGCCGTGGAAGACGTGCCCGAGGTGGCTGTCGCAGCGGGCGCAGCGGATCTCCGTGCGCGTCATCCCGAGGTTGCGGTCCTCGATCTCCTTGACCCGGCCCGGGATGGCGTCGTCGAAGCTCGGCCAGCCGCAGTGCGAGTCGAACTTCGTGTCGCTGGAGAAGAGCTCCAGCCCGCAGGCCCGGCAGTGGTAGACGCCGGCGGTCTTCGTGTCCACGTACTCGCCGGTCCACGGGCGCTCGGTGCCGGCCTCGCGCAGCACCCGGAACTCCTCCGGGGTCAGCCGGACCCGCCACTCGTCCTCGGTGCGGGGCAGTTCGCTCTCGTCAAGACTCACCCGTCAACGGTACGCCGGACGTCGGGGGCGTCGCATAGGGTCGCGGGATGGGTGGCAGCGCGAAGGCGACGGTGACCGAGATCGAGGTGGCCGGGCACACCGTCCGGCTGACCAGCCCGGACCGGATCATCTTCCCGGAGCGTGGCTTCACCAAGGCCGACGTCTTCCACTACTACCTGTCGGTGGGCGACGGCATCATGCGGGCCCTGCGGGAGCGGCCGACCACGCTGCAGCGCTTCCCCGAGGGCGTCGAGGGGGAGATGTTCTTCCAGAAGCGGGTGCCCACCCGGGGTGTCCCGCCCTGGATCCGCACCGCCACGATCAGCTTCCCGAGCGGGCGCAGCGCCGACGAGCTCTGCCCCGCCGACCTCGCCCACGTCGCCTGGGCCGCCCAGATGGGCACCATCGTGTTCCACCCCTGGCCGGTTCGCGCCGCCGACGTCGACCGCCCCGACGAGCTGCGGATCGACCTCGACCCGCAGCCCGGCACCGACTTCGCCGACGCGGCCACCGCCGCCGGCGAGCTGCACGCCCTCCTCGGCGAGCTGGGCGCCACCGGCTGGCCGAAGACCTCCGGCGGTCGTGGGCTGCACGTCTACCTGCGGATCCAGCCCCGCTGGACGTTCACCGAGGTGCGCCGAGCCACCATCGCGCTGGCCCGGGAGCTGGAGCGGCGTCGGCCCGAGCTGGTCACCACCGCCTGGTGGAAGGAGGAGCGCGGCACCCGGGTCTTCGTCGACTACAACCAGATGGCCCGGGACCGGACGATCGCCTGCGCGTACTCGCTGCGGGCCAACGCCCGGGCCACCGTCTCCACCCCGGTCACCTGGGACGAGTTGCCCGACGTGGACCCGGACGACTTTGACCTGCGCACCGTGCCGGCCCGGCTCGCCGAGCGGGGCGACCCGCACGCCGGCATCGACGACACCCCGTACGACATCACCCCGCTGCTGGAGTGGGCCGAGCGGGACGCGGCCGCCGGCCAGGGCGACCTGCCGTACCCGCCGGACCACCCGAAGATGCCGGGCGAGCCGAAGCGGGTCCAGCCCAGCCGCGCGAAGCGCACCACCAGCGAAGACACCGCCTGAACGGGCGCTGGCCCCGGTAGCTCGCCGAGGGGGCCCCCTCCCTCGACTACGTCCGCCGTGGGGCTGTCCAGGCCAGGAACCTCTCGAACAGGTCCGCCGGTGACGGGGCAGGGTTCGGATTGAGCTTCATCAAGTCGGCGGTGGCGTCGAACAAGAGGCCGGCCATGTAGACGGAGAGGGCTACCCGGTCCCGCCGATACTCCATGCCCAACAGCAGCCGTGCTGGTTGGCACGGCCAGGCGGCGGCGCACACCCGGCACAGCCACAGGGGCCGCATCGGTACGTGCGGGCGGACGGCCCGACACTGGCGGTCATGTACGGCGGAGAGGTGCGGCACGGTCATCCACCCATGTTGACGCGTCCTGTTGTCTGCGTCAACAATCTCCGTAGTTGTCGGCGTATAGCGACCGTGCCGCTGTCATCGTCAATTTGTGGACCTTGTCGGCGTGTCGGAAATCCGGGAGATGCTTGGCGGCGTCTCCCGGCAGCGCGCGTCCGTGATCGCCAATCAACGGAACTTCCCCGAGCCGATCGCCGTATTGGCCATGGGCAAGGTGTGGCGGAAGTCCGATGTCGAGAAGTGGATCAGGCAACACCGGCCGGACCTGGCCACAGACTGAGAGAACGCTTACGCGTGGTCAGCGTTGCCCGGCCATCGCCTCCACCGCCTCCTTGGCGGTCTTCAGGTCGGCACCCGTCGCGGCCCGGTACGCCTTGATCGCCTTGATCTTCTCGCCCCGGGCCAGGTGCTCCCGGACCCCGGGCAGCTCCGGCCCCTCGTCCACCACGCCGAGATGGTCCATGACCAGCTGGAGGCGGCGTTCGATCTCGGCCAGGCGCAGCTCCGACCGGTCCCGGCGGCCCGGTCCGGCGAGCTGCGCGGCCAGCAGAGCGAGCAGGACCAGCGCCAGAACGGCGAACGCGAATTCCATGCGGTGATCCAAGCAGATCGACGTCGGGCACATCTGCCCTCGTGACCTCCATGGCTGTGATCCGGCGGCTGGTCGGCGCCGAACGGCTGCGGGGCGCGGTGGACGGCGCCGGCCTGCGGTGGGGCGAATAACGATCATGTAACGGGCGCGAACCTTTCCGGCCCCGTCGCCACTCTCCCTCGTCGTCGGCCCGATCCCGGGCCCGGGGAGGACATCGGATGAACCTGGTGTGGAGGCGGGCTCGTGCCGCCCGGGGGCTGCTGCTCGCCGCGGTGGTGGCGGCACTGGTCGCGGTCGCGTTGGTCACCGGGCTCTCCGACTACAACCGGCGGGCGGTCGAGGCCGGTCAGCGTGCCATGCTCGCCGCCGCGCCGCTGGAGGAGCGCAGCCTGCTGGTGAGCGGCGCCGGCGGCCGGGATCCCGCCGACTTCGCCGTCCGGGACCGGGCCGTCCGCGACGGGTTCGCCGCCGGCCTCGGCGGCGCGCCGGTCACCGTCGCCACCGCCCGGTACGGTGGCGGCCGGGAGCTGACCGGCGACCTCGGCCCGGTGGTCCGCAAGGCCGACGATCCGATCTTCGCCAGCCTCGCCACCCTGGACGGCCTGGCCGGGCACGCCGAGCTGACCGACGGCGCCTGGCCCGCCCCCGGGGCGGACCCGTTGCAGGTGACCCTGCCGCAGAGTATCGCCGGCGCGATGGGCATGCGGGTCGGCGACCGGGTGCCGATGCTGGACCGGAGCACCGACCGGTCCGGCGCGGTCCAGCTCGTCGGGACGTGGCGGCCGCGCGATCCCGCCGACCCGTACTGGCGGCTCGCCCCGGGGGTGGGTGCCGGCGGCGCCGCCGACTCCGGCACCTCGTATGGGCCGTTCGTGCTGGACCCGGCCGACTTCGTCGCCACCTTCCCCGGCTCGGTCTCCGCCTCGTGGGTGGTCGAGCCGGACCTCCGGGCGGCGGCCGCCGCGGGCCGGCTGGCCGACGTCCGGCCCGCGCTGGCCGACGCGGTGACCCGGGTTCCCGAGGCCGCCGGGCTCGGCTCCTCGGCGCAGACGGTCACCGCGATGGACCGGCTGCTCAACCGGATCAGCCGGGCAGACCTGGTGGGCCGCTCGTCGTTGGCCACCCCGGTGCTGCTGATCGTGGTCCTCGGCGGGTACGCGCTGGTGCTGGTCGCCGCGCTGCTGCACGAGGACCGGCGCAACCAGACCGCGCTGCTGCGGGCCCGGGGCGCCGCGCGGCGGCAGCTCGCCGGCCTCGCCGCCCGGGAGGCGACGCTGGTGGTGCTCCCCGCCGCGGTATTCGGGCCGCTGCTCGCCGGCGAGGCGTTGCAATGGGCGGGCGACTCCGGACCGGCCGGGCCGACGATCGGCGCCGGCAGCCCCGCGCTGCTCTGGGCGGCCGCCTGGGTCGCCGCCGCCGGCTGCCTGGTCGCGATGGTCGCCCCGACGTTGCGCGGGGCGGGAACGTACGTGGCCGACATGGCGGCCCGGTCCCGGCCGACCCGGTCCGCCACGGTGCAGCGGGCCAGCCTCGACCTCGTGCTGGTCGGCTTCGCCGTGCTGGCCTGGACGCAGCTGCGCCAGTACTCCTCGCCGGTCACCGGCACCGGCAGCCGGCTCGGGGTGGACCCGTTGCTGGTCGCCGCACCGACCCTGGGCGTGCTCGCCGGCGCGGTCGTCGCGCTGCGGCTGCTGCCGCCCGCCACCCGGTTCGCCGAGCGGTTCGTCGACCGCCGGCCGTGGACGGCGACCATGTTCGGCATGTGGCAGGCGGGGCGCCGCCCGCACGCCGGGCCGGTGCTGCTGCTCGCCCTCGCCGTCGGCGGCAGCACCCTCGCCTGGTCGCTGGTCAGCACCGGGGAGCGGTCGCAGGTCGAGCGGGCCGACCACACCGTCGGCGCGGACCTGCGGCTGGTGGAGCGCGGCGGGGCCGGGCCCACCGACCGGGCCGGCCACATCGCCGGGCTGCCCGGCGTGGAGCGGGCGCTGCCGGCCTGGCGGGACGAGATCCGGGTCGGCCGGGCCGACCTGCCGGCGACGGTGGTGAGCCTCGACGCGGCGGCCGCCGCCCAGGTGATGAAGCTCAGCGACCGGCTGGCCGACGCGCCGGCGCCGGCGCTGTTCGAGCGGCTGACCCGGGCGCGCGGCGCGCCGGCCGGGGTCGAACTGCCGGCCGGGAGCCGGTCACTCACCGGCACCGTCCGTACCCCGGTATGGGAGGCGGTCGCCCCCCACCGGGTCGCCGTGTCGGTCCTACTCACCCGGGCCGACGGGCTGGCCTTCCGGCTGCCGGTGGCGACCACCGGCAGTGACGGCCGGGCCGCGCCGTTCACCGTCACCCTGCCCGACGTCGGCGACGGCAGCCTGCGGCTGGCCGGCTTCGAACTGGACGCCGGGGACGTGCTGGGCCGGGCGTACCGGCTGGAGCTGACGGACCTGCGGTCGGTCGGTGCTGACGGCGCGGCCCGGGCGGTGCGGTTCGCCGACGGTTGGGTGGCGACCACCGGTGACCCGGCCGAGAAGCTGACGACGTCGGTCACCGCCAGCGGGCTGACCGCGGAGCGCGCGGTTCCGTTCTTCGAGGGCGGCCAGTTCGCCTACCAGGTGGGGTCCCGCTTCGCGGTGGTGCCGGCTGTCGACAACCGGCCGGTGCCGGCGCTGATGACCCCGGCGGTACGGGAGGCGCTGAGCCTGCGTACCGGGGACACCGTCACGCTGGCGCTCTCCGGGGTGTCGCTGCCGGTCACGCTGGTCGGCGAGGTGGACGCGGTGCCCGCCACCACCGGGGCGGGCGTGCTGCTCGACCTGCCCGCGGCGGTCGACTGGCTGATCCGGGACCAGGGCGTCGTCCGCCCGGCGGCGGAGTGGTGGCTGAGCACCGGCGCCGGCGGGCACGCCGAGGTGGCCCGCGCGGCCGCCGCGCTGCCCGATGTCACCGTCCTCGACCGGCGGCAGGTTGCCGAGGAGGCCGCGGCCGACCCGTACTGGCGGGGCGCCCGGACCGGGTTGCTCGCCGCCGCGCTCGGGGCGGTGCTGCTCGCCCTGGTCGGTCTGCTGGTCGACGTCTGGGCCACCGCCCGCCACCGGCTCACCGAGTTCGCCGTGCTGCACACGCTCGGCGCCTCGCCGCGACTGCTGGCCCGGGCGCTGCTGGCCGAGCAGACCTTCCTGGCCGGGATCGGGGTCGGGGTCGGCCTGCTGCTCGGCGCGGCGGTCGGGGCCACCATGGCTCCGCTGGTCGTCCTCACCCCGTCCGCCGACCGGCCGGTGCCCGAGGCGGCCTTCGTGCTGCCCTGGACGCCGATCGGGCTGACCGCGCTGGGGCTGTTGCTGGCGGCGTTGACGTTCAGCGCGTTCATCGCCCTCGGCATCCGGCAGCGGGTGGCGGCGGCACAACTGCGGATCGGAGGAGACCGGTGACGCCGGTGCGGCGACGGGACGGCCGGGGACGGGGAGGCGGTGCGATGGGTGCGGTCGTCCGCCGGGTCCGGGCGTACGGCGGGCAGTTCGTGCTGCTCGCGGTGCTGACGATGGTGGCGACGCTGTTGATCAGCGGGGTACCGCGGGTGGTGAACTGGCACGCCGAACGGGGCTTGCGGGAGTTCCTGGCCGGTCAGCCGGCGCAGCAGCGGGACCTGACGTACTTCTCGCCGCCGCTCACCGCGGCAGGCAACGGCACGTCGCTGATGGACGCCCAGCAGCGCGACCTGGCGACGCAGCAGGCCGGGATGCCGCCGCAGGTGCGGAGCCTGGTCGAGGAGCGGTGGTTCACCGCGGAGACCGAGCCCGCCCTGGTGAAGGGCCCGGACCTGGCGGCGAAGAACCTCCTGGTTCATCTGGGGCTGCGCGCCGTGCCGGAGGTAAGGGAGGCCGGCGCGCTGGTGGCGGGGCGCTGGCCGGACGAGGGGGCGGCGGCCGGCGGGCCGGTGCAGGTGGCGTTGGCCGCGGACGTCGCCCGCGACCTGAACCTGCGGGTGGACAGCCGGTTGACCCTCACCGCCCAGGCGACCCCGGACGGCACGCCGGCCGCCACGGCGGTCGCCGTGGTGGGCCTCTTCCAACCCCGCGAACCCGCCGACGGCATCTGGGAGGGTCTCCCGCCGGCGCTGCGGATCGTCGAGCCGCAGGGCGACGGGGAACCGTTCATCGCCCTCGGGGTCGTGGACGGGGCCGCGCTGGACCGGCAGGCCGCCGCGGGCTGGCCGCTGCAGTTCAGCTGGCGCTACCGGTTGGGCGCCGACGGCATGGACGTCCGCCGGCTGGACCAGGTCATCGACGGCATCCAGCGGATGTCCCGGGAGGCCGGCGGCCGGTCGTTCGTCCAGGGGATCGACCTCCCGCTGCGCGAGTTCATCGCCGGGATGGACGCCGCCCGGACGGTGCTCGCGGTGATCGCGGCGGGGGTGCTGGCCACCCTGGCCGGCCTCGTGGTGCTGGCCACCGGGTTGACCGTGCGGCGCCGGCGGGCGGAGTTCACCCTGTTGCGCGCCCGGGGCGGCGCGGCCGGCGCCGGCGCCCGGCGCAGCCTCGCGGAGTCCCTGCTGGTAGTGCCGCCGGCCGCCGCGCTCGGCTGGCTGCTCGGCACCCTGGTGCCCGGCCTGCCCGGGGACACCGTGGTCTTCGCGCTGCTGGTGACGGTGGTGCTGACGCTGGCGTTGCCGGTGGCCACCCTCGCCGCACCGACCGGTGTCGCCGGGCGACGCGACCTGATCCGGCTGCGGCCGTCGGCGCGCCGGATCTCCCTGGAGGCGGGCCTGGTGCTGCTCGCCGTCCTGGCGGTGGTGCTGCTGCGCCGCCGCGGCCTCACCCTCGGCGAGGTCGACCCGCTGCTGGTCTCGGTGCCGGTCCTGCTCGCCGTCGCGGCGGCGGTGGTCGTGGTGCGGCTCTACCCGTGGCCGCTGCGGTTGGTCAGCCGGGTCGCCGCCCGAGCCAGGGGCAGCGTGACCTTCCTGGGCACCGCGCGGGCCGGCCGGTCCGTGGTCACCGCGCCGCTGGTGGTCGTCGTGCTGGCGATCGCGACCGCCGGGTTCTGCGCGGTGGTCGCCACCGGCATCGAGAACAGCCGGGACGGGGCGGCCAACCGTGAGGTCCCCGCCGACGCGCTGATCCGCGGTGAGCGGTTCGCCCCCGACACCGGGGAACGGCTGGAGCGGCTGCCCGGGGTGCGCGCGGCGACCCCGGTGCTCGAGGAGTCGGCGCAGCGGCTGGCGAAGGACGCGGACGGCACCACCGCCGCCATCCTTGACGTCACCGTCCTGCTGGTCGACGGGCCGGCCCTGGACCGGACCGTCCGGGCGGCCGGGCGGGACGTGACCGTCCCCGCCGCGCTGCTCGCCCCCGGCGGGCAGTCCGGCCCGTTGCCGGCGGTGGTCTCCCCGGCGGTCGCCGCCGACCTGGCCGCCGCCGGTCTGGACGGGTCCGCCTTCGCCACCGCGCAGGGCCAGCGGTACGAGTTCCGGGTGGCGGACCGGGTGGAGAGTTTCCCGATGCTCCCGGCGGGTGCCGGCCGGTTCGTCGTCCTGCCCTGGCAGTCGTTGCCGAGCCGGAACCACGCCCCGGTGCCGACCGGCTTCCTCGTCGCCGGCGACGACCTCGACCCGGCGGCGCTGCGCCGGGTCGGTGACGATGGGCAGGCCCGTTTCCAGACCGGCGGGACGATCACCGGGCGGCAGCGGCCGCTCGGGGTCGAGGTGTCCGCCTGGACCGACGTCCGTCGGCAGTTGGGCGAGGGCGGGGTGAACGGCGTGCTGGTCTTCGGCTTCGTCGCCGGGGCGGCGGCCGGCACGACGCTGGGCCTGCTCGCGATCGCCTTCACGGTGCTGGCCGGCGCGCGGGCCCGCGGCCAGGTGCTGTCCCGGCTGCGCACCCTCGGCCTGTCCCGCCGGCAGTGGCGGGGGCTGCTGGTGGTGGAGCTGGCCCCGCTGGTGGGCGCGTCGGTGCTTACCGGCGCCCTGATCGGGGCGCTGCTGCCACTGCTGCTCACCCCGGTGCTCGGCCTGTCCGTCTTCACCAGCGGCGCCCCCGTGCGGGTGGCGTTCTCGCCCGGCCTGGTCGTCGGGGTCGTCGCGCTCGGGGCGGTCGCCCTCGGCTTCGCGGTCACCGTCGAGGCCCTGAACAACCGCCGGTTGCGCCTCGGTGAGGTGCTCCGGCTCGGAGAGGAGAGCTGAGATGACCGCTATCGCGGAGAGCTCCGTCGTACCCGATCTGGCCGACCTGCAACGGCGGGCGGCGGTCCGCGCGGCCGCGCGGGCCGGCGGCCGGGACCGGCTGCGCGGGCACATCGTCTGCGACGGCCTGGTGCGGATCTTCAAGACCGAGGGGGTGGAGGTGGTCGCCCTGCAGGGGCTCGACCTGGTGATCGACCGGGGTGAGCTGGTGGCGATCGTCGGCGCGTCCGGCTCGGGCAAGTCGACCCTGCTCAACATCCTCTCCGGGCTGGACACCCCGACCGCCGGGATCGCCCGGGTGGGGGATTACGACCTGCTCAACCTCTCCGCCGGGAAGCGGTTGAGCTACCGGCGGGAGATGGTCGGCTTCGTCTGGCAGCAGACCGGCCGCAACCTGCTGCCGTACCTGACCGCGCGGGAGAACGTCGAGCTGCCGATGCAGCTGGCCGGGCGCGGCGGTGGTCGGCGGGCCCGGCGGCGGCGGGCCGAGGAGCTGCTGGAGATGGTCGGGGTGGGCTACTGCGCGGACCGCCGGCCCGGGCAGCTCAGCGGTGGGGAGCAGCAGCGCTGCGCGGTGGCGGTGGCGGTGGCGAACGACCCGGAGGTGCTCTTCGCCGACGAGCCGACGGGCGAACTCGACGAGGCCACCGGGGCCGAGGTCTTCGCCGCGCTGCGGACCATCAACGCCGAGCTGGGGGTGACCATCGTGGTGGTCACCCACGACCCCACCGTGGCCGGCCAGGTCCGCCGGACCGTCGCGATCCGCGACGGCCGGACCGCCTCCGAGGTACACCGGACCGCGCGGATCGGCGCCGACGGCAGCACCGAGCTGGTCAGCGAGGAGTACGCCGTGCTGGACCGCACCGGCCGGATGCAGCTGCCGGCGCCCTTCGTCGACGCGCTGGCGCTGCGCGACCGGGTCCGCCTCAACCTCGAACCGGACCACGTGCAGGTCCGCCCCGGCGATCGTGCGCCGGAGACGAACGGGAGTGACGCATGAGCGAGCAGGTGGCCGTCCGGCCCGGGGACGCCCCGGTGCGCGACGAGGTGGTCGCGGTGCAGGGGGTGAGCCGTACCTTCGGGCGCGGCGAGCACGCGGTGCACGCGGTCCGGGACGTGTCGTTCACCGCCGGCCGGGGCGAGCTGGTGGCGGTGCGGGGTCGGTCGGGCGCCGGCAAGACGACCCTGCTGAACCTGGTCGGCGGCCTGGACCGGCCCGACTCGGGCCGGGTGCGGGTGGCCGGGCACGACGTGACCGGTGCGGGCGAGGCGGAGCTGCTCCGGCTGCGCCGTGGCACGGTGGGCTTCGTGTTCCAGTCCTTCGGGCTGGTGCCGATCCTCTCCGCGGCCGAGAACGTCGGCGTGCCGCTGCGGCTGGCCCGGGTGCCGGCGGCGGAACGGGAGCAGCGGGTGGCGGTGCTGCTGGAGCTGGTCGGGCTGGGTGGGCACGCCGCGCAGCGGCCGTACGAGCTCTCCGGTGGCCAGCAGCAGCGGGTCGCGGTGGCCCGGGCGCTGGCCAACGAGCCGGACCTGCTGGTCGCGGACGAGCCGACCGGGCAGCTGGACTCGGAGACCGGACGGTCCATCATGGACCTGCTCCGCGCGGTGGTGCACGCTCGGGGCATGACGGCCCTGGTGGCGACCCACGATCCCGCGCTGATCGAGCTGGCCGACCGCACCCTGACGCTGCGCGACGGCCAGCTCGTCGACGGCTGACCGGCGGGGCCGGGGCGAGCGACGCACCTCCGGGGGGCCGATGGGCGTGTCTGCCGCCCGGCCAGGCAGGTGGGGGCGATCCTCGCGGCACCCCGGGCGTCGTCGCTCGCCGCCGGCGCCCCGCCGCGGGGCGGCTCACAGGGGCAGCTTCATGCCCTCGTGGCTCGCCACGAACCCCAGGTTGCGGTAGAACCGGTGCGCGTCCGCCCGGGTCTTGTCGGTGGTGAGCTGCACCAGCGCGCAGCCCCGCTCCCGTGCCCGGTCGATGGCCCACTCCATCATCCGTCGGCCCAGGCCGTCGCCGCGCAGGTCGGAGCGGACCCGCACCGCCTCGATCAGGGCACGCTCCGCGCCGTGCCGGCCGAGCCCCGGGATGTACGTGATCTGCAGGCAGCCGACCAGCTCGCCGGCCCGCTCGGCGACGATCTGCTGGTTGCGCGGGTCGGCGGTGATGTCGGCGAAGGCCCGCTCGTACGTCTCGTCGACCTCGGTGAAGTCCCGGGCCTTGCCCAGCAGGTCGTCGGCGAGCAGGGCGATGACGGCGGGCAGGTCCGCCCGGACCGCCTCCCGGAAGATCACTTCGCTCATGTCCGGCAGCCTGCCACACGCCACACCCGGGGATGTGCGCGCGCCCCTTGCCCGTAGGGGGCAGCATGGTGCGGCATGGAGATCCTGCTGCTGCCCTTCCGGTGGATCTACCGCGGCCTGGTCTGGTTCGCGAACTCACCCGGGACGCTGATCGTGTCGTACCTGTTGATGATCGTGGTGGCTGGCATCATCTATGGCGAGGTGGAGAACGCCAGCGCCGCCGACGCGGTCTGGTGGGCGGTGGTGACCGCCTCCACCGTCGGGTACGGCGACATCTCGCCGGCGACCTGGGAGGGGCGGTTCCTCGCCGCCCTGCTGATCTCCACCATGGTGCTGCTGGTCATCCCGCTGATCACCGCGCACTTCGCCAGCCGCCTCATCGTCGACGACGACGCCTTCGAGCACGACGAGCAGGAGGAGCTGAAGAACGACGTCCGCCGGATGCGGATGCTGCTGGAGGAACTGGCCGCCCGGCACGGCATCGAACTGCCCGAGCCGGAGAAGCCCCGGCCACTCAACGCGCCGGACAGCGCAGCCCCGCTCTGGGAACGGTCAAAGAGATCAAATAAGCGTCAACGGCGTCGGTGACGCAGCTCGTCTGCGGGTAGGCGGTGTGCCCCTCGCCCTCCCAGGTCAGCACCCGCCCGACGCCCAGCATCGAGGCCAGCCGCGCGGTCTGCTCGTACGGCGTGGCCGGATCCCCGGTCGTGCCGACCACCACGATCGGCGGCGCGCCGACCGCCCTGCCGGTCGGGTACGGGTCCCGCTGGCCCGGCCACTCGACGCAGCCCAGCATCCCGACCGCCAGGGACGGCCCGAACAGCGGGTACTTCTCCCGCCACTGCGACTGCAGCTGGCGGATCTGCTCCCGGCTGGGCTTCTCGGTCTCGTCGGCACAGTTGATCGTGAGGTTGGCGTCGAACAGGTTCGTGTAGTGCCCGTCGTCGCCGCGCCCGGCGTACGCGTCGGCGAGCTTGAACACCTCGGTCGGGTCGCCGCCCTCCAGCCGGTCGATCGCCCGGGCCAGCTCCTCCCACCCGGACTCGGTGTAGAGCGAGGAGATCACCGCGTAGAACACCCAGCCGGAGGTGGCCTCCCGCCCGTCCGCGCCCTTCACCGGCGACACCCGCGCCTTGTCGATCGCCGAGGTCACCGCGGCCCGGGCGTCCGGGGCGATCGGGCAGCGGCCGGCGTTGGCGGCGCACCAGCGGTCGAAGTTGCCGAAGGCGCGTTCGAAGCCCCGGGCCTGGCTCTCCGATCCGGCGATCAGCTTCTGCTGCGGGTCGACCGCGCCGTCGAGCACCAGCGCGCGGACCCGCTGCGGGTAGAGCTGCGCGTACGTGGCGCCGAGCAGGGTGCCGTAGGAGTAGCCGAGGTAGGTCAGCTTGTCGTCGCCCACCGCCGCGCGGACCGCGTCGATGTCCCGGGCGGCCTGCTCGGTGCCGTAGAGCGGCAGCTGGTCGCCGTACCTGTCGCCGCAGCCGCCGCCGATCCGGCGGTTGAGCGCGACGTAGTCGTCGAAGGACCGCTGGCCGCGCGGATCCGGGTCGTAGCCGAAGCTGGCGTCCAGGTCGGCGTCGGGGATGCATTTGACCGGGCTGGACCGGGACACCCCGCGCGGGTCGAAGCCGACGATGTCGAACCGGTCGGTGATCGAGGCGGGCAGCCCGCCGAACGCCGGCCCGAAGGAGAGGTAGACCGCGGTGTCCACACCCGACCCGCCCGGCCCGCCCGGGTTGATCACCAGCGAGCCGATCCGGTCCCGCTGCTTGGCCGCGCGGGCGCGCAGCAGCGCGATCTCGAAGGTCTCCCCGCCGCCCGGCCCGGCCGTGGCGCCGCCGCCGTTGCCCCAGTTCCGCGGTACGGCGATCTTGGCGCACTCGTACCGCATCCCCGGTGCGCCCCGGCCGACCAGCTCCTCGGCCACCTCCGGGCAGTCCCGCCAGACCGGAGCGGTGCCCGGCGCGGCGGCGCCGCCTTCGGCCTCGGTGCGCGGCGCGAACGCCGGCATCGTGCACCCGGCGACGAGCAGCGCGGCCGCGACGAACCCGGCCATGGCGAGCCGGACCCGACGGATCCGGTGGGGAGAGCAGGTCACCAGCGAGCCTCCGTGATCGTGTCGACGGCCAGGCTACGCCGGGCCGGCGGTGGCCGGCGTGACGGTCGCCAGCGGGTCGCCGCGCAGCACCTCGTCCACGTCGAACCGGACCGGCCGGTCGAGCTGGTCGTAGCGGCAGGAGCGGGGATCGCGGTCGGGTCGCCAGCGGACGAACCGGGCGGTGTGCCGGAACCGGTCGCCCTCCATCGCGTCGTACGCCACCTCCACCACGAGCTCGGGGCGCAGCGGTTCCCACTCCAGGTTCTTGGTGCCGGTCCACCGGCTCACCCCGCCGGGGATGCGCTGGCCGCGCTCGTGGTCGCCGTGCACCCACGGGTGCTCGCCGCCGGTGTCCCGGTAGGGCGCCAGCTCCTCCAGCAGCTCCGCCCGCCGGGCCATGGTGAACGACGCGCTCACCCCGACGTGGTGCAGCACCCCCGCGTCGTCGTTGAGGCCGAGCAGCAGCGAGCCGACCACCGGGCCGGACTTGTGCCAGCGGAAGCCGGCCACCACCACGTCGGCCGTACGGGCGTGCTTGACCTTGGACATCAGCCGCTTGCCCGGCTCGTACGGCAGGTCGGCCGGCTTGACGATCAGCCCGTCCAGCCCGGCGCCCTCGAACACCTCGAACCAGCGGCGGGCCGTCTCCGGATCGGTGGTGACCTGGGTGACGTGCACCGGTGGCCGGACCCCGGCCAGCGCCTGCTCCAGCCGGGCCCGGCGGCGCGGGTAGGGCTGGTCGAGCAGCAGCTCGTCACCGAGGGCGAGCAGGTCGAAGGCGACGAAGTCGGCCGGCGTCGTCCCGGCGAGCAGTTTCACCCGGGAGGCGGCCGGGTGGATCCGTTGGGCGAGCAGCTCGAAGTCGAGCCGTGGCTGGGCGTCGGGCCCGTCCCGACGGATCACGATCAGCTCGCCGTCGACCGCGCACCGCTCAGGCAGCTGCCGGCGGGCCTGCTCGACCACCTCCGGGAAGTAGCGGGTCATCGACTTGCCGCCCCGGCTGGCCAGTTCGACCTCGTCGCCGTCGCGGAACACGATGCACCGGAAGCCGTCCCACTTCGGCTCGTACGTCAGACCCGGGTCGGTGGGCAGTCGGGCCACGCTCTTGGCCAGCATCGGTTCGACCGGCGGGTTGATCGGCAGGTCCACGGCGACCAGTCAATCAGACGGCGCCGACAACCGTGAGGGGGATCACCGCCGCCGTCCGTGCGGCGTGTCCCGCTCCCGTCCCGCTCGTCACCTGCGCCCGGATCGTGTCTGCGCAGCTCAGAGCTAACGTCGCCGGGTGGAGTTGGCGTGCGGATGTTGCGGACGCTGGCGGGTCAGCGTCGAGTTGATCCGGGGCCGGCACCGCTACCGGCTGGTGCGCCGCTACCCGGCCGAGTTCGGCGGCGGCAAGGACGTGCTCGGTGAGGTCGGCACCGTGGCCGAGCTGGAGGAGCTGCTGCGTCGGCGTACCCCGCTGGGCCTGGCCGACCTGCGCGAAGCGGCCTGAGGCCCACGCCCCGGAACCCGCCGGGCCGCTCGATCACCAGCCGCGGGCCGGTCGGGGGATGGTCCCGTCACGTTCCGCCAACGGGGCTGACCAACCGCTCACCACAGCGCTCCGCGCCGGCGCCCGACGGTCCGAACCCCGTCGGCCGTACGCTGGCGGTGTCCCGGCGAAAGGTGGCGGACGTGCCCGAGCTGACGTACCCCGAGGTGGGGGCGACCCGCGACGGCCGCCTGCCGACCGGCTACCACCACCTGCGCCACCGGGTCCGGCTGCCGGACGGCTGCTTCCCGACCGCGGCGGACGCGGTGCTGGGCTGGCGGCTGCACCGGGCGGCGGGGGTGGTGATGCGCACCGACGCGACCCGCGCCGACCCGGGCGTGCGGGTCACCCCGGGCCTGGGCGTCGGCCCGCTGCGGATCTGGGGTCCCACCGAGGTGGTCTGGGCGGCGGACGAGCCGGACCGGGCCGGCTTCGGCTACGGCACCCTGCCCGGGCACCCCGAGCGCGGCGAGGAGGCCTTCCTGGTGCTCCGGGAGGCGGGCGCGGTCTTCTTCGAGGTGGTGGCGTTCAGCCGCCCGGACCGCTGGTACGTCCGTGCGGCCGGGCCGGTCACCCGGGTCGTCCAGCACGCGTACGCGTGGTGGCTCGGCCGGACCCTGCGGCGGCTCTGCGCCGGCGGCTGATCCGCGCCGGCGCCACCGCCCCGCCCTGCCGGCGGCCGTCAGGCGTCGGTCACGGTGAGGGTGAGCGGGGCGTCCGGTTCCGGGGTCAGAAGCGGGCGAAGGAGCGGATCGGCATCCGCGGGCCGAACTTCGGCGCCTGGATGCGGGCGGCTTCCAGCAGCCGGCAGACCCGACCCCGGTGGCCCCGGAACGGCTCCAGCAGGGCCAGCATCCGGGCGTCGTCGCCGCGTGCCTCGCCGGCGAGGGCCCAGGCCACCGTGTTCGGGATGTGGTAGTCGCCGACGCTGACCGCGTCCGGGTCCCCGTACGCGATCCGGACCACCTCGGCGGCGGTCCACGGGCCGATGCCGGCGATCGCGGTCAACCGGCGGGTGGCCTCGGCGCTGTCCGCGCAGCGTTCCAGTCGGTCGGCGACGGCGGCCGCGCGGCGCAGCGTGTCGGCCCGGCGCTGCTCCACCCCGAACGGGTGGAAGACCCAGTACGGCGCGGCCGCGACCGCGGCCGGGGCGGGCGGCAGCAGCAGCGGCTGCAACGGCCCGGGCGCCGGCTCGCCGAAGTGCCGCACGGTCGCCGCGTACGCCCGGTACGCCTCCTTGCCGGTCACCTTCTGCTCGAACACCGCCCGGAGCAACCGGGGGAAGACCTGGCCGGTGGCCGGCATCCGCAGCCCGCGGTGCTGGGCGGCGAGCCGGGCCACCAGCGGGTGCGCGGCGGCGAGGTCGGCGAAGCCGGTCAGGTCGTCGCGCAGCCCGGCGACCGCGTCGGCCCGGTCGACCACCCAGTCCGCGCCGGGGCCGTACCCGTCGGCGACGACTTCCCCGCCGGCCGGCCGCAGCGCCAGGGTGGCGGGGCCGGCCGGGGTGCGGGTGGCCCACCAGAAGGTGCCGCCGGCGATCCGGGCGCAGGGGTCGTACGGGCTGAAGGTGAGGGGCCGGACGGTGGCGGCCAGCTGGTGGTCGGCCGGCGGTCGCAGCACCCGGCTGGCGGCGGGCTCGGTCCAGGTCATCCGGACACTCTGCCACGCCTCGGCCCGGTGACGGACGACACCGCCGACGCCCTGCACGTCGGCGGTGTCTCCATCCCGGGCCGGTCGGCGCTGCCGGTACGCCGGGGTCCGGAACCGTGACGGTGGCCGGCCGCGCCCTCCCCGGCTGCGACCGACCACCGTGTCCGGTTGGCGCTGCGGATCAGTACGTGTAGTCCGAGCCGCCGCCGCTCTCCGCGCCGGCCGAGTCACCCGACGCTGGCGGGGCGACCGCCTTCGGGGTGCCGGTCGGCAGGCAGGTCAGGTTCTTCTTGCCGTTCGGGTCCACCACGAACCAGGTGCCGCCGACGCCCTGGCCTTTCCACTGGCCGGGCTTCTTGTCACCGATGTACCGGTAGACCGGCCAGCCGCCGATGGTGATCTGCCGGGTGCCGTCCTGGCGGGTGACGGTACCGATCTTGTCGTCGGAGACGCCCTGTAGCTGCGGGTTCCCGTCGGTCAGCGCCGGCGGCCAGACCTGGGCGCACTTGTCGACGCAGTTGGACGAGGGCGGGTCGGCGGAGTCCTTGTCGAAGCGGTAGAGGATCCAGCCGTCCTGGTCAATCACGACGTTGCCCATCCGGGCCACCTTCTTGCCGACCAGCTGGTCGGTGAGCCGGACGTCGGCGGGTGGCGGCGCCTGGTCCGCGGCCGGCGCCTCGGCGGAGGCGGAGGCCTCGGCCGCGGCGACGGCGACCGGCTCGGCGGCGCTGGAGTTCGCCTCGTCGTAACCCGCGGGAGCGCAGGCCGTTAGTGCGACCATCGCGCTCGCGACGATGACGGTCCGCTTCATCTGTGCCACGTGCCCTCCTCATTCTTGGCGGTTCACCGGGTAGTACGGAGGGTCCGCTGTCAAGGTTGAAAGATTGACCGTGAGCCATTTCACAGAGAACCGTTGAACCGTTCCGGGTGGCCGTACGTGAGCAGGCACGTCGAGGCGCCGTCGCCGGGTACGCCGAATCGGCGCCGGCCCACAGTGGGCGGCGCCGAGTCGAACGGGTGCCTCAGGGTGTGACCGTGACCAGCGGGCTCGCCACCCCGTTCGCGTCCACCGACTGCACCTGGAGCTTCGCGATGTCGTTGCGCGGCGCCGAGGTGGACGCCTCCAGCTGCAGGTCCTGCGGGTTGGTGTTGGTGCCGTAGCCGGTGCCCGGCACCGACCAGGTGGAGACCACCTCGGTGGTGGCGTTCTTGCGGAGCACCACCAGCCGGCAGGTGCGCGGCCCGGGCAGCCGGGTCAGGTTGAACCCGATCCAGGTGCCGAACTCCTTGTTGGCCAGCCACATGGTGGCCTTGACCCCGGTGCTGCCGTCGGTGGCGTCGAACTGGTCGCCCTCGATCTCGTTGCCGCCGGCGCCCGGCCCGGAACGGGTCGGCTCCGGGGTGGGCGGATCGTCCACCGGCACGGTCGCGGTGGGCTCGGCGATCACCGGGCCCCGACCGTCGGTGCCGCCGAAGGTGGCCACCCCGACGCCGCTGATCGCGCCGACCGCGACGACCGCCGCGGCCGTGGCGAACACCCGCCGCATCCGCGCGCGCCGCCGATGGGAGCGCACCGCGACGAGGGTACGGTCCAGCAGGGCGGGATCGGTGGCGGTGTGCTCCATCGCCATCATCGTCTCGCCGTCGATGTCGGAGAGCAGCCCCACCACCGGGACCATCGTCTCCAGCTCGGCGGCGCACGCCCAGCACGTGGCGAGGTGCTCCTCGAAGCGTTCGGTGTCCTGCTCGTCCAGCACGCCGAGCGCGTAGGCGGCGACGTCCATGTGATCTACCCGGCTCATTCCGTCACCCCCCTCTCCTGCAGAGCCGTGCGCAGGGCGCGCAGCGCGTAGTAGACCCGCGACTTGGCGGTGCCGAGCGGAAGGCCCAGCTCCTCGGCCGCCTCCGGCACCGTCCGGCCCCGGAAGTACGTCGCCACCAGGATCTCCCGGTGCGACTGACTCAGCGTACGCAGCGCGTCGGCCACGGTCATCGTGCGCAGCACCCGGTCGGTGCTGTCCGCCTCGGCGAACGCGGTCAGGTCCCGGTCGTACGTCTCCGCCGGCCGGGCCTGCTCGCTGCGGTGCTCGTCGATGGCGATCCGGCGGGCCACGGTGACCAGCCACGGCCGCAGCGAGCCCTGGCCCTGGGTGCCCAGCCGGTGGGCGTTGCGCCAGGCCCGCAGCAGGGTCTCCTGCACGATGTCCTCGGCGCGCTGCCGGTCACCGCCGGTCAGCCGCATCACGAACATCAGCAGCGGCCCGGCGTGCTCGGCGTAGAGCAGCCGGATGAGCTGGTCGGAATGACTGGCCTCAGGGGACGCCGCCTGGTGGCGTCCGGGCGCCGGTCGCGGCGTCACCGGGCCATTCTGGCGAGCGGCGGGGTCGGAGTCGACCCCGCGTCCCGCCCTCGACGCCCGGGGTTGGGGCTGGGCGCGGGCGAACATCCACCCTGGCCTGACCATCTCGCCCTGCCAGCCGGCCGCGACCGCGTGCATGAGACCTCCTGGTGTCCAACGACATCAGCCGGCCCACGGGGAGGGCCGCCCGGTGATACGGACAGGTCCCGCTAGCGGATCAACGGCGGACCGAAAAAATTCCGGGCGGCGGCGGGGTGGAGTCGGTGGCGTCGGCGTCCCGGACGACCGGGGCGCCGCCGGCGAACCGGTCCAGCTCGTCGCCGGCCAGCACCCGGCCGGGGAACCAGTCCCCGGCCGCGCGCCGGGTCAGCTCCGGCACCGGCGGCTCGACCCGGCCCGCGACCAGCACCAGGTTGCCGTAGCGCCGCCCGCGCAGCACCGCCGCGTCGCCGACCAGGCAGGCCCGGGGCAGTACCGACCGGACGGTGGCGACCTGGGCGCGGGCGTGCCGCAGCGGCGGGCCGTCGGCGACGTTGGCCAGGTACCAGCCCGTCGGGGCGAGCACCCGGGCCACCTCGGCGGCGTACTCGACGCTGGTGAGGTGGGCCGGGGTGCGGGCCCCGGCGAAGACGTCGGCGACCACCACGTCGTAGGCGGCGTCCCGGGTGGACGTCAGCGTCGCGCGGGCGTCGGCCACCCGGACCTTCAGCCGGGGGTCGGCCGGCCAGGGCAGCTCCCGCCGGACCAGCTCGACCAGCGCGCCGTCCACCTCGGACACCCGCTGCGTGGAGCCGGGCCGGGTGGCCTGGACGTACCGGGGCAGGGTCAGCGCGCCGCCGCCCAGGTGCAGCACCCGCAGCGGCGCGCCGGGCGGGGCGAGCAGGTCGAGCGCGGCGCCGAACCGCCGGACGTACTCGAACTCCAGGTGGGTCGGGTCGGCCAGGTCCACGTGCGACTGCGGCGCGTCGTCCAGCAGCAGCGTCCACGACCGGGGCCGGTCGGCGTCCGGCACCAGCTCGGCCCGGCCGGTGTCGACCAGCGCGACGATCCGGTCGTCGCCACGGCGGCGTCCCATCAGCGCCGCGCCCCGCCGGCGCGGGTGGCCATGGTCAGCGCCCGGTGCAGCAGCCGGGCGTCGCCGAGCAGTCCGCGCAGCCGCCGCTCCAGCCCGGCGATCGGCACCAGGTTCTGCGGGGCCCGCGGGTCCTTGTACGGCGAGGAGGCGAACCGGGGCAGCGTGACCAGCGACAGGTCGGCCAGCCCGATCGCCTCCTCCGGCGGCAGCTCCGCCGAGCACTCCAACCGCACGATCCCGGCCCAGGGCGCGCCCGGCGCCACCGGCAGCCGCAGGTACCAGGACCAGCCGCCCCAGGCGGTGCCGAGGCGGAACACCGGGGACCGCTCACCCGGAGCGAGCCCGGTGACCACGGCGGTGAGCCCGGCGTCGAGGTACTGGCTGTGCTGGGTCTTGATGTAGCCGAGGGTGCGCGGCAGCTGCCGCCGGCTACGCAGCGGGCCGTCCACCACCAGCAGGTCGCCGTCGGTACGGGCGGCGTCGGAGACGGCCACCTCCAGCGCGGTCAGCGGCGCCTGCACCGCCGCCGGGAGCTTGCTCAGCTCGCCGGTGCCGCCGACCCGGTGCACCGGGTAGCGGACCCGCCCGCAGACCACGTCCTCCGCCGACGGGCTGGCGGTGAAGAGCCCCCGCCCGACCTGCGCCCCGGCCAGCTCCGCCACGCCCCGCTCCAGGTCGCAGCGAACCACGCCGGCGGCGTACGAGGCGGCGATGCCGGGGAACGAGGCGCCGTCCTCCTCGGCCGTCCAGACGCTGGCGTCGATCCGGCGTACCCCGTCGACGAGCAGCACCACGTCGGGCGCGCGCAGCCCCGGCCGGGGGCCGATCGCCCGCCAGTCCACCGCGGGCAGCTCGACGTCCGCCTCGACCTGGGCGCTGCTCGGCGCGGCCGGCCCGCCGACGGACGCCTCGAACGAGGCGCCGTACGCCGGATCCCAGGCGTCGACGAAGAGCCGGGGCCCGGTCACGCCGCCGTCCGTCCGCCGCCGGCCGTCCGGCGGGGCCCCGCGCTCACAGGCCGGTCCGTTCGACGCGGGCCGTGCGGGCGTCCTTGCGGACCTCGTAGCGGACCGGGATCCGCTCGGCCAGCGCCGGCACGTGGGTCACCACGCCGACCATCCGGTCGCCCCGGGCGGCCAGGCTCTCCAGGGTGGCGGCGACCGTGTCCAGGGTGGCCGCGTCGAGGGTGCCGAAGCCCTCGTCCAGCACGATCGACTCGAGGCTGGCGGCGGTGGTGGACATCCCGGCGAGCTGTTCGGAGAGCGCCAGGGCCAGCGCCAGCGACGCCTGGAACGTCTCCCCGCCGGAGAGGGTGCGCACCGCCCGGCGCAGCCCCGCGTCGTGGTGGTCGACCACGAGGAACTCGCCCTTGTCGTGGACCAGGTCGTACTGGCCCTGGGAGAGTTCGCGCAGGATCCGGGAGGCGCCGTCGACCAGCAGGTCGAGCGCCTCGGCGAGCAGCCACCGCTCGAAGTTGTTGGCCCGCAGGTGCCCGGCGAGCGCCCGGGCGGTGCGGGCCTGCCGCTCGTGCTCGGCCCGCTGCCCGCGCAGCTCACCGGCCTGCGCGCGGCGCTCCTTCAGCCGGCGCCGGTCGGCCTCGGCGCGTTCGGTGGCGACCGTCACCGCGCGTACCGGGTCGTCGGCGGGTGGCAGGCCGGCGGCGCCGAGCAGGCCGCCGATCCGGTCCTCGACGGCCGTGGCGGCCGCCTCGGCACCGGCCACCGACGCGGCCAGCTCGACCCGCTCCGCGCGCCGCTGCCCCGCCTGCCCGGCGGCCCAGTCGACGAGGACGGCCCAGGCGGCGGCGACGTCGTCGCGGTCGGCGGCCGGCGGCCCGAACCGGGCCAGCCCGTCCCGGGCGGTGTCGAAGCCGCGCCAGGTGGCGCGCAACCGCTCCTCCGCGGCGTCGAGCGCGCCCCGGGCCCGGCGGGTGGCGTCCCGGCCGGCGCGGACCGCCGCGCCGGCCTCGTCCAGCGCCCCGCGCAGCCGGGCGTGCTCGGCCAGCGCCGCGCGTAGCGCCTCGGGGGTCGCGGCGTCGGCGAGCTGGTCGTCCAGCTCGGCGAGGCGGGAGCGGAGCTGGTCGTGCTGGGCGCGGGCGCGGGCCAGCACCCGGTCCAGATCCCGCGCGGCGGCGTCGCGCTCCTGCACGAGCGCCTGCGCCGCCTTGGTGCCGGCCCGGGCCGCCTTGCCGGCGGCGGTCGCCGCGGCCACCGCCGAGCCGGCCGGCACCGGCGGCACCCGGTCCACGGTCTGCTCGCAGACCGGGCAGGTGGCGCCGTCGGCGAGGTGGGCGCGCAGCGCCACGGCCTGATCGGTGGCCTTGGCCTCCTCGTGGGCGCGGAACGCGGCCTCGAGGTCGGTGTCGGCCCGCGCGGACGCCTTCCGGGCGGCGCCGAGCGCCGCGACCGCCGCGTCGTGCTCCTGCTGCGCCGCCTCCAGCGCCGTTCGGACCGTCTCGGTCTCGCCGGTCAGCCGGTCCCGGTCGGCGTGCGCCCTGAGCAGCAGCCGCAGCGTGCTCTCGTCGCCGGCGGCGGCCAGCTCGCCGCGCAGCTTCTCCTCGCGCTCCTCGGCCAGCGCCACCGCGGCCGTGGCCTCGTCGGCCGCCGCCCGCGCCGTGGTCACCGCCCGGGCCACCTCGGCCACCCCGTCCGGGGCACGCACCCCGGCCAGCCCGGCCAGGTCGGCGTCCAGGGCGGCCAGCGCCGCGGTCGCCTCCCGGGCCGCGGCCCGGGCGCGCTCCCGCTCCGGTACGGCGGCACCGACCGCCCCGGACAGCTCGCGCATCCGCTCCACCTGCGCGGTCGCCGCCGCCAGGGTCGCGTCGTCGACGTCGGTCAGCCCGGCGAGGACCCGGTCCACCGCCTCCAGCTTCGCCTCGGCCTGCCCGGCCCGTTCGGTGGCCCGCTTCTGCACGTCCTCGTAGACCCCGAGGCCGAGCAGGTTGACCAGGATCTGCTGCCGGGTCGCCGGCTTGGCGTGCAGGAAGTCGGCGAACTGGCCCTGCGGCAGCACCACGCAGGAGGTGAACTGCTCGTACGGCAGCCCGACCGCCTCCAGCACCGCGGCCTCCATCTCGGCCGGGGTGCCGGCGAGCACCTCGCCGAGATCCTCCGGGCTCAGCCCGGTGTCCAGCTTGGTGACGTCGAAGCCGGCCGGCATCAACTGCAGCCCGGCGTTGGCGGTCTTGACCGCGCCCCGGCCGTCCCGCCGGACCACCCGGGTCGCCACGTAGCGGGCCCCGGCCGACTCGAAGACCAGCCGCACCCGGGCCTCGGTGGCCGACGGCGCGAGGGCGTTGGCCAGACCCCGGGTGCCGCCCCAGCGGGGCACCGTGCCGTAGAGGGCGAAGCAGATCGCGTCCAGCACCGTCGACTTGCCCGAGCCGGTCGGGCCGACCAGCGCGAAGAAGTCCGCGTCGGTGAAGTCGACGGTGGTCTCCTCGCGGAAGACGGTGAAGCCCGCCATGTCCAGCCGCATCGGGCGCATCAGCGGTCGACCTCCTCGAAGAGCTCGTCGAAGAGCTCCCGCACCCCGTCGTCGTCGTGGCCCTTGCTGTCCAGGTAGTCGGCGAAGAGCTGGCGGGGGGAGCGGCCGGCCCGCTGGGCGACCCGGGTGCCGCTGCCCGGCGTGGGGACCAGCTCCGGGTCGATCCGGATCTCCAGCGCGCGGGGGAGCAGCTCCTGCACCTCCTCGCGCAGGCCGGCCCGGGGCTGCTCGCGGACGTACACCCGCAGCCAGCCCTCCGGTGGGGTCAGCTCGGCCAGCTGGGCGAGGGTGCCGCGGACCGTATGCAGCGGCACCGCCGCGGACACCGGCACCTCGCGGATCTGGGCGGCGGTGCGGGCGGTCACCTCGACCAGCGTCACCGACGGGACGTTCTCCTGCTCGCCGAAGTCGACCGCGAGCGGGCTGCCGCTGTAGCGCACCGGGCAGGGGCCGATCACCCGCTGGGAGCGGTGCAGGTGGCCCAGCGCCACGTAGTGCGCGGTGCCCGGGAAGACGGTCGCCGGTACGGCGTAGCCGAGCACGGTGTGCGCGTCCCGCTCGCCGCCGCCGGTGGTCCCCCCGACCACGGTGACGTGGGCGGTGACCAGGTGCACCCGGTCCGGTTCGGCGAAGCCCTCGGTGAGCCGCGCGAGGATCCGGCCGAGGTGGTCGGCGTACGTCTGGGTCGCCTCGGCGGCGGTCAGTTCGTACATCTCCACCGCGCGGACCGCGTACCGCTGGGAGAGGAAGGGCAGCGCGGCCAGCTGCCAGCGTTCGCCGTCGCGGGTGACGCCGTCGATGACGTGCTCGGCCGGATTCTCCCGGACGCCGCCGCGCAGGGTGATGCCGGCGGCGTCGGCCCACGGGCGCAGCGCGTCGAGCGCCTGGCCGTTGTCGTGGTTGCCGCCGATCGCCACCACGTCCGCGCCGGTGCGCCGCAGCGCGGTCAGCGCCCGGGTCACCAGCCGGGTCGCCTCGGCGGTGGGGGCGGCGGTGTCGTAGAGGTCGCCGGCGACGATGACCAGGTCGGGGCGCTCGTCGCGGGCGATCTCGATCACCCCGGCGAGCACCTGCTTGTGCTCCTCGGCGCGGGACTGCCCCTTGAGCACCTTGCCGACGTGCCAGTCCGAGGTGTGCAGGATCTTCACGGGTGGGCAGCCTTCCCTAGAACGGGATGTCGTCGTCGCCGGCGCCCGAGCCGACCACCGCGAACGGGTCCGCCGACTGGGTGATCGAGCGCAGCGTCTCCGAGGGCGCCCGACCCGCCTCGGAGACCCGGGTCGCCCAGGCCGGGAAGGGGAACTCCAGGCAGAGCGGGATCGGGATGTCCGGCTGGTTGACGAACATCGTGCCCGGCTTGGCCAGCAGCGCCCGCTGGCGCTGGGCCGGCGGCAGGAAGCCGTACTCCGGGCGGGACGCCTCGGCCGGGTCGAGCCGGCCGACCACCCGGATCGCCGAGTTGGTGACGATCCGCCGCTCCACCTCGCTCGCGGTCTGCTGCGCGCCGACCAGGATCACCCCGAGCGAGCGGCCCCGCTCGGCGATGTCGAGCAGCACCTCCTTGATCGGGGAGGAGCCCTCGCGCGGGGCGTACTTGTTGAGCTCGTCGAGGACGACGAAGAGCAGCGGCTTGGCGGTGCCGGCCTTCTCCTTGCGCTCGAACTCGCTCTTCAGCGTCACGCCGACCACGAAGCGCTGCGCCCGGTCCGGCAGGTTGTGCAGGTCGACCACGGTGACCTGGGCGCTCTCCGCGGTGTTGATCGAGTGCGGTCGGCGGGTGGCCAGGTCGCCGCGGATCAGCCGGCCGAGGTCCTTCTTGCTGCCGATCAGCCGGCGGGCGAACGCGTTGATGGTGCCCAGGCCCACCGCGCTGCCGGCCCAGTCGCCCCGGGTCTCGTCGTCGTTGAGCTGCTCGACGATGTGGTCGACCAGGTCGGCGTACGACCCGAGCCGGACCCCGTCGACGCTCACCCCGCCGTCGGCGGGCTGGGCGTAGCGGGCCAGGTGGGCGGCGACCGAGTGGACCACCATCGTGTACTGCTGGCGCTCGTCGTCGGCGTCGGCGAAGACGTACGGCAGGAGCCGGTCGGCGCAGAACTCGCTCAGCGTCCAGTAGAAGCTGTCCACCCCGGTGAGCCGGCTGCTCACGTCCGGCGTGCCGGAGGAGTCGCCGACCCTCGGCGGGGCGTACACCCGGACGTCGGGGAACGCGCCGGCGTCCAGCCCGAGCTTCGCGTACGCGGCCCGGGTCGGGTCGTCGAGCCGGGCGTTGGGGTGGTCGAGGAAGAGCAGGTCCTCGCCCTTGACGTTGAAGATCAGCGCCTTGGCGTTGACCGCGTCGCCGCCGAGCACCCCGGAGCGGAAGACCGAGTAGAGCAGGAAGGTGGCGAAGCTGGTCTTGGTGGCCACGCCGGAGATGCCGGAGATGGAGACGTGCGCGCCCCGGCTGCCGTCGAGGAAGTCGGCGTTGAGGTAGACCGGCACCCCGTCGCGGCCCATGCCCATCGGGATCCGCCGTTCCATCCGGTCGAAGTGCAGCGCCCGGGCCCGGGCGTCGCCCTCGGCCCGGTACACCGCCGCGCCCGGCGTGGGCGGCACGTAGAACTCCGGGTCGACCCGGGTGGTGGTGATCTCGGCGGCCTCCTGCACCTGGGCCGGGAGGGTGCCGTCGGCGATGGCGAACACGTCCGAGTCGAACTGGGCGCCCTCGTGCCGGGCCCGGACCTGGGTGACCACCCCGGCGATCGTCACCGGCTCACGGTCGGGCAGCTCCCGCCGGGTGACCACCACGTCGTCGAGCTGGAGGTAGCTGTCGGGGGAGACGGCGGTCCAGAACTGCAGCGGGGTGGCGTCGGCGGTGCCGAGCACCCGGCCGACCGCCTTGCCGGGGCCGTCGAGCAGGTCGTCGGTCATCGGCGGGCTCCGGTCAGCTGGTCGTCTCGGGCAGGGCACACGTTGTGCATCCTGCCCGAGGAGTACGACAGGTTGCCACGCGACGCGGCGGACGCCACGCGACGCCGTCCGGCACCCTCGCGCACCGGGGTCGCCCGACCACACCGGGTGTTCTCGTCGGCGCGATTCCCACCCGAACCGGCGCGATCCGCGAGATCCTGCGGGAGGCCGGGGAGCGAGATCCCGCGGGGGCCAGGAAGCGGGGAGGGAGCGTGGGACCGAAGGGCCGGCTGGCTGGGCTGCTGGTGCTCGCTGCGCTGCCGCCGGTGCTGGAGGAGGTCGTGCTGCTCGGCGTCGGGCTGCGCGCCGCCCGGGGACTCGCCCCGCAGGTCACCGCGGTCTGGCCGTACGACTCGTACCACGACCTGCGCTGGTTGCTCGTCTACCACGATTCCTGGCTCACCTTCCTGCTCGGCCTCGCCGGCGTCACGGTGACCCGGGGCCTGCTCTCCGCCGGGCTGACCGCGCTGGCCTGGCCGGCCGGGGTGCCCCGCCCGAGCCGCGGGTGGCTGGTCCGGCGCAACCTGGAGGTCGCGCTGCTGGCCGCGCTGGTCATCTCGCCGTGGGCCGCGCTCTCGGTGGCCTTCTCCGCGGTCTCGCTCTCCTGGTACCTGTTCGGCTCGCTCGGCCCGATGGTGGTGCTCGCCCCCTTCCTCGCCCGGGCCGGCGTGGTCGACCGCTGGTGGCGGGGGCTGCCGACGATCGAGATGTTCGGCTGGTCGGCGCTGAACTTCGTGGTGCTGACCGTGGCCGGCGCGCTCATCACCAGCGTCCCCGGCTGGTGGGCCGTCGGGGTGGCCGGCCTGGCCGGGCTGGCCAACGGGCTGCTCTGGCAGCGGGTCGTGGCCGACGCCGCGGTGCCCGCCCGGGTCCGCTGGGCGCGCGTGCCGGTCGCCCCGGTCGCCATCGTCCTCACCATGGCCGGCGCGGTCTGGGCCCAGTCGCTGATCGGGATCGCGGCCGGCAGGCAGGGCGAGTGGCGGCCGCCGATCCTCACCCATCGGCTGCCGGACCGGGTGCCGCAGGCGGTGGTCGTCCTCGCCGGGCACGACTCGCGCTGGGGCGGGGAACCGGCCGCCGACCCCCGGGTGGAGCGGTTCTCCTACCGGGGCTTGGACGCCGAGGGCCGGCCGCTGCCGTACCGGCCGGAGGCGACGCACCGCTCGCTCGACTCGGCCAGCGTGCTGCTCGCCGCGCAGGTGGACGCGCTGCACCGGCGGACGGGCCGGCCGGTGGCCCTGGTCGGGGAGAGCGAGGGGGCCATGGTGGCGCGGACCTACCTGGAGAAGCTGCCCCGCGGCCCGGTGACCGCGACGGTGCTGTTCAGCCCGCTGGTGCAGGCGGGGCGGACGTACTACCCGCCGCCCGGCCACGCCGGGTGGGGGATGGCGGCCGGCTGGGAACTGCGGGTGATCTCCTGGCTGGCCAACCTGCCCCGGTCGGTGAAGGACCAGCCGGACGGGCGCTTCGTGCGGTCGCTGCTGATCGACGCGCCGTTCTACCGCAACCGCACGCTCTGCCCGGTCCCCGGAGTGCGGATGATCGCCTTCCTGCCGACGATCAGCGCCGCCGAGGCGCCGCCGGGGGAGTACAGCCGCGTCCCGGTCTACGAGGAGCCCGCCTTCCACGGCGGTCTGCTGGGCCGGCGGACCGCCGAGGACCGGGTGGTCGCGTTCCTCGCCGGCGAGCCGGTCGAGCACCCCCGCCGGGAGTACCAAACGCTGCAGCGGCTGGGCGCGGCCTGGCAGGCGCCGCCGCTGGCGGTGTCGCTCAATCCGATCTGGTCGGCGACCCGGGAGGGGGATCCGGCGAGGACCGGCCGGGTCTGCGAGCCGCGCTGAGCGGGGCCGGCGCTCCGGCGGCCGCCCAGCGGTGCCGGACCAGCAGCCGTGCGGCGGCCCCGTCGAGCGCGACCACCAGCAGTGCCCGGACCGGTGCGTAGGGGAACAGCAGCAGGTCGAGGGCGACCGCCAGGGCGGCGCAGCCCACGGCGACCGGCACGGTCCCCCGGCGGCCGGTGGCCGCCAGCAGCCCGGCGACCGCCACCACCACGCCGACCGCGACGTGCAGCCAGGCCCAGGCCGTGATGTCTATCCGGTACACGCCCTGACCGGTCTCCACCGCGAACGGGTCGTCCCTCGTGCGGGCCCACGCCGAGATCACGTCGATCAGTCCGCCGCCGGCCAGCAGCCCGCCGGCGAGCAGCGGACGGCCGGCCTCGACCGTGCCGATGTCGCGGATTGGCTGCATAGCACCCATCTGCTCAGGCTAAGGAGCCTACCGACCGCCGACGGCGGACCAGGCGAATCCATCAGGCGGTCAGGGCGGTTGAGGCAGTTCCCCATGCTCAAGGCGCCTGTGGCAAGTCCCGCTCGCAGCGGACATGCTGGCAGCCCTCCATAGGCCGGCGCGGCGATTCAGTTCGAATGACGTACTCCGTCATGCTGACGGAAGAAGCGACTCCTGCTTCTGCTTGGCATCCTCCCGGCCCAAGGGGCGGGAGCCCCGCGGTCACCCGCGGGGGTTCCTGCTTCGTCGCCGACCGCCTCGATGGGGTGCCCCAGCACCCATGCTGAGACAATGCCGTTCGGGTACGACAGAACGACAGGTCCGCTTCCTACCTTCCGTTCTGTGCCCGTTCTTGCGCCGCGGCGGCGGCGTCGCGGGCGTAGCGCAGCATCAGCACCCCGTCGGCGGCGGCCAGCACGTGCCGCAGCGGCAGCTGCCGGGGCGCGCTCGGCTCGCCGGCGGTGATCCGTCCCGGGCCGGCCCCGGCGAGCAGCGGGGCGACGGTCAGGCAGAGCTCGTCGACCAGGTCCGCCGCGGTGAGCGCGCCGAACAGGTGCGGGCCGCCCTCGCAGAGCAGCTGTGCCAGCCCGCGCCGGCGCAGCTCGGCCAGGCCGGCGGCGAGGTCCACCCGGTCGGCGCCGCAGCGGACCAGGTCGGCGACGTCGGTCAGCCCGGGTGGCGCCTCGGCCGCCTCGGAGGTGAGCACGATCGGCCGCACCGGCGCGTCGGCGAAGGCCGCCTGCGCCGGGTCGAGGCCCAGCGACCCGGAGACCACCACCAGGGTCGGGTACCCGGCCAGCCCCCGCTCGCGCCGCCAGGCCCGGCGCGGCTCGCTCAGCCGCACCGCGCGGTAGCCCTCGTGCCGCAGCGTGCCGGCGGCCACCAGCAGTCCGTCACAGAGCATCCGGAGCAGCCCGAAGACCCGCTTGTCCGGCTCCCCGGAGAGCCCGGCCGAGTAGCCGTCCAGGGTGACCGCGCCGTCGACGCTGGAGACGAAGTTGACCCGCAGGTGCGGACGGTCGGCCCGGCCGTAGAGGGCGGTCAGCGCCGCGTCGTCCAGCGGCCCGGCGTCCGGCGCCGGCCAGACCTGCGAGATCGGAATCCCGACGCTCATTCGCCGGCCGGACCGGTGACCGGAGGGGTGGGTGCGGGGGTACGGTGCTGGCAGTCGCACCACTTCCGGCCGGGACAGTCGTCGTGCCGCCGCTCCCGGCAGGCTCGGCAGATCATGCCGGCAGCCTATGCGGTGGGGAAGGAGGGGGCAGCATGCCACGTCAGATCTTCCAGCTGAAGATGTCCCTCGCCGGGGTGCGTCCGCCGGTCTGGCGGCGGGTGCTGGTCCCCGGCGGCTACACCCTCGACCGGGTGCACCGGGTGGTGCAGCACGCCATGGGGTGGCGGGACTGCCACCTGCACTCGTTCGACATCGACGGCGTGCAGTACGGCGAACCCGATCCCGACGGTGAGCTCTCGCTCCGCGACGAGCTGGACGTCCGGCTGGACGCCGTGGTCGGCAAGGGCAGCAGGTTCCACTACACCTACGACTTCGGCGACTGGTGGGAGCACGACCTGGTGGTGGAGGACGTGGTCGCCGCCGACCCGGAGGCCCGCTATCCGTCCTGCCTGGACGGCCAGCGGGCCTGCCCGCCGGAGGACGTCGGGGGTGCCACCGGTCACCTGGTGCTGCTGGCGGCGCTGGCCGATCCGGCCCACGCCGAGCACCGGACCATGCGGGAGTGGGTGGGCCCCGGCTACGACCCGGCCGCCTTCGACCCGGACCGGGCGAGCACGCTGCTGCGCCGCCTCTGCTGAGCTCCCTCCGGTCACGCCGGGTGCGGTGCACGCCATCGGCGGTAACGTTCTGGGAACGCTCCCATAGAATCGTGTCTCGTCCTGTTCGGCCGCCAGACATCGGCGGGATCATGGAAGGTGCTGTCAAGTCGTGAGCAACCCAGCCCACCCGCCCGCGGTCGGCGTACCTGACCAGGGGCCGGAACTGATCTTCCCGCCCGGCTTCCTGTGGGGCGCGGCGACCGCCGCGTACCAGATCGAAGGGGCGGCCACCGAGGGCGGCCGTACCCCGTCGATCTGGGACACGTTCAGCCACACCGAAGGGCGGGTGGTGGCCGGGCACACCGGCGACGTGGCCTGCGACCACTACCACCGGATGCCCGACGACGTCCGGCTGATGGCCGAGCTGGGCCTGAAGTCGTACCGGTTCTCGGTCTCCTGGCCGCGGGTGCAGCCCGGCGGCTCCGGCCCGGCCAACCAGCAGGGCCTGGACTTCTACCGCCGCCTCGTCGACGAGCTGCTGGCGCACGGGATCGAGCCCTGGCTGACCCTCTACCACTGGGACCTGCCCCAGCCGCTGGAGGACGCCGGCGGCTGGCCGGCCCGGGACACCGCCGCCCGGTTCGCCGACTACGCGCAGCTCGTCGCGGACGCCCTCGGCGACCGGGTGAGGTACTGGACGACGCTGAACGAGCCCTGGTGCTCGGCCTTCCTCGGCTACGGCTCCGGGGTGCACGCCCCCGGCCGCTCCGACGGGGCGGACAGCGTCCGCGCCGGGCACCACCTGATGCTCGGGCACGGGCTCGCCGTGCGGGCGCTGCGGGCGTCCCTGCCGCAGGCGCAGGTCGGCATCACCGTCAACCTCTACCCGGTCACCCCGGCCACCGACGCGCCGGCCGACGTCGACGCCGCCCGCCGGATCGACGGGCTGGCCAACCGGTTCTTCCTCGACCCGGTGCTGCGCGGGTCGTACCCGGCCGACCTCACCGCCGACCTGCGGCAGGTGACCGACTTCGGGCACGTCCGCGACGGCGACCTGGCCACCATCTCCACCCCGCTGGACCTGGTCGGCGTCAACTACTACAGCCGGCACGTGGTCGCCGCCCCGGTCGAGGGGGCCCCGCCGGAGAAGTACTGGCGGGCGCCGTCGTGCTGGCCGGGCAGCGAGGACGTCCGGTTCGTCACCCGGGGCGTACCGGTCACCGACATGGACTGGGAGATCGACTCCCCGGGCCTGGTGGAGACCCTGCGCCGGGTGCACGACGAGTACACCGACCTGCCGCTCTACGTCACCGAGAACGGCTCGGCCTTCGTGGACGCGGTGGTCGACGGGCGGGTCGACGACGTCGACCGGCTCGGCTACTTCGACGCACACCTGCGCGCCTCGTACGAGGCGATCAGCGCCGGGGTGCCCCTGCGGGGCTACTTCGCCTGGTCGCTGATGGATAATTTCGAGTGGGCCTGGGGCTACACCAAGCGCTTCGGGATGGTGTACGTCGATTACGACAGTCAGGCCCGAATCCCTAAGTCGAGCGCCAGGTGGTACGCCGAGGTGATCCGACGCAACGGTCTGGCCGCACAATAGGCGAGGGCCAGCCACTTCCGGGCGGCCCCGGCGCCCACCCGCTCCCCACGGGTGGCGGCCGGGCCCGCCCGACGTCGGAGGAGCAGACGATGACAACGCAGCGCACCCGGTCGCTCGGGCGCCCGACCCTCGACGCGGTCGCCGTCCGCGCGGGCGTCGGGCGCGGCACGGTCTCCCGGGTGGTCAACGGCTCGCCCCAGGTCAGCCCGGAGGCCCGGGCCGCGGTCCAGCAGGCCATCGCCGAGCTGGGGTACGTCCCGAACCGGGCCGCCCGGGCACTGGTCACCCAGCGGACCGACTCGATCGCCCTGGTCGTCTCCGAGTCAGGGGAGCGGGTCTTCACCGAGCCGTTCTTCGCCGGCATCGTCCGCGGCGTCAGCTCCGGCCTGCTGGAGACGCCGCTGCAGCTCTGGCTCGCCATGGTGCAGTCCCCGATCGAGCGGGAACGGGTCGAGCACCACCTGACCAACCAGCACGTGGACGGCGTGCTGCTGCTGTCGCTGCACGACTCCGACCCGCTGCCCACCCTGCTGCAGGAGCGCGACCTGCCGACCGTGCTGGGCGGCCGGCCGGCCCGGATGCTCCAGCCCGGCGCCCAGCCGTCCTGGTTCGTCGACGTGGACAACATCGGCGGGGCCCGGCACGCCGTGGAGCACCTGGCCGGCAAGGGGCGGCGGCGGATCGCGCACATCGCCGGCCCGCAGGACATGGGCGCCGGCGTGGACCGGCTCACCGGCTACCGGGAGGCCGTTCAGGCCACCGGCGGTGGCGCCGACCCGCGGATGATCGCGTACGGCGACTTCAGCGAGGGCAGCGGCGCCGCCGGCATGCGGCAGTTGCTGGAGACCTGCCCCGACCTGGACGGGGTCTTCGTCGCCTCCGACCTGATGGCCTTCGGCGCGCTCCGGACGCTGCGCGAGGCCGGCCGCCGGGTCCCCGAGGACGTGGCGGTCGTCGGCTTCGACGACGCGCCGATCGCCCAGCAGTCCGACCCGCCGCTGACCACGGTGTTCCAGCCGGTGGAGGAGATGGGCCGGCAGATGGCCAGGCTGCTGGTCGCCCGGATCCGGGGCGACGAGATCCCCACCCCGCACATCCTCCTCGAGACCAAGCTCGTCCAACGCGCCTCCGCCTGACCCCCGCCCCAAGATCCGCGTTCGACGGGACGCGCGGGCTGGGTCAGGCGGGGGTGGTCCGGCGGCGGAGTTCGCGCTTGGCGAGGGAGGCCTTGTGGACCTCGTCGGGGCCGTCGGCCAGGCGGAGGGTGCGGGCCTGGGCCCACAACCCGGCCAGCGGGGTGTCCTGGCTGACGCCAGCGCCGCCGTACCCCTGGATGGCCTTGTCGATCACCCACTCCGCCATCGCCGGCGTGGCGATCTTGATGGCCTGGATCTCGGTGTGCGCGCCCTTGTTGCCGACGGTGTCCATCAGCCAGGCGGTCTTGAGCACCAGCAGCCGGGCCTGCTCGATGCGGACCCGGGACTCGGCGATCCACTCCCGGACCACCCCCTGCTCGGCGAGGGGCCGGCCGAACGCGACCCGCTCGGTGGCCCGCTTGCAGAGCAGCTCCAGGGCCCGTTCGGCCATGCCGATCAGCCGCATGCAGTGGTGGATCCGGCCCGGCCCGAGCCGGGCCTGGGCGATGGCGAAGCCGGTGCCCTCGGCGCCGACCAGGTTCTCCGCCGGCACCCGGACGTCGGTGAAGTCGATCTCGGCGTGCCCGCCGTGCGGGGCGTCGCTGTAGCCGAAGACCGTCATGCCCCGGCGCACCGTCACCCCGGGGGTGTCCCGGGGGACCAGGACCATGCTCTGCTGGCGGTGCCGGTCGGCGTCGGGGTCGGTCTTGCCCATCACGATGAAGATCTCGCAGCGCGGGTCCATCGCCCCGGACGACCACCACTTGCGCCCGTTGATCACGTACTCGTCGCCGTCGCGGGTGATCCGGGTGGCGATGTTGGTGGCGTCGGAGGAGGCCACCTCCGGCTCGGTCATGCAGAACGCGGAGCGGATCTCCCCCTCCAGCAGCGGGCGCAGCCAGCGCTCCCGCTGCGCCTCGGAGCCGAACTCGGCGAGCAGCTCCATGTTGCCGGTGTCCGGGGCGGCGCAGTTGACCGCCTCCGGGGCCAGGTGCGGGCTGCGGCCGGTCAACTCGGCGAGCGGGGCGTACTGCAGGCTGGTCAGGCCGGCGCCGTAGCGCGGGTCGGGCAGGAAGAGGTTCCACAGGCCGCGCTTGCGCGCCTCGACCTTCAGCTCCTCCAGCACCGGGGGGCGCGACCAGGGGTCACCGGCGGCCGTGACCTGCTCGGCGTGCACCGCCTCGGCCGGGTACACGCACTCGTCCAGGAAGGCGCTCAGCTGTCCCTGCAGCTCGATGGTGCGGGCGTCGTACGCGAAGTCCATCACTTCTCCCTGACCGCGCGCAGGCCGTGCTCGACCAGCGGCGTCACCATGTCGCCGATCCGGTCGAAGCCCCCGCCGAGGGTCTGCCCGAGGGTGTGCCGGTAGTGGATCCCCTCGCAGATCACCGCGAGCTTGAAGCAGCCGAGCGCCACGTGCCAGTGCAGCGGGCCCACGTCGACGCCGCTGCGGCCGGCGTACCGGTCGATCAGCTCGGCGCCGGTGGGGAACCCGGCGCGCGGGCCGATCCCGTCGGCCACCGGGTTGCCCTCGGCGAGGTCGCTGTCACCGAGCACGTCCCAGTACGTCAGCAGCAGCCCCAGGTCGGCAAGCGGGTCGCCGAGGGTGGCCATCTCCCAGTCGAGCACCGCCCGCACCGAGACCGGGTCGACGGTGGCGAGGAGGTTGTCCAGCCGGTAGTCGCCGTGCACGATCCGCCCCGCGTTGGCGCCCTCCGGCACCGACGCGGCGAGCAGGTCGCGCAGCTCGTCGATGCCGGGCAGCGGGCGGCTGCGGGACCGGTCGAGCTGGCCGGCCCAGCGGCGCACCTGCCGGCCCAGGTAACCCTCGGGCCGGCCGAAGTCGGCCAGCCCCACCTCGGCCGGGTCGACGGTGTGCAGCGCGGCGAGCGTGTCCATCATCGCCAGGGCCAGCTCGCGCCGCCGGTCGGCGCCGAGCGGGTCGGTCTGCGCGCGGCTGCGGAACACCTCGCCGCGCACCCGTTCCATCAGGTAGAACGGTGCGCCGATCACGTCGGCGTCCGCGCACAGCAGCAGCGCCGCCGGGACCGGCACGGCGGTGGGCGTCAGCGCGGAGATCACCCGGAACTCGCGGGCCATGTCGTGCGCGGTGGCCAGCACGTGGCCGAGCGGGGGCCGGCGCAGCACCAGCTCCTGCTCGCCCGCCTGCAGCAGGTAGGTCAGGTTGGACTTGCCGCCGGCGATCAGCGTCGCCCGCAGCGGCCCGGCGGCCAGCCCCGGCCGGTGGGTGTCGAGGTACGCGGCGAGCCGGTCGAGATCCAGGCCCTTCGGGGACCGGCCGGGCTCCGAGCCGGTCGGGGTGTCGGGAGCCTGGTGCGCGTCGACGGCCGGTTCGGTCATCCGATTAGTTGATGGCAGCTCAGCTTTCTTGTCAAGGTCGGACTTTCCGCCCGGGACATGCCGCTGCAACAGGGGCGAAATGGTCAACCGGCAGGCTGGTGCCCAGCCTGCCGGCCGCGACGGCCGGCCCGCCGAGCGGAGGGACAGACATGTTGCTGAGAGTTCGGGTGACCCTGCCGGACCGACCCGGCACGCTCGGCCAGGTGGCCCGCACGCTCGGCGTCTCCGGCGCCGACATCGTCCAGGTGGTGGTCCTGGAGCGGCTCGGCGGGCGGGCCGTGGACGACTTCACCGTGGTCTGGCCGGGCGCCGCCCGGGTGGAGCGCCTGCTGGCCGGCCTGGCCGCCATCCCCGGGGTACGCGTCGACGGCGTCTGGCGGGCGATCGGCGCCCCGACCACCACCGGGCAGGACGCCGAGCTGCTGGCCCAGGTCGCCGCGAACCCGACCGACGGGGTGGCCACCCTGGTCGACGCGGTGCCGGGGCTGCTCGCCGCGGACTGGGCGGTCGCCGCGGTGGTGCCGCTGGACTGGGCCTCGCGTACCGGTGGAGGGACGGCGACCCGCGGGGCCCCCCCCCGGGGGGGCCCCCCGGGGCCCCCGGCCCCCGGGGCACC
>NZ_JBNCLC010000002.1:0-191279 GCF_049844475.1 Micromonospora sp. DT47 | reverse complement strand
CGCGGCGGGGGCGCCCCCGCGCCCCCCCCCCGCGGCGGCGGGGGCGGCCCCCGGGCCCCCCGCGGCCCCGGGGCGCGCCCCGGGCCCGGGGGGGGTCGCCGCTGCCCGAGGTGACCCCGCTGCGGGCCCGGGCGCTGACCGGTGCGGACGGCTCGCACTACGCGGTCGCGCCGTTCGGCCGGGCCGGGCTGGTGCTGGTCGTGGCCCGGGACCACACCGAGCCGCTCACCGCGGCCGCGTTCCACTCCACCGAGGTGGACCGGCTGGCCCAGCTGGTCCGGGCCAGCGCGGTGATCCTCGGCGACCGGCTCGACCTGGTCGGCGCGCCGCCGGTGACCACCGTCACCTGAGCCGGGGCAACGGTTCCCGAGCCGTCACCACCGGGCAACGGCACGGCAACAGCTACCCGGCAGGGTCGTAGCGGGGGAAGGGAGCGGACATGGCGCTGTGGCGGATCCGAGCCACCGTGGACGACCGACCGGGATACCTGTCGGTGCTGACGGCGAGTCTCGCGTTGCGGGGAGTCAACATCCTCACCGTGCAGGTGCACACCACTGAGGCGGGCGCGGTCGACGACTTCCTCGTCGACGCGCCGGACGCGCTCGACGAGGCGGACCTGGTCGCCGCGGTGGAGCGCGGCCGGGGGCGGGACTGCTGGGTGGCGCGCAGCGAGGCGCGCGGCCTGGCCGATCAGCCGACCCGGGTGCTGGGGCTGGCCACCCGGCTGGTCCGGGACCCGGATGCGACCGGGGAGGTGCTCCGCGCCCTGCTCGGCGCGGACGAGGTGACCTGGCGGCCATCGCCGGCCGGCCCGCATGGCGGGATCGGCGCGACGACGATGCTGCTGGCCGACCCGACCGGCGGCTCGTTCGCGTTGAGCCGGCAGGCGCCCAGCTTCACCCCGGCCGAGTACGCCCGGGCGCAGGCACTGGTCGAGCTGGCCGCCACCACCGTCCGGCGGGACGCGGACCGGGTGACGTTGGTCCTGCCCGACGGGGCGGAACTGGCCGTCCGCCCGGCCACGGGCGACGACCTGCCGGGCGTGGTCGCGCTGCACGAGGGCTGCTCGACGCGGAGCCGACAGCGGCGTTACCTGGGTGGGGCGGCGCTGCCGTCACCGACCCGGATGCGGCGGCTGCTGGAGCCGGCCCGGGGGCTCACCCTGCTGGCGACGGCCGGCTCCGGCGGGGCGGCGGAGTCGGTCGTCGCCATGGCGAACCTGCTCGCCGAGGGGGACGAGGCCGAGGTGGCGCTGCTGGTCCGGGACGACTGGCAGCGCCGTGGCCTCGGCAGCGCCCTGCTGCGCCGGCTGCTCGGACACGCCGACCGGGCCGGGTACGCGGCGCTGGTGCTGCACACCCAGGCGGAGAACGCCCCGCTGCTGCGGACGGTGGCCCGGCTGGGCCGGCCGACGCCGGTGGAGCGGGACGGTGCGGTGCTCACCGTGACCGTGCCGCTGGCCGCCGCGGCGACCGGCCGGGTCGACGCGCCCGCCCCGGCCGACCGGGGGCGGTGAGGACGGCCGACCTCCGGTGCGGAGGACGGTGAAACGGCAGGGCCCCCGATTCGGGGGCCCTGCCCATCGACATCGGTCGAGGCCAACAAACGGGCGGGTCGGCGCTCAGGTGGCCGGGTAGCTGCTGTACTCCGGGAAGTTGCCATAGAGTCGGTCGTCGCTGCCCTCGGTGACGGCCTGCACCAGCAGGTCGCCGCCGACGAAGGCGCCCTTCCAGGAGGCGCCCCGGCCGCCGAACGGCTCCTCCCGGTCGCCCCGGGAGCGCGGCTTGTTGATGCCCACCTTGAACGCCTGCAGGTCCACCGCGAGCTTTCCGGCCAACTCCTCGTCGTCGCAGGCCAGCGACGCGACGAGTGCGCCGTTGGAGGCGTTCATCGCGGCCAGCAGCTCGTCGGTGGTGTCCACCACGACGATGGTGTCCACCGGCCCGAACGGCTCGGCGTGCATCAGCCGGGACCGGCCGGGCGGGGCGAGCAGCACCGCCGGCGCGACGTACGCCGAGGTGTCCTGGCCGTCGAGGAAGGGTGCGCCGTCGAGCTTGCCGCGGTGCAGCGGCACCGCGCCGCCGCGTACCGCCTCGTCGACCTTGCGACGCAGCTCCTCGGCCTTCGCCGCGCTGATCAGCGGGCCGAAGTCCAGCTCGGGCAGCGGGTCACCGGCGGACCAGTCGTCGCCCACGGCGAGCGGGTGTCCGAACCGGACCGAGCGCACCACCGGCAGGTACACGTCGAGGAACTCGTCGACCAGGTCGCGCTGCACGACGAACCGGGGGTACGCGGTGCAGCGCTGCTTGCCGTACTCGAAGCCCTTCTTCAGGTGTGCGGCCAGCAGGTCCCACTGGGAGAAGTTCCAGATGCCCCAGGCGTTGAGGCCCTCCTGCTCGATGAAGTGCCGCTTGTCGGTGTCGAGCAGCGCGGCGGCCACCTTGCCGCCGTTGGAGCGACCGCCGACGAAGGCCACCGCGCCGATCTCGGGCGACCGGACCAGCACCTCGGACAGTTCCTCGCCGCTGCCGGAGAGCAGCGTGGCGGGCAGCCCGGCGCGGCGCATCAGCGCGTGCGCCACGGTCAGGCAGACCGCGCCGCCCTGCGACGGGGTCTTGGCGATGACCGCGTTGCCGGCGAGCAGCTGGACCAGTTCGGCGTGCACCAGCACGCTCATCGGGTAGTTCCAGGAGGCGATGTTGCTGACCGGTCCGGGCAGCGGCTCGCGGCCGTCGGCGAGCATCCGGTCGATCTCGCCGGCGTACCAGCGGACGCCGTCCAGGGCGCGGTCCACGTCGGCGCAGGCGAGCCGCCACGGCTTGCCGATCTCCCAGACCAGCAGCATGGCGAGCAGGTCGCGGTGCGCGGTGAGCGCGTCCAGGGCGTCGGTGACCCGCGCCCTGCGCTCGGCGAGCGGGGTCGCGGCCCAGTCGCGGTGGGCGGCGGCGGCGTGGGCGACCGCGGCGCGCGCGGTGTCGGCGTCCAGCCGGGGCAGGTTGACCAGGAGCGTGTTGTCGATCGGGGTGCGCACCGGGCTGGGCGTCCCGACCGCTTGCCACTGCGCGGAGAGCAGGTTGTGCAGCGTGGTGACGCCGTCGGTCTCCGGCCCGAAGGCCTCCGGCGTGGCGGCCACCGCGCGGGCGAGGGTGTCGGCCCAGGCGGTGCCGTCGGCGAGTCGTAGAGCCATCGGGTTCTCCTCAGGGTCGGCCGGCGGAGCGGCGGCGTCGATGGCACCGCTGGTGTGGCGTACTGTCCCGCGCCGGTGAGCGCGGCGGCAACAGTACGTTCGTATGCCAGGACGCGAGCCCGTCGCGGCACCGGCCGTCGGGCGGCTCACCGCCTGTCCGGCACGACCCCGAGCTGGGGGTACGCAACCACAGTATCGACGCAGCTCGATGATGTGACGGATGCCCGGGCGGCGTCGATCGGGTTACCCGTCAGTACGGATCAATCACGCGGACGGATCAACCATCCGGAGCGCGATCGCCCGGCCGGCCGTGCCGGCGGCCGGTCACGCACCGGATCGGCGGCGGACGGCGAACCGGCCGCCGGACGAGTGTCCGACGGCCGGTTCGGGCGGCGCTCGAGGTCAGCTGGTGAAGGTGATCTTGTCGCGGCGACGACGCAGCGCCATCAGCGCGACGCCTCCGCCGATCAGGACGAGGCCGGTGAGCGCGGTGCTGGTCGCCGCGACGCCGGTGATCGGCAGTCCACCGCCACCGCCACCGCTGCCGCCGGGCGCACCGGGGCTGGTCGGCGTGCCCGGGCTGGTCGACGACGACTCCGAGGGGGTCGGCGACGGCGACGGGGACCCGGTGGTCAGGCACGGCTGGAGCCAGAAGACCTTGTGCTTGGCGTCGGAGGATCGACCGTCGGTCAGGTCGACGTCGAGCTTGAGGTGGTAGCCCTGCTTCGGGTGCGCCTCGAGGCCGGCCAGGTCGAGGTCGGCGGAGGAGAGCCGGATGACCTCGTCGTGGTCGTTCTCCGCGCCGCCGGCGTCGTCGGTGCTGATGACCTTGTTCTTGAGGTACCAGACGACCTTGCCGTTGCCCGACGGCGGCTGCGCGGTGAGCGTGATGTCCGCGGCCTGGTAGGTGTCGAAGTTGAAGAACTCCAGCTCGAAGTCGCAGGTGACGTGCGGCTGGTTGTCGACCTTGTCCTCGAAGGACTTCCCGTCGATCTTGACCGTGCCGTTGTCGCCTGCGGGGTTGTGCGGTGCCGCCGGCGTAAGGGCGGCGCCCGCCCACGCCGGGGCGGCGAAGGCGAGACAGGCCGTGGCGGCGGTTGCGATGAGGGCCGCGCGCGCCACGTACCGACGCTGTGGCATGAGGAATCCTCCGGATTGGGTAACGGGACGGGCACATGATCCATGGACGACATCACGGTACGACATCGGACGAACGGCCCTGAGCTGGGACGGCGTGCCGGCGTGGCGCGGAAAAACGGCGGATCGGTCGACGATTCGCGGCGTGTCGACGTAACGCGGTCGGGACGGCCGGCGCTGCGGTCAGTCGGGGAGGTCGTCGGCGAGGAGGTCCATCAGGAGGGCGTCGTGCCAGGTGCCGTCCTCGGCGCGCTCGTAGCGGCGCATGATGCCGACCGGCCGGAAGCCGACCTTGGCGTACGCCCGGATCGCGGCGGTGTTCGCCGCCGCCGGGTCGATGGTGAGCCGGTGGTGGCCGTGGTCGTCGATGAGATGCCGGGCCAGGGTGCGGATCGCGTCCCTGCCCAGTCCCGTGCCGCGTACCGCCGGGTCGAGGAAGATGTCCAGGGCGGCGTGCCGGTAGTCCGGGTCGGGCTCGGCGTAGCAATGGACCGCGCCGACCACCCGGCCGTCGTGCTCGATGGCGTACACGGTCAGGTCGTCGTCGGCCAGGTCGGCGCGGACCTCGCCGGTCAGGTCCTCGCCGCCGCGCCACCAGCGCCGGACCTCCGGGGTGGCCCGGATCGCCGCGAGGGCGGGCACGTCGGCTTCCGCCGCCGGCCGCAGCGTCACCGTCCGCCCCCGCAGCACCGGCCTCAGCCCCGGAGCTCGCCGTGTTCGACGCAGACCGCCGACCAGCCGACCGGCAGCACCTGCACCTTCATCCGGCGGCGGCACCGCGCGCAGTACCGCGGCGGCTCCAACGCCCGCGCCGTCGCGCACCCCGGGTGCGGACCCGCCGCGGCGGACTCGCCGCAGCGGTCGCACCAGGTCATGGGCTCCACCAGCTCGGTCACCGTCGGCCTCAGAGGGTGGCGGAGAGCGCCTTGACCGGCATCTTCAGGTCGTCGAGCAGCTTCAGGTCGTCGGTCGCCGGCCGGCCCAGGGTGGTCAGGTAGTTGCCGACGATCACCGCGTTGATGCCGCCGAGCAGACCGTCCCGGGTGCCCAGGTCGCCGAGGGTGATCTCCCGGCCGCCGGCGTACCGGAGAATGGTGCGCGGCATGGCCAGGCGGAACGCGGCGATGGCCCGCAGCGCGTCCTTGCCCTCCACCACCGGGCGGTCACCGAGCGGGGTGCCGGGGCGCGGGTTGAGGAAGTTCAGCGGCACCTCGTGCGGGTTCAGCTCGGCGAGCTGGGCGGCGAACTCGGCCCGCTGCTCCACCGTCTCGCCCAGGCCGAGGATGCCGCCGCAGCAGACCTCCATGCCCGACTCGCGGACCATCTTCAAGGTCTCCCAGCGCTCCTCCCAGGAGTGCGTGGTGACCACGTTCGGGAAGTACGAGCGGCAGGTCTCCAGGTTGTGGTTGTAGCGGTGCACGCCCATGTCGACCAGCTCGTCGACCTGCTCCTGGCTGAGCATGCCCAGCGACGCGGCGACCTGGATGTCGACCTCCGCCTTGATGGCGGCGACGCCCTCGCGCATCTGCTTCATCAGCCGGGCGTCCGGGCCGCGCACGGCGGCCACGATGCAGAACTCCGTCGCCCCGGTCGCCGCGGTCTGCTTCGCCGCCTCGACCAGCGAGGGGATGTCCAGCCAGACCGACCGGACCGGCGAGGTGAACAGGCCGGACTGCGAGCAGAAGTGGCAGTCCTCCGGGCAGCCGCCGGTCTTCAGCGACACGATGCCCTCGACTTCGACCTCCGGGCCGCACCAGCGCATCCGCACCTCGTGGGCGAGCTGCAGGGCGGCGGGGACGTCTTCGTCGGGCAGGTTCAGCACGGCGAGGACACCGGCCTCGTCGAGGCCGACGCCGTTCTCCAGCACCTGGGTCCGGGCCTGGTCGAGGATCTCTGGCATGGCTCGTACCCTACAAGGCCCCGCGCGGCGAGAAACGACCGCTTCCCGACGCTGCCGGCCGGCAGGGGCCGGCACCGGTGACGCCGGGGTCGGGCGGGTGGCCGGCCCGGCGGGGCGGGCCGCGCCACGCCGGTGCGGCGCGAGCGGGCGGGTGGTAATTTCGCCCGGCGGACGCGGTCGCGACGACCGGCCGGCGGACGAGGGGGAGTGACGGTGGCGGACTGGCTGGCGGCGCTCGACCGCCGCGCCGAGCTGCGGGCCAAGGCCGGCCTCACCCGTACGCTGCGGCCCCGGTCCGCCGGCGACGCCGTGGTCGACCTGGCCGGCAACGACTACCTCGGCCTGGCAGTCCACCCCGAGGTCACCGCCGCCGCGGCGCGGGCGCTGTCGGCGTACGGGCTGGGCGCCACCGGGTCGCGGCTGGTGCGCGGCTCCACCGACGCCCACCACGCGCTGGAGGACGCCCTGGCCGACTGGCTCGGCGTCGACCGGACGCTGGTCTTCTCCTCCGGCTACCTGGCCAACCTCGCCGCCGTCCGGGGTCTGGTGCAGCCGCGTACGCTGCTCGTCTCCGACGCCCACAACCACGCCTCGCTGATCGACGGCTGCCGCATCTCCGGCGCGGAGACCGTGGTCACCCCGCACGCCGACGTCGACGCGGTGGCCGCGGCGCTCGCCGCCGCCCCCGGCCGCCCGGCCGTCGTGGTCACCGAGTCGGTCTTCTCCGTCGACGGCGACCTCGCCCCGCTGGCCGCGCTGCACGCCGTCGCCCGCCGGCACGGCGCGCTGCTGCTGGTCGACGACGCGCACGCGCTCGGCGTCACCGGCCCGGCCGGCGCCGGCGGGGTCGCCGCCGCCGGGCTGGCCGGCGAGCCGGACGTGGTGGTCACCGCCACCCTCTCCAAGGCGCTCGGCGGGGCGGGCGGCGTGGTCGCCGGCCCGACCGAGTTCGTCCGGCACCTGGTCGAGACCGGCCGGACGTTCATCTTCGACACCGCGCCGCCGCCGGCGGTCGCCGCCGGGGTGCGGGCCGCCGTCGAGCTGGCCCGGGCCGGCGATGACCTGCGGGCCGAACTGGCCGACCGGGCCGCGTCGGCGGTCCGCCGGCTCACCGCCGCCGGCCTGACCGTCTCCGCCCCCGACGCGGCCGTGGTGTCGGTGACCGCCCCCGGCCCGGAGGCCGCCACCGCCTGGGCCGCCGACTGCCGTGACCGCGGCGTCGCGGTCGGCTGCTTCCGCCCGCCGTCCACCCCGGACAACCGGTCCCGGCTGCGGCTCACCATCTCCGCCGGGGTGCCGCGGGCGGACTTCGAACGCGCCCTGGAGGTCATCGTGGAGTGCGCGCCATGACCACGCCGTGGAGGGGAGCGGTGCTGGTCACCGGCACCGACACCGAGGTGGGCAAGACGGTGGTCACCGCCGCGGTCGCGGCGGCCGCGCAGGCCGCCGGCATGCGGGTCGCGGTGATCAAACCGGGCCAGACGGGTACGGCCACCGGCGAGCCCGGCGACATCGACTCGGTCACCCGGCTGGCCGCCCCGCTGACCGGGCGGACCCTTGCCAGCTACCCGGATCCGCTCGCCCCGCTCGCCGCGGCCCGGGTCGCCGAGCTGGAGCCGCTGGAGCTCTACACCGCGGTCGACGCGATCCGCGAGGAGGCCGACAAGCACGATCTGGTGCTGATCGAGGGGGCCGGCGGGCTGCTCGTGCCGATGGGGCTGCGCCCCTCCGGCGAGCCGTGGACCGTCGCCGACCTCGCGGTCTCCCTCGGCGCCCCGGCCGTGGTGGTGGCCCGCGCCGGGCTCGGCACCCTCAACCACACCGCGCTGACCCTGGAGGCGCTGGAGCGCCGGGCCATCCCCGCCGGGGTGGTGGTCGGCGCCTGGCCGGCCGAGCCGGAGCTGGTGCACTGGACCAACCTGACCGACCTGGTGCCGAACCTGCTCGGCGCGCTGCCGATGGGCGCCGGGTCGATGGACCCGGGCGTGTTCCGGCGCTCCGCCCCGGGCTGGCTCACCCCCGCCCTGTACGGCGTGCTCGACGACTGGCGCGCCTGGGCCGAGGACATCAGCTGAGCACCTGACCTTCGTCGGTGCCCGGGCCGGCCGGGCGCCGGTAGCCTGGCCGACGTGCGGCGTACGGAACGGGTGGGACGGCTGGCCGGCGACGTGCTGCTCTGGGCCGCGCTCGCCGCCCCGGTGGCGTACGCCCGGCTCACCCCGCCGTACGAGCGGTACGTCGTACCGTTGCTGGCCGGCGCCCTGCTGCTGCTGGCGGCGGCGGTCGCGGTGGGCCGGCGGTCCCCGGTCGGCGCGGTGGTGCTGGTGCTGCTCGGCTCGGTCGTGGACGGCAACTTCGTCTTCGCCCTGCTGGCGTTTAGCTATCTGGCCGGGCGGCGCGGCGAGCGGACCACGAACGCGTCCGGCATCCGGAAGGTGAGGTTGTCCGGACACCACGGCGGGCGGACCACCGTCACCCCGTCCAGCAGCGGCGCCGCCTGCGCCACCACCACCGCCGCCTCCATCCGGGCCAGCTGCGCCCCGACGCAGCGGTGCGCCCCGGCGCCGAAGGCCAGGTGCCGGCGGGACCCGCGCTGCCCGGGCCGGAACTCGGCGGGCGCGGCGACCACCTCCGGGTCGCGTCCGGCGCGGGCCAGCCAGAGCACCACGCTGGTCCCCGCCCGCACCGCCGTCCCGCCCAGCGTGGCGTCCACGGCGGCCACCCGCCGCCAGGTCACGATCGGCGGTTCCAGCCGCAGCCCCTCCTCCACCACGTCGGCGACCCCCACCGTGCCGTCCCGCAGCCCGGCCCGGACCGCCGGCTCGCCGGCCAGCCGGTGCAGCAGCAGGGTGAGGAACTGCGAGGTGGTCTCCTGGCCGGCGACCAGCAGGAAGAACAGGGCGCCGACCACCACGTCGGGGGAGTGCCCGGCGGCCCGCAGGGCGGCGGCCAGCCCGCCCCCGGTGGCGGCGAAGTCGCGCAGCACGGTGTGGAACCGGCCCACCGCCGCGGCGAGGGCCCGCTGCCGGTCGGCGTCCAGCGGCGCCCAGAACAGCTCCAACGCGGCCCGGGCGAACTCCTTGACCGCGCCGACCGGGGCGTCCGGCAGCTCGACCAGCCGGGCCAGCACCAGCAGCGGCAGGTCGGCGGCGAGTTCGGCGTACAGGTCGACCGGCTCCCCGGCGGCCAGGGCGGTGGCGAGCCGGGCCACCCGCTGCCCGACCAGGTCGGTCAGCCAGGGCCGCTGGGCGTCGACCCGGGCCGGGTGCAGTGCCTCGGCGACGATTCCCCGGATCTCCGGGTGGCTCGCCCCGGAGTTGTTGGCCAGCGTCGGCGGCAGCCGGAACCGGTGTCCGGCGAGGATCCGCAGGGCGGCCACCGGGATCGGGGTCACCGCGTCCAGGGCGTTGTCCGGCCGCCAGGTGACCGGGTCGGCGAGGACCTGCCGGACCAGCGCGTGCCGGGTGACCACCAGGTGCTCGACCCCGACGTGGTCGGTGACGGTGGCCACGTCCGGCCACCGCTCGTCGACGGACGCCCCCCAGCCCCGGAACAGCACGCCGACAGGCTAGCGGGCCGCCCCCGGCGGGGCGGCGTTCAGCTCCCAGACGGTGGTGCGCTTCACCCGTACGCTCTCCAGCGCCTCCGGCACCGGCACGTCGTACCCGGCCAGCTCGCGGAAGCGGTCGCGGGGCAGGAACGCCCGGCCGGGGTCGCCGACCAGCACCCGGGCGCCGGACCGGACCGCCCGGAGCAGGAAGCGCAGCATCCGCTTCGCCATCGCTTCGCTGTAGAAGACGTCCCCGGCGAGCACCACCTCGGCGTCCCCGGCGTCGCCGTCGAGGATGTCGCCGAGTTCGGCGTCGACGCGTACCCCGTTGGCCTCGGCGTTGAGCGCGACCGCCGCGACCGCCCGCGCGTCCACCTCGACGGCCCGGACGGCGGCGGCGCCGGCCCGCGCGGCGGCGATGGCGACCAGGCCGGAGCCGGCGGCCAGGTCGAGCACCCGGCGGCCGGCGACCAGCTCAGGATGGTCGGTGACGTAGCGGGCCAGCGCCTGCCCGCCGGCCCAGGCGAAGGCCCAGAACGGCGGCGGCTGGGCGCTGCGGAACTCGCCCTCGGTCAGCTCCCAGAGGCCGATCGGCTCGTCGGCCTGGTGCAGCCGCACCTCGGGGACGAAGGGCACCGGCGCGAGCCGGGCGTGCAGCCGGACGAAGGCCGCGGAAAGGTCGGACACCCCGGAATTGTCCCCCGGCCCGCTTCCCCGGCGTGTCGCGGGGCCGCGGTGACCGGTTCACCACTGCGGGTGAAAACCCGCCCCGTCCTTGACGATCGGTGCGAACACGCCCGTCTACCGGCTTCCCCTGCCCGCTCATAGCGTGGCGGGTGGTGTGGACCGACGGGAGGACGAGGCGGTGATGACGGTGTGGCGGAACGCGCTGCGGGTCGGGGTGGTGCTGGCCTGCCTGTCGGCGACAGGGCTGGCGGCGCCCCCGCCGGCGTCGGCGGCGCCCGGCTTCGCCACCGAGCTGAGCGGCCTGCCGGACGAGTTCAGCGCCGGCGACCAGGTGCGGACGGTCTCCGCGGTGGTCCGCCGGGACGGCGGCGGCTGCGTCAAGGTGCGCTGGTCGATGGTGCTCAGCGTGCAGGGTGGCCTGCGGCTGGACCAGGTGAAGATGGACCGGGTGGAGGACTCCGGCTCCTTCCCGCTGGAGATCCGGACCGAGGGTGACGTGGCCCGGCTGACCGACCGGCAGCTGGACCCGGGCACGCTCTGCCCGGACCGCACGGTCACCGCCCGCTACCGGGTGGCCTTCGCCGAGGACGTCACCCAGGGGCAGCTCACCCTCGCCGCCGAGGCGTACGACGCGGGCCTGCGCCTGCTCGCCCGGCAGACGGCGACCAGGGAGGTGGTCGGCGTCGCCCCCACCGACGAGGCGCCCGAGCCGACCGAATCGGCGGTGGCGGTCGAGCCGACCGAGGAGGTCACCCCGACCGAGGAGGCGGTCGCCGAGGCGCCGCCCCCCGCGCCGGCCAACCGGTCGGCGTCCCGGACCGGGGGTTTCGGGCTGGTACCGGCGGCCTTCCTGCTCGGCGGGCTGCTGCTCTTCCTCGGCGTCGGGCTGCTGCTGCGGCTGCGCCAGCTGACTCGCCCAGCCCGCGAGGCCGGGGAGGACGGCGGCGGCCGGCGGTTCCAGCGCCCACCCGGGCGCTGGTCGCCGGCCCGCCGCTGATCGGGGGCCGCCGGGGGTCGGGCGAGTCAGCGCCCGACCCCCGGCGGGATTCACTTCGAGAACACCTGGAACTCGGCGACCCGGACCTGGTCGCGCGCCGGGCTGGCGGTCGCGCAGTCGGTCGTGGTGGCCGGGTCGTCGTCCTGCTCACCGGCGTACGCGGGGCCGCCGGTGCACTGGCTGGCCAGCACCTCAAGGCGCACGTGCGTGGCGAGCGTGGTGGGCACCAGGAACGAGCGCAGGTTGATGTCCCGGGTGTACGCCCGGTACTTCCCGCCCGGGAACGCGTCGTCGGCGCTGGTGAAGATCCGCTCCCAGCGGTTCGGGTCGGCGCAGTCGGTGGTGGTGGCGTTGCAGGTCAGCACGGCGAACGAGCGCAGCGCGCTCAACGCGTTCTGCCCGCCGGCGTCGGCGTCCCCGACGATCGCCGGGCGGAGCATGGCGCTGACGTTGACCCGCTTGACCACCTGCGGGGCGTCCCCGGGCAGCGCCACGGTGACCCCCGTGCCGGCCACCCCGGTCAGCGACGCCCAGTTGGTGGCCTCGGTGTCGTCGCCGATCCGGTCCAGGTTGACCCCGTCGCCGGTGATGACGGCGCCGGCGGCGGTGGACGCCAGGTTGCGGCTCAGCCGCAGGTCGGCGTACGCCTCCTGGCCGGCCCGGGCGACCACGCTGAGCCGCTGGTGGCCGAAGCCGGGTGCGACCGCGAGCAGCTGGTACGTCCCGGCGACCGCCTCGAAGGTGTCCGGCAGCGGGGTGGCCGGGTCGGTGTCGGCGATCGGGGTGGCCCGGGCCTCGTAGTCGCCGACGTACACCCGGATCGGGGCGTCGGCGCTGTCGCCCTTGGCGCGCAGGGTGACGGTGGCGTTGCCCCCGGCCGGGCTGGCGAAGCTCGGCGTCGGGTCGGTGTCGGTGGCGCCGTTGGTGGCGGCGTCCCGGCCCATCCCGGAGCGGGCGAACTCGGCCCAGATCAGCTCCTGGTTGGCCCCGCCGAAGCGGAGCAGGTCGGCGGTGAGCATGTTGTCCCGCATGTCGAGCATGCTGACCTGGCTGGCCGCCTGGAGCAGGAACGAGTCGAAGACCAGCTGCACCCAGCGGCGGTTGCCTGGGCAGCTGTCCGCGGTGACCTTCCCCTGCGCGCACTCCGCCTGCCGCTGCGGGGTGCCCAGGCCGTACTTCTTCAGCAGGGCGGAGCGGATCCGGAAGTTGGTCGCGCTCCAGATCTCGCCGTCGGCGTGCACGGCGGGGCCGGCGGTGTTGTAGCCGACGTCGGAGTAGTTGAGCGGGCTGCGGCTGAAGTCGTGGTTGCGGATGCCGCTGACCAGGTTGCCGGTGACGTAGCCGCCGGTGACGAAGGGCGTCTCGCCGGGGGCGCGCAGGCCGTGCTCGTACAGGTACTCCGCGGCGAGCAGGTCGCTCCACGACTCACCCATCGCGCCGCCCTGCAGGCCGCCGATGCCGCTGTCCGGCCCGGCGATCATCCGGTTGGTGATCGCGTGGGTGTACTCGTGCCCGATCACCGTCATGTCGTAGTCGCCGTCGACGCACGGCGGGTACGGCCCGCCGGCCTGCGGCTGCCACAGGTACATGTTGGTGGTCGGCGGCAGGCCGTCGCGTGGCGTGCCCTGGTTGGCGTTGTTCCGGTTGCCGCTCAGCGCGCCCTGCTGGGCCCGCCCCTGCTCGGCGTCGCCGCCGAGGCCGGCGCTGCCGACGTTGACCGCCTGCAGGTTCCAGGTGGCCTCGGTGAAGCCGAGGTGCCAGGCCCAGTCGTGCATCCGGTTGTGCATGGCGAAGAGGTTCGCGATGGCGGCGTCGGCGTCGTTGCGCTGCGCGGAGGTGAAGACCGCCGGGTTGCAGCGCGCCTGGTGCCACTGGTCGGTGAACGGGTACTCGTAGCGGCGCTCCGGGCTGGCGGTGGCCGGGAGCAGCGGGCTGCCCGCGCCCCAGGAGACCACCGTGTTGGCGGAGTTGCCGCGCGAGCTGCCGGTCGGCGCGCCGGTGGCCAGGTCGACGTCCCAGTGCCGGCCGCTGGCCGGGTCGTGGAACGCCGCCGCGCAGTCCGGCGCGGGGTCGCCGCACCAGCGCACCCGGGGGTCCTGCCCGGCGGCGAGGTCCTGCGGCGGGGTGGCCGGGTAGACCGCCCAGCTCGGGTTGTCCGAGTCGAAGTCGACCAGGTCCTCGCGGACCAGCACCTTCCCGGTGATCCCGTCGACGTACGTGGTGAACGCGGCCGGGTGGTCGGTGGCCCTGCCGATCAGGGTCACCTCGTACGCGGCCCGGTTGCCGTCGACCGGGGTGGGCACGGCGACCGGCCGGACGCTGTGGCTGGCCACCCCGTCGGCGCCCAGGTCGGCGTCGGCGAGCGCGGCGGCGTACGCCTGCTCCCCGGTCAGCGTGGCCGGGGCGGGGGCCGAGGCGTCCCGGGTCAGCGAGGAGCTGACCGAGAGCACCGTGCCGTCGGCGACCGCCACGGTGACCAGGCCGTCGTGCCCGGCGGGCAGGTCACCGAAGCGCTGCCGCAGGGTGACCACCGCACCGGCGCCGATCGGCCGGACCAGCACCCGGTCCATCGCGGCGATCGCCTCGGCGCCGAGGCCGAACAGGTCCCGGTTGTCGGCGAGGTAGCGCCGGGTGGCCGCTTCCGGCTCGGCCGGCAGCCCGGTGGCCAGCGGCGTCCGGGCCGGGCCGAGCGCGTGCGGGGTGCCGAGCCGGTTCCACCGGACGTCGGGGTCGACGCGCCGGGCGAGGCCGCGCTGGCGGGCGTCGGGTGCCGCCGTACCGCCGCGGTTGTCGACGTCGACGGCCTGGTGGCTGTCGTCGGCGAACGAGCCGGAGCGGCCCGGGGCCGCGGCCGGTGCGTCGCCCGGTGCGGCCGCGGCGGTGGTGCCGGTGGCCAGCAGGGCGGCGACCACGGCGGCGGTCGCCAGTACGGGAACGAGCCGGCGTCGGCGCCGGCTCGTTTCTGGGGTCCACTCCGTTCTGGGCACGGAACCTCCTCGTGGGAGCGGGGGCCGGCGCGACGCCGGCCCGGAGCAGGCGCTGTCACGCATGCGCATCTGTGGATACCAGGCGAGCCGGGGGAGGGCAAGGTCACCGGTGACGGCGGGTGCCGCCGGAACCACGCGGACGGCGCTCGTCGCTTTACAAAAATGCCCCCTTGTAAAGCGCGCGACCGGTGCCACAGTCGACGACAGGCCGCGAGATCGGAGGTCGACGATGGCCATCAGCACGACGGTTCCGCCCGTCGCCTGGCGCGACACCCGCAAGCCGCTCTGGCCGCTGGCCCTGCTCGTCCCGGTGCTGCCCTTCCTGGGCTGGCTGGGCTGGCGGGGCACCGGCGGCACGTGGGCCTGGTGGCTCACCCCGGCGGTGGTCTTCGGGCTCATCCCGGTGATCGACCTGCTGATCGACGATGACCGGCGCAACCCGCCCGACGAGGCGGTGCCGCGGTTGCAGGCCGACGGCTACCGGGATGTGGGCCAGGGCTTCGCCGTTCAGGGCGGGGGTGAAGGCCCGTGCGGGAGGGCCGGCTGGGCCCGAGCGTGCTCTAACCCGGCCGATTCTGCTGCTCGATGTGCTGGCGCAGGGCGGTCAATGGTGCGCCGCCGACGGACCCGGCGAAGTAGGAGGCTGACCACAACTTGTTGGCCCGGTAGTAGTGGCGCACGAGGTCGGGGAACTCCTGGCGCATCCGGCGCGAGGACACGGGCCGCCCACGAGGGACGTCAACGCGGCCATGAACGTGCTCGCCCAGGGACGCTGGGAGAGCGTAAACGCCTGTGGAGCGCAGGTAAGACCGGCATCCGTGCCGGCGCCGCGCCGAGAGGCAGGAATCCGCCCGAACGCCGCGTGCTCCACGCGCAGCGTGGAGGGAATCTCCGCCCTTTAGGGCCGAGAGATCGTCAAGCCACCATGGTGGTCGCCGCGCTGGTGCCGCCGCTCTGGCGACGGGTGATGGACCACCGGGTGCTCGCCCACTACGGCGGCGACCTGGAGCTGGCCAACGTCCATCCGCCGGCCCTGCGCCGGCTGCGGGAGCGCCAGCGCCGTCGCCCCGCGGCCTCCCCCGAGCGGTAGGCCCGCTGATCCCACCCGCCGCGCCGGCCGGACGCACCCCCCTCGGGCGTCCGGCCGGCGCCTCCACGTCCGCCGGTGGCGCCGCTTGCGGTCAGGCCGGTGGCGTCCAGTCCGGGTCGCGGCCGAAGGCGGCGATCAGCCGGTCCTGCGCGTCGGTGTCGGCCGGCAGGTCGACCCCGGGGCGGACCAGATCGCCCGCGCGGTAGTCGGCGACCCGCCCGGTGAACCACCGGGCGCAGGCGGCGACCACGTCCGGGTCCAACCGGGGGTCGGCGCCGATCGCCACCGCCAGGTCCCATCCGTGTACGAGATGCTCGGCGACGAGCTGGTGCAGGTACTCCCGCGCCGGGGTCTCGCCGGCGGAGAGCTGGACCGTCCGGTCGAGCGCACCGGGGTGGGTGGCGGCGACCTCGGCCTGGGCGGCGGCCTGCCGCGCGGTGTCGACCGGGTCGTCGCCGAGCTGGTCGCCGTCGAACCGGTCGCCGACCTCGTCGATGGTCCGCCCGGCGAGCAGCGGCACGGTCCACCGATCCTCGGTCACCACGTGGTTGACCAGCGTGCGCACGTCCCAGTCGGGGCAGGGGGTCGAATCGGCCCACTGCCCGGGGGTCACCTGGTCCACCCGGTCGGTGAACTCGGCCAGGCTGCGTCGGTAGGTCTCCAGCAGGTCCATGCCGCCGATTCTTCCGGCGCTCCACACCACCTCGCCCCCAAGGTCCGCACACTTTCACGGAAAGAGTGGCTTCCCAACGCGGGATGGCCGCTCTCTCCGTCCCGGCTGGCCGCCGCACCGTCCCGGCGACCCACCGTCCCGGCCCCCGCCGTCCCGGCGACCCCACCCAGTCTCCTAGGAAGCTTTAGGGGAGTGCGGCCGCGTCGGACCGCGCGAGCTGCTGCTCCGGCGCGCCGGGAGGCACCCCGATTTGGCAACCCTCCGGCGACTCGGCTAAAGTTCACCTCCGTCACCGGGAACGCCGGAGACATGCGGACGTAGCGCAGCTGGTAGCGCATCACCTTGCCAAGGTGAGGGTCGCGGGTTCGAATCCCGTCGTCCGCTCGGAGATGCCGCCACGCATGACGGGGGCAACCTCGGTGGGGTGGCCGAGAGGCGAGGCAACGGCCTGCAAAGCCGTGTACGCGGGTTCAAATCCCGTCCCCACCTCGGTAACAAGGCGAGGGCGATTGGCGCAGTGGGAGCGCGCTTCCTTGACACGGAAGAGGTCACTGGTTCAAACCCAGTATCGCCCACCAGCAGTTCGAGCAGGTTGAGGCTCGTCACCGGATCCGGTGACGAGCCTTTCTGTCGTGGTGCCGTTTCCCGTGGTGGTCCTCCGTCCGGAGGCTCCCCGAACCGGCGGACCAGCGTCGCCCGGGCGGACGACGGTGACCGGAGCCGGAACACGGACGTGCCGGCCGCCGCATCCGCGGTGACCAGCACGTCCGGGTGAACCTGGCCGCGACCGTCCAGCTCCGTCGGCCGCAGGTGGCGCCTGCTCAGAGCGGCGGGGCGACGTCCCGGCGCTCCTCGACCCGCCGGTACTCGACCGGCTCGGTCGTGGTGACCACCTGGCGGCGGCGGCCGCCCCAGACGACCGTGAACATGATGAGGCCGAGCACGCCGGCTGCCATCAGGATCCAACCGACCACGTCGAGATTGACGCCGCCGACGCTCGCGTCCAGCGCGAAGGTGAGGATCGCGCCGACCGCCAGCAGGAAGATGCTCATTCCGATACCCACGACAGCCTCCTTCAAGGGATGTGGTGTGCTGTCGAGGGAGGTCAGTACCCCATCGGTGAGCAGCGCAATCACACCTGGCGAGGGCCCTGGTGGGGTGGCGGCGGTGGCGATCTTGCCATCGGGTAGGGTTCTACCCGTCGTCGGGGAAACCGGGCGGCACGCGGACGTAGCGCAGCTGGTAGCGCATCACCTTGCCAAGGTGAGGGTCGCGGGTTCGAATCCCGTCGTCCGCTCTCGACCACGGGCGATTGGCGCAGTGGGAGCGCGCTTCCTTGACACGGAAGAGGTCACTGGTTCAAACCCAGTATCGCCCACCAGCTGTATGAGCAGGTAAGGCTCGTTACCGGACTTCCGGTAACGAGCCTTTCGTCTGTCGTCCCCAGGTGTCATTGACTGGTCGGCGGTCGGCCCGGTCACGTGCCGTGGGATCGGCGGAGCGACAACAACTCTTCACGATTGTTGGTGGAGACGCCGCTGGCCGGCACCCCGTTGTGGGGTGCCGGCCAGCATGCGTGTGTCTCAGTGGTGTCAGTTGTTCCAGTGCTTGGCGACGAGGTCGGCGGCCTGCTTCTCCCACTGGGCGTAGGCGTCGGGGTAGGCCGAGACCTGCACGGTCTGGGCGGCCTCGGTCAGCGGCATGTCCTTCCAGCCGTCGACCTGCTTGAGACCCTTCTGGAAGGCCATGGTCGAGTACTCGGGGTCGGTGATCTGCTCGACCGTGCCCCAACCCGAGGACGGGCGCTGCTGGAACAGGCCCTGCGAGTCGTGGTCGTTGCGGTCACCCAGGTGACCCAGGTTCTCCAGCTTCGACTCCTGCAGCGCCGTGGCGATCGAGATCACCGCGGCCCGCTCGTCCAGGCCCGACTTCTTCGTCGCGGCGATGATCGCCTTCACATTCCTGGCCTGCTCGTCGTTGAGGTCGATGCGGGACTGCTCGCCCTGCACACCGTGCGGGATGAGCTTGCCCTTGTCCACGCCGGGCTTGTCGGCCTGCACGGCCACGGCGATCGGCTTGGCGTCGACGGCGGCGGTGGTGTCGGCGTGGTTCAGGGGGCCGGCGGCGAGGCCACCGGCGAAGGCCAGACCAGCGATACCGAGGATGCTCTTACGCAGCATGGTGGTGGTCATGAGGATGCTCCATCCGGGGGTTGGCACACGGCCGAGGGGGTCGGCGCGTGGGCAAGCACCACGAGGGGGCGCTCAAAGAATCACAGGGAGAAAGTCTGCTGTCCGGCAGGCTTCACGAGCGGGGGACTCGCGGCGCCGGGACCATGTGTAACGACCGCCGGCCCACCATCATTCCGGGGCCCGCGACCCGCCCGGCCAGACCGGCGGGGGCTTACTACTGCGGTCGTACAGAGGGTGTAACGACCCCGGCCCCGCCAGGATTCCGGGCTGACGGTGCCGCCGGTCACGGGACGCGCAGCCCACAGGCGGCGATCCGGGTCATCCGGGCGGTCGTCCGCACCGCCGGAACCGGACATCCGGGACGCGACACGCCCGCCGGCCCGGACCGACCACCACGGGCATGGGCCCCGCCGGGGAGGTTCGGGTGCGTGTCTTGCCGCCGGAGCAGCAACAGACGCACCCGAAGCCCCGCTGTCGGGCCCGTCCCGACGCGACCGCCTCCTCCCCGAAGCCTCCGGGCCGCGCCCGGCGCGGCCCGCCCGCCCCCGGCCCGCTCGCTCCCCGGCCCGTCCCCCGGCCCGCCCCCCGACCCGCTCGCCCCCGGCTCGTCCCGACGCGCACCGAGTCCCCAGCGGCGCGGCCGAGGCCGCCCCGCCCGGTCCGGCGTCGCGTACCCGATGGCGCCGATCGCGGGCCCGGCACGACCTCCGTGGGCCCCTACCCCGGACCGTCGGCGAGCCGGACGCCACAGGCGTGCCGGAAGCCGGGTCAGGTCGGGCGGATTGCGGTCATTTGCCCGGGGCGGATCATCGCCCTTCCGGACAAGTCGGCACGTATCCCGGGATGTGACAGGCCTGTTTGTCGGGAGGCCGAGGGCTGTCAGACCCGACGGCTTGGTGTCGGCTTGATAGCGATTGCCTAACGGCCGTTCCGCTTCTGGGTGTCCTGTCATAGCCTCCCGCTCACGGACCAAGCCATGGACGCGGCGTTGGTCACGCGGATGACAGAGGTGAGAGATGAAGGCGAGAAGGCTAAGGACGGCTGTGAGCCTCGCGGCCGTTGCAGCCCTGGCGGTCGGCGCGGCCGGCTGCGCGGATAGCGACCGCGGCAATGACAGTGGCGAGGCCAAGACTGGCGGCACCTTCATCTTTGCCGGTGCCGGCGACCCGAAGAACTTCGACCCGATCTTCAACGACGACGGTGAGTCGTTCCGGCCGATCCGGCAGATGTACGACACCCTCATCCAGCACAAGCCGGGTACGGCGGAGCTGCAGGGCGGCCTGGCGGAGAGCTGGGAGCACGACACCGAGGGCAAGGTCTGGACCTTCAAGCTGCGCCAGGGCGTGAAGTTCAATGACGGCACCCCCTTCAACGCCGCCGCGGTCTGCTTCAACTTCGACCGCTGGTACAACATGAAGGGCGCCGCCGCCCAGTCGCAGATGATCTACTACATGGACGTCTTCGGCGGCTTCGCGAAGAACGAGAACCCCGACGCCGGCAAGCCGGTCTACAACAAGTGCGAGGCCAAGGACGACGGCACCGCCGTCCTCACCCTCAACCAGTACAAGGGCGCGTTCCCCGGCGCCTTCGCGCTGACCGCGCTCTCGATCGCCAGCCCGGAGGCCCTCAAGAAGGGCGATGCCGACACGGTCAAGCAGAACGGCGACTCGTTCGAGTACAGCTCGTTCGCCACCTCCGCCCCGGTCGGCACCGGTCCGTTCTCGTTCGGTGGCTGGGACAAGGCCAAGAACGAGATCACCTTGAACCGGAACCCGGACTACTTCGGTGAGAAGGCCAAGGTCGACAAGCTGATCATCAAGGTGATCAAGGACGAGAACACCCGCAAGCAGGAGCTGCGGGCGGGCACCGTCCAGGGCATCGACTTCCCGGCCCCGGCCGACCGCAAGGCGCTCGCCGGTGAGGGCTTCCAGGTCCTCGACCGCCCGGCGTTCAACATCCTCTACCTGGGCATCAACCAGAAGAACCCGAAGCTGAAGGACCTGCGGGTGCGCCAGGCGATCGCCTACGCCCTCAACCGTCAGCAGCTGGTGCAGACCAAGGCCCCGGGTGGGTCGAAGGTCGCCGACGAGTTCATGCCGGACACCGTGCTCGGCTACGCCCCGGACGTGCAGAAGTACGAGTACAACCCGGAGAAGGCCAAGCAGCTGCTCGCTGAGGCCGGCGCCACGAACCTGACGCTGAACTTCTACTACCCGCCGGACGTCTCCCGGCCGTACATGCCGAACCCGCAGGAGATCTTCACCGTCCTCGCCAACGACCTGCAGGCTGTGGGCATCAAGGTCAACGGTGTGCCGCGTCCGTGGAACGGTGGCTTCAAGGACGACGTGCAGCAGTTCGGCAAGCAGGACCTGCACATCCTGGGCTGGACCGGCGACTACAACGACCCGGGCAACTTCGTCGGCACGTTCTTCGGCCGCGGCAAGGTCGAGTTCGGCGACCAGGCCATGACCGAGATGTTCGACGCCATCGCCAAGGCCGACGGCACCGTCGACGAGGCGGGCAAGAAGGCGGCCTGGGAGCAGGTCAACCGGGACATCGCCGCCAAGTGGCTGCCGGCCGTGCCGGTCTGGCACGCCCCGCCGGCCATCGTCGTCACGAAGGACGTCAAGGGCGTGGTCGCCAGCCCGCTGACCGACGAGCGGTTCAACACGGTCAGCGTCACCAAGTGACGTACGTCGGCTGACGCCGTAGGCGCGAATCGGTCCGGGTCGGGGCTCAGCCCCGGCCCGGACCGATTCCGCGAACATCGAGAGTCTGGTGTGTGAGAGATGTTGCGAGTCATAGTCCGCCGCCTGCTGCAGCTGGTGGTGACGCTGATAGCGCTGTCGGCGCTGATCTTCATCTGGCTGCGGAATCTCCCCGGCGGCCCGGTGGAAGCGCTGCTCGGTGAGCGGGCCACCCCCGAGCGCCGCGCCCTGCTGATCAAGGCGCTCGGCTACGACCAGCCGATCCTGGTGCAGTACGGGAAGTTCATGCAGCGAGTCCTCTCCGGGGACTTCGGCAACTCGATCCGGTCCGGTGACCCGGTCACCGAGGTGATCGGCCGCGCCTTCCCGGCCACCATCGAGCTGGCCCTCGCCGCGATGATCATCGCGGTCGGGCTGGGCGTGCCGCTCGGCTACCTCGCCGCCCGCTGGCGCGGTCGCTCCCTCGACAACCTGACGATCGCCGGCACCCTGCTCGGCATCTCGATCCCGATCTTCTTCCTGGGCTACCTGCTCAAGGACGTCTTCACCCAGAACATCCACTGGTTCCCGCCCTCCGGGCGGCTCACCACCGGGCTGGACAACACCGAGGTCACCGGCTTCTTCGTCCTGGACGGCCTGCTGACCCGGGAGTTCGACGCCAGCGCCGACGCGCTCTGGCACCTGATCCTGCCGGCGATCACGCTGGCCACCATCCCGCTGGCGGTGATCGTCCGGATCACCCGGGCCAGCGTGCTCGACGTGCTCAACGAGGACTACGTGCGTACGGCCGAGGCCAAGGGCCTGCGGCATCGCACCATCCGGGGCCGGCACATCCTGCGCAACGCCCTGCTGCCGGTGGTCACCACCATCGGCCTGCAGACCGGCGCGCTGCTCTCCGGCGCGGTGCTCACCGAGAAGGTCTACAACTGGGGCGGCATCGGCACGCTGATCGTCGACTCGATCAGCGGCGGCCGGGACTACCCGGTGCTCCAGGCGATCATCCTGCTGGCCGCGCTGATCTTCGTGATGGTCAACCTCCTGGTCGACCTCTCCTACGCCTTCATCGACCCGAGGGTGCGTGTCCGATGAGTGATCCCACCACCCGGCCCGGTGTGGCCGCTCCCCGGAGCGGCGACGACGAACGGCGCGACGGCATGAGCGAACGCAGCATCGGCCTGTTGGGCGACCGGAAGAAGGCCCGGCTGGAGGAGCTGGCCCAGGCCACCGCCGACAAGGGCGGAGTCAGCCTCGTCCACGACGCGCTGCGCCGGCTCCGGCGTAACCCGGTGGCCATCGTCGGCGCTGTCATCGTCGGGCTGTTCATCCTGGTGGCGGTCTTCGCCCCGCTGATCGCCCCGCACGATCCGGTACAGCGCTTCGACGAGCTGACCAAGAGCCTGACCGTGGACAGCATCGCGGGCGCCAGCGCGGAGCACCCGCTCGGGTCGGACCCGCTGGGCCGCGACTTCCTGTCCCGCATGATCCACGGCAGCCGGCAGACCCTCTTCGTCGGCGTGCTCGCCACCCTGATCGGTCTCGCCCTCGGCGTGCTGTTCGGGGCGATCGCGGGCGCCTTCGGCGGCTGGGTCGACGTCGTCCTGATGCGACTCACCGACGTGATGCTGGCCCTGCCGAGCCTGCTGCTGGCGATCACCCTGGTCGCCATGGCCAGCAGGTCCACCCAGTGGACGGTCATCTTCGCGGTGGCCATCGTGAACGTGCCGATCTTCGCCCGGCTGCTGCGCGGCTCGATGCTCGCCCAGCGGGAGAGCGACCATGTGCTCGCCGCGCGGGCGCTCGGCGTGAAGGAGCGCAACATCGTGCTCCGGCACATGCTGCCCAACTCGCTGACCGCGGTGATCGTGCAGGCGACGCTGACCTTCGCGGTGGCGATCCTGGACGCGGCGGCGCTCTCCTTCCTCGGCCTCGGCGACCCGGACATCAACCGCGCCGAGTGGGGTCTGATGCTCGGCGTGGACGGCCAGCGTTACTTCGAGGTCCGCCCCGAGCTGGCCTACTACCCGGCGCTCGCCATCATCGTCGTCGCGCTCGGCTTCACCCTGCTCGGTGAGGCGATGCGCGAGGCGATCGACCCGAAGAACCGGCGGTGAGGGCGGTGCGGCGAAGCAGCACGGCCGGCTACGGCCGGCGAGAGGAAGTGACCCGATGAGCCTGCTCGACGTACGCGACCTGAGCGTGGTGTTCCAGCGGCGGGGCGAGCGGCCGTTCACCGCCGTCGACAAGGTGAGCTTCAGCGTGGAGCCGGGGCAGACCGTCGGCCTGGTCGGCGAGTCCGGCTGCGGCAAGAGTGTGACCAGCCTGGCGATCATGGGTCTGCTGCCGAAGCGGGGCAACAAGGTCACCGGCGAGGTGCTCTTCGACGGCGCCGACCTGCTCAAGCTCCGCCCGGACGACATGCGGGACCGGCGCGGCCGGGACATCGGCATGATCTTCCAGGACCCGCTCTCCTCGCTGAACCCGGTGATCCCGATTGGCGTTCAGGTCGCCGAGGTGTTGGAGCGGCACCAGGGGATGGGCCGCAAGAAGGCGCTCCGGGAGGCCCGGGAGCTGCTCGACGCGGTCGGCATCCCGGACCCGGACCGGCGGTTGGTGGAGTACCCGCACCAGCTGTCCGGCGGCATGCGGCAGCGCGCGCTGATCGCCATCGCGCTGGCCTGCAAGCCGCGGCTGCTGATCGCGGACGAGCCGACCACCGCGCTGGACGTGACCATCCAGGCGCAGATCCTCACCCTGCTCAAGCAGCTGGTCGACGAGACCGGCACCGCGCTCATCATGATCACGCACGACCTGGGCGTGGTGGCCGGCCTCTGCGACACGGTCAACGTGCTCTACGGCGGCAAGGTGGTGGAGCGGGCGCCGCGGCACGAGCTGTTCGCCCGGGCGCGGCACCCGTACACGCACGGGCTGCTCAGCTCGGTGCCGCGGCTGGACTCGCCGCGCGGCGAGCGGCTGCACGCCATCCGCGGCTCGGTGTCCGACAACATCCCGTGGGCGGAGGGGTGCGCCTTCGCGCCCCGCTGCGACAACGTGGTGGACGCCTGCCTGGAGGGCTCGCCTCCGCTCGAGCCCACCGCCACCGGCGGCGACCTTCGCTGCAACAACCCCGTTTCCGAGGAGGTGGCGGTACCGTGACCGAGCGGACCGGACCACTGGTCGAACTGCGTGACCTCAAGGTCCACTTCCCGATCAAGAGCGGCCTGCTCTTCGACCGCACCGTCGGGTACGTCTACGCGGTCGACGGCGTCTCGCTGTCGATCAACGCGGGTGAGACGTACGGGCTGGTCGGTGAGTCGGGCTGCGGCAAGTCCACGCTGGGCCGGGGCCTGCTCCGGCTGGTCGAGCCGACCGATGGCGAGATCGTCTTCGACGGCACCGACGTCCGCCAGCTCAAGGGCGAGACGATGCGCCGGGCCCGGCGCCGGATGCAGATGATCTTCCAGGACCCGCTGTCCAGCCTCGACCCCCGGCAGTCGGTGGAGTCGCTGCTGGTCGAGGGGCTCAAGGCGCACGGGCTGGCCGACGACAAGGCGGAGACGAGCAGGCGGCTGCGGGAGACCCTGGACGCGGTCGGCCTGCCCGCCTCGGCGCTGAGCAAGTACCCGCACGAGTTCTCCGGCGGCCAGCGGCAGCGGATCGGCATCGCCCGGGCGCTGGTGCTCAACCCGGAGCTGATCGTCGCCGACGAGCCGGTCTCGGCGCTCGACGTGTCGATCCAGGCGCAGGTGCTCAACCTGATGGAGGACCTGCAGAACGAGCGCGGGCTGACGTACCTGATCATCGCGCACGACCTGGCGGTGGTCCGGCACATCGCCGACACGGTGGGCGTGATGTACCTGGGCGGACTGGTGGAGGAGGCGTCCAGCGACGACCTCTACCGCGAGCCGATGCACCCGTACACCAGGGCGCTGATGTCGGCGGTGCCGGTGCCGGACCCGCTGGTGGAGGATCGCCGTGAGCGGATCCTGCTCGCCGGTGACCTGCCCTCGCCGACCAACCCGCCGGCCGGGTGCCGGTTCCACACCCGGTGCCCGTGGGCGCAGCCGACCCGCTGCGCCGACGAGCGGCCGGCGCTGCGCGAGGTGGTCACCGGTCACCGGGTGGCCTGCCACTTCGCCGAGGACATCGCGGCCGGGCGGATCCGCCCGCACGAGGTCGAGCCGGAGCTGGTCCGGCCGGACGACGGGGCGGCACCGGGTGACCCCGGCGAGCTGATCCCCACCCCGTGAGGACGTGACGAGGCCCCCTTCCCCGCCCGGGGAAGGGGGCCTCGTCGGGTCTCAGCCCTCCGGCCGGTTGAGCAGCGCGACCGCGATCGCGTGCACCGCGTCCAGGCCCGCCGGGTCGTCCAGTTTCGCCTTCGCGCCGGTGACCGCGTACCACTCGTCGGCGTCCTTGTACTGGACCGCGAGGGTGACCTGGCCGTCGGCGTACCCGGTCTTCAAGGTCAGCTCGCCGGTGACCACGCCGACCTCGTCGGTCATCACCCCGCCCGGCCCGGCGGTCAGGTCCGCGGTCAGCTCCCGCGGTGCTCCGGTGCCGCCCGCGTCGGCGTGCATGCCGGCGCCCGGCACCTCGGCGGACTCGGCCGGCCTACCGTCGGCATTCATCCCGGCGGTGGTGGCGCCGGGCGCCGGCGCGGGGCCGGCACCGCCCTCGCCGATGGCCGCGGCGGTGCCGTCCCCGCCGGCGTCCGGCATCTTCTCCGGGGCGGGCCTCGCCCCGGCCCCGGTCACCGCTTGCTCGCCCATGTGCAACCCTCCAACATGTCGCCGAGAGCGGCCTTCTCGGCACTGGTCACCGTCAGCCGCCAGTAGTGTTTGACCGTCACCCAGTTTTCCGCGTACTTGCACCAGTACGAGCGGTTCGCTGGCTTCCACTGCGACGGGTCCTGGTCACCCTTTGCCCGGTTGGAGGTCGCGGAAACCGCGATGAGCTGCGGTCGGGTCACGTCGTTGGCGAAGTTGCCACGCTTCGCGTCGTCCCACTCGTCGGCCCCGGAACGCCAGGCGTTGGCGAGCGGGACCATGTGGTCGATGTCCACGTCGGAGGGATCGGTGAAGGTCCGGCCGTCGTAGACGCTCGACCACCGCCCGGCCACCACGTTGCAGCCGGAGAGCCGGATGTCCTTCCCGTCCCGCTTCAACACGCTGTCCCGCACGTCGCAGTTCGTGCCGGTGTCCCGCCAGTGCGGGAAGCGTGCCCGGCTGTAACCCTTCATCGAGCCGGCGGACGCGACGGTCAGCTCGGCCAGCTGCTCACCGACGTTGCCGGCGCCGCTCGGCGGCGCCTCCGGCTCGTCGATGGCGATGTCGCAGCCACCCACGCCGAGGGCGAGCGCCGTGGCCAGCGCGGCCGCCACCGCCGCACGGGCTCCTGATCTGGTACGCACAGACGACACCTCTCCAGCTTGCGGGCTCCGGGCGATCCCGCACAGTACCCAAGCGTGGTTTCCGCGTTTCGTGGCGTCTCCACGGCGGTCCGGGCAGATTGGTACCCATGACGACTCCCGCTCACGCGCTCCGGGTGGGCACCCCCGCCGGTCGGGGAACCCTGCTCGCGGCGATCCTCGCCTCCGGCATGGTCTTCCTCGACAGCACGGTCGTCAACGTGGCACTGCCCCGGCTCGGCGCCGAACTCGACGCCACCGTCGCCGATCTGCAATGGACCATCAACGGCTACCTGCTGATGCTCGCCGCGTTCGTGCTGCTCGGCGGGGCGCTCGGGGATCGCTTCGGCCGGCGGCGGGTCTTCCTGCTCGGGGTGGTCTGGTTTGCGGTCGCCTCCGTCCTCTGCGGCCTGTCGCAGGACACCGGCCAGCTGATCGCCGCCCGCTTCCTCCAGGGGGCCGGCGGCGCGCTGCTCACCCCCGGCTCACTGTCGGTGCTCCAGGCCAGCTTCCACCCGGACGACCGGGGCCGGGCCATCGGCGCCTGGGCCGGGCTCTCCGGCGTCTCCACCGCCCTCGGCCCGCTCCTCGGCGGGTGGCTGATCGACGCCCTCTCCTGGCGGTGGATCTTCTTCATCAACCTGCCGCTGGCGGTGGCCGTGGTGCTCGCCGCCCTGCGCTGGGTGCCGGAGAGCCGGGACGAGGACGTCTCGCGTACCGGGGCGGGACGCCGCCGGTTCGACGTGACCGGGGCGCTGCTCGGCGCCCTGGCGCTCGCCGGCATCACGTACGCGCTGATCGACGCCCCGGCGCGCGGCGTCGGCTCGCTGCCGGTGCTGGTGGCCGCGCTGGTCGGCGTCCTCTCCGCGGTGGTGTTCGTGCTGGTGGAGCGGCGGCGTGGGGACAGCGCCATGCTCCCCACCGGACTCTTCAGCAGCCGGCTCTTCTCGGTGCTGAACATCTTCACCGTGGTGGTCTACGCGGCGCTCGGCGGTTTCACCTTCTTCCTCGCCGTCTACCTGCAGAACGTGGTCGGCTGGTCGGCGCTGCGCACCGGCCTGGCCACCATCCCGATGACCGTGCTGCTCCTGCTCGGCTCGGCCCGGGCCGGGGCGCTCGCGGCGAAGATCGGCCCGAGGCTGCCGCTCACCGCCGGCCCGGTGATCGCCGCCCTCGGCCTGCTGCTGCTGCGCGGGGTCGGCCCGGGCGCGTCGTACTGGCGGGACGTGCTGCCCGGGGTGACGCTCTTCGGCCTCGGCCTGACCCTGGTGGTGGCGCCGCTGACCGCCTCGGTGCTGGCCGCCGTCGCGGACCGGTTCGCCGGGGTGGCGAGCGGCTTCAACAACGCCGCGTCCCGGGCCGGCGGCCTGCTCGCGGTGGCCGCGCTGCCGCTGCTGGTCGACCTCTCCGGCACCGGGTACGAGCAGAGTGCCGCGCTGACCAGCGCGTACCGGGGTGCCCTGCTCTGGTGCGCGGGCGGGCTGCTGGCCGGCGCGGCGATGGCCGCCGTGCTGATCCACCGCCCACCCCGGGAGGCCCCGCCCTCCCAGCCCTGCCCCTCCCTGCCCGCCTCGACCCCGCCGGAGAAGCGCCGCTGACCCGGCGAGGCGCCACCGTTGCTACGGTCCGTGGATGGACGATCATGATGGCCGGCTGCGCTACCGGCTGCTGACCGGGCCGGACGACGCCGACTTCTGCCGCCGGGTCAGCGAGGCGCTCGGCGACGGCTACCGACTGCACGGCTCCCCGGCGATGACCTTCGACGGTGGGCGGGTGGTCGTCGCCCAGGCGGTGGTGCTCGGCGACGGCTGGTCCGCCGGGGTCACCCCGGTCTGACCGCGCGTCGGCCGGGGCCCGGCCGGAGCCGGGCCCCGGCCCCGTACGTCAGCCGCGAGCGCGGTTGACCGCGCTGGTGACCGCCTTGATGGAGGCGGTGACGATGTTCGCGTCCGTGCCGACCCCCCAGACCGTACGACCGTCCACGTCGCACTCCACGTACGCGGCGGCCTGCGCGTCACCGCCCGAGGAGAGCGCGTGCTCGTGGTAGTCGAGCACCCGCACCGCCACGCCCACCGACTGGAGCGCGTTGACGTACGCGTCGATCGGGCCGTTGCCGACCGCGGCGAGTGACCGCCGCTGGCCGCCGAGACCGACCTGGGCCTCGATCTCGACCTTGCCCTCGGCGGTGCCGATCGTGTAGTCGGCCAGCGTGAGGGCCGGGTCCACCTGATGGTCGAGCAGGTAGTTGCGGGCGAAGATCTCCCACATGGTGCCCGGGTCGACCTCGCCGCCGTCGTGGTCGGTGAGCTGCTGGACCACCCCGGAGAACTCGATCTGGAGCCGGCGCGGCAGGTCGAGCTGGTGCTCGGTCTTCATGATGTACGCGACGCCGCCCTTGCCGGACTGCGAGTTGACCCGGATGACCGCCTCGTAGGTGCGGCCCAGGTCCTTCGGGTCGATCGGCAGGTACGGCACCGCCCAGGTCTGCTCGTCGACCGGGACCCCGGCCGCCGCCGCGTCCGCGGCCAGGGCGTCGAAGCCCTTCTTGATCGCGTCCTGGTGGGAGCCGGAGAACGCGGTGTAGACCAGGTCGCCGGCGTACGGGTGGCGCTCGGGCACGGGCAGCTGGTTGCAGTACTCGACCGCCCGCTTCACCTCGTCGATGTTCGAGAAGTCGATCATCGGGTCGATGCCCTGGGAAAAGAGGTTCAATCCCAGCGTCACCAGGTCGACGTTGCCGGTGCGCTCGCCGTTGCCGAACAGGCAGCCCTCGATCCGGTCCGCGCCGGCCAGCAGGCCCAGCTCGGCGGCGGCCACCCCGGTGCCCCGGTCGTTGTGCGGGTGCAGGCTCAGCACCAGGCTGTCCCGGCGGGGCAGGTGCCGGTGCATCCACTCGATCGAGTCGGCGTACACGTTCGGCATGGCCATCTCGACGGTGGCCGGCAGGTTGACGATCAGCTTGCGGTCCGGGGTGGGGTCGACCACCTCGATGACCTTGGCGCAGACCTCCAGCGCGTACTCCAGCGCGGTGCCCGTGTAGGACTCCGGCGAGTACTCGTAGTGGATGTCGGTGTCCGGGGTGTGGATCTCCGCGTACTTCTGGCAGAGCCGGGCGCCCTGGGTGGCGATGTCGGTGATGCCGTCCCGGTCCAGGCCGAAGACCACCCGGCGCTGCAGCGTCGAGGTCGAGTTGTAGAAGTGCACGATCGCCCGGCGCGCGCCGCGCAGCGATTCGAAGGTCCGCTCGATCAGGTGCTCCCGGCACTGGGTGAGCACCTGGATGGTGACGTCCTCCGGGATCAGTTCCTGCTCGATCAGCTGCCGGACGAAGTCGAAGTCGGTCTGGCTGGCCGACGGGAAGCCGACCTCGATCTCCTTGTAGCCCATCTGCACCAGCAGCTGGAACATCCGGCGCTTGCGCTCCGGGGACATCGGGTCGATCAGCGCCTGGTTGCCGTCGCGCAGGTCCACCGCGCACCAGCGCGGCGCGACCTCGACGTGCCGGGTGGGCCAGTTGCGGTCCGGCAGGTCGATCCGGAACTGCTGCTGGTAGGGCTGGTAGCGCGCGAAGGGCATCCGGCTGGGGCGCTGCCGGGCGATCGGATCGGTCTCGGTGACGGGTTGAGCCATGGCGGAGAGCTCCCGTGGGTCATGTCGGGCGTCAGCAATCGGAAGGCGTCGGCGAGGTGCCGGGCGACGGTGCCCGAGCGGGTGCCGAGGAGAAGTTCGGATGTGCTGGACGGCGCGGTTCGACTCCGCGACGAGGTGCCGGCCGGTCAGGCCTCGTCGCGGCGACCAAGGAGGAGGTACGCCCGCCACATGACAGAGTGACCCTACGTGATGGGCCGGGGGGTGGGAAGGCAGGTCCGGACTATGAGACCGGAGCCGCAGCCGGAGTCGTAGCCGCAGCCGCAGCCGCAGCCGCCGGCTCCGGCTCCGGGGCCGGCTCGCCGAGCCGTGGGCGGCGGGCCGCCCAGCCCACCAGCGGCATCGCCGCGAGCGCGGCGACGGCGAACATCGCCGCCATCGGGAGCCAGCCCCACCCGCCGGTGCCGACCCCGAGCGCGGTCAGCCCGGCCGGGGCGGCAAGGTACTGCAGCTGCCCGCCGAGCCGGAAGGCCCCGACGTACGCGCCGCGGTGCGTGGCTGGCGGCAGGGTGCTGGTGAGCCCCCACATGCCCGCCGACTGGACCAGTTCGGCGAGGGTGAGCACCACCGCCGCGATCACCAGCACCACGATCGTGGCGACCCCGCCGGTCAGCGTGGAGATCGGCAGGACCAGGCAGAACAGGGCGATCAGCAGCCCGCCGGTGCGCAGCGCCCGGCCGGCGCCGGGGGTCGTGTCGGCGCCCCGGCTGACGCGGACCTGGAGCAGCACGGCGAGGATCGTGTTCAGCAGCACCAGCGCGGCGATCAGGATGCGCGGGGCGTCGGTGTGGCTGAGCACCCAGAGCGGGAGCACCACCAGGTAGAGCGTGCCGTGCGAGCTGAGCAGCCCGGACAGCAGCGACACCGCCATGAACGGCCGGTCGCTCAGCACCGCCAGCCGGCTGGTCTTCTCCGCCGGCCGCGTCGCCTCCGGGATCCGGGGCAGCCGCCGGACGAAGACCGCGGTGACCAGCATCATCGCCGCGTTGAACCAGACCATTCCCCGGTACGCGGCCATCGTGTCCACCGCCAGCACCACGCCGCTGATCACCGCGCCCAGCCCGAAGCCGACGTTGAGCGCCGAGCGCTGGTAGGCGAGCGCGGTGACCCGCTGGTCCGATGGGAGCACGTTGATCGAGTAGACGTGCCGGGCCACCCCGGCGGTCGCGTCCACCGCGGCCAGCGCGACCACCACGGCGAGGAACCCGGCGAAGCTCCCCACGAACGGGTACGCCCCGAAGAGCGCCGCCTCGGCCAGCAGCCCGACCAGCCAGATCCGCCGCGCGCCGTACCGGTCAGTGAGCGCGCCGAGCGGGACCGTGCCGAGCAGGGACACCCCGGCGGCCAGCGAGAGTCCGAGCCCCACCTGGGTCGGGCTCAACCCGAGCGCCCGGGTGAAGAAGACCGCGCTGCCGGCCTGGAAGAGGCCGTGGCCGATCGCGTAGACCGTGGCCTGCACGGCCAGGGCGCGGGTCAGCCCGGCCGGTGGTACGACGTCCCGGACGGCGGTGCGGATGGTGTTCCTGGTCCCCATGGCCGCCGAGCCAACCGTGCCCCCCACCGGCGGGTCGAGCCTTTTAGGCTGGGCCGAATTCTCGACGGGGGTGAAGGATGTCCCAACTGCGGTTCGGCGCGGCCGACGTCGCGGGCGTGCGGCTCGGGGTCTCCCCGGTCTGGGAGACCGTCTCCAGCCACTGGGCGCTCCGCGAGCCGGTCCGCAACGCGGTGCACCTGCCCTGGATCGACCGGGCCCGGGCGATCGTGCGGCGCCCCGAGGTGGCCGCGCGGGTGGGGCCGCTGGTCGAGCTGACCGGGCTGCGGCGCTGGCTGCCCGATTTTCTGACCCCGCCGCCGTCCCGGCCGGACGTCACCTTCGACGAGCAGCTCGACCAGATCGCCGCCACCGGGCCGGACGTGGTGGTCCGCGACCTGCTGGCCACCACCCGGAAGCGACCGCTCGGCGCGTTCGGCCAGGCGCTCCTGGTCGAGCCGGCCGCCCTGCTGCCGTGCCTGGTCACCGCCCTGCGGGTCTGGTACGACGAGGCGATCGCCCCGGACTGGCCGCGGATGCGGGCCCTGCTGGAGGCGGACATCGCCCACCGGGCCGGCCTGCTCGCCGAGCAGGGCGCCGGCCAGCTCTTCGACCGGTTGCACCCCACCCTGCGCTGGGCCGGTGACCGGGTGGTCAGCGACGACCCGTGGCGGCTCGACTTCGACCTGGGCGGGCGGGGGCTGGCACTCAACCCCGGCGTCTTCACCGGCCGCCGGGTGCTGTGGAACCTGCTGGAGGCCTCGCCGCCGGGCGGGACGTACCCGGTGCGGGCGGTGGCCACCCTCTGGGAGGCGGTCCCGTCCGCGGCCGGCGATCCGCTGGCCCGGGTGATCGGGGCGGGCCGGGCGGCGCTGCTCGCCCGGCTGGACACCGCGTCCACCACCACCGACCTGGCGCTGCGGACCGGGATGTCGTGCGGCAACGTCTCCCAGCACCTGGCCGCCCTGCACGCCGCCGGGCTGGTCTCCCGGGTCCGGCAGGGCCGGCACGTGCTCTACCGGGGGACCGAGGCGGCGGCCGTCCTGCTCCGGGCCAGCCGGGGCGAGTGACCGCCGGCCGGGTCAGCGGAGCAGCAGGGCGGCGACCGGGCGCCGGCGGCGCAGCGCGGCCTCCCGGTGCCGCAGCTCCTCGGGGAGGCTGAACGGGTCGCCGAGCCGCCCGACGGCGGCCACCACCAGCGGGCGTACCCCGGGCGGCAAGGCCAGCTCGGCGGCGAGCGTGGCGCGGTCCAGGCCGGTCAGCTGGTGCACGTGCAGGCCGAGCGCGGTGGCCTGCACGGTCAGGTGGGCCATCGCCTGGCCCAGGTCGTACGCCGCCCGCTCCGGGTCGAGGCCGGCGTGCGCGCCGACCACCAGTGCGGCGGCGTGCCGCGCCCAGCGCTGGTCGCCCGCCGGCAGGCTGACCAGGATCCGCTTCCACGTCTCGTCGTCCCGGTGCCCGAGGGCGAACCGCCAGGGCTGGGCGTTGCCCGTCGAGGGTGCCCAGCGAGCGGCCTCCAGCAGCGAGGCCGCCTCGTCGCCGGTCAGTTCGGCGTCCGGGTCGAAGGCCCGGGGACTCCAGCGGTACGCGAGCAGCGGGGTGAGGTCGGTCATAGGGAGAGCGTCCCGTATGGGCGATTCGCCGGAAGGGCCGGGTCGGACAGATGTGGCCAAGAGCACCCGTAACGCCACGCCGGGTCAGGACGTTCCCGCGCCCGGGCTCCCCGACGGGGTCGGCGCGGCGACGCCCAGCGGCTCGGCATCCACCACCGGGCCGGCCAGCGGCGCGGTGGCCGGCGCCGGCCCGGGCGGCCCGGCCAGGGTCAGCGTGCCGAGCGCCGCCCGCACGAAGGTGGGTGTGCCGTCCCGGTCGTAGCAGTAGATGCCCACGTCCAGCGGCGGGTTCAGCGAGGCGGAGGTGGTTTCCACCGCGTAGCAGCTCCCGGTCGCGCCGGGCGGAGCAGCGGCGGCGGAGACCGAGAGCGGCGCCCGTCGGTCGGTGAGCACCGGCAGCCAGTCGGTGAACGGGTGCTGCACCCGTGGGTCCAGCCGGCGGGGCAGGACGTCGTCCCGGTCGCCGAGGCGTACGCAGCTGGCGGCCTCGGGTCGTCCGGCCGACGGCAGGCCGCACTGGAAGAGCCCGTCGGCGGTGGCGGCGAGCGACACGTCGGCCGTGCCGCCGAGCGCCCCGCCCGGGACGTCGACCCGCCAGGTGCCGTCGTTCGCGCTGGTCACCGTGATGTCCCGGGCCGGGCCGTCGGTGCCGGTCAGGGTGTACCGGGCGGTCAGGTGGCGGTCCTGCGCCGCCGCCGCCAGCGCGGCCAGCTCATCGCGGGCCGCCTCCACCTCCGTCGGCGCGGCGGCGGTGGACGCGGGTGGGGTCCCGGAGGCCGTCACCGGCCCGTCGGCGGTGCAGGCGGCGAGGAGCGCCGGGAGGATCAGGGACAGGGCGCCGGACATCCGACGCGCCGTGCGCGGGTGGGCATGCACCGGAACATTCTGCGCCGTGCCGGCGCCGCCGCCGGGCCCGTCCGAGCGGTGGCCCGACGGCGTGTCGCGCGCCGCCGGACCTGCGCCGGGACCCACCGTCCGACCGTCGGCTCCCGCCGGATGGTGGGGTCACCTGACCCGGCCTCGTGGACCGCCCGATACCCTGAGGAGGTCTGACACGCGCCGCCGGACTCCGACGCCGGCGGCGTCGGCACGCTCAGGGTCGTCGCTGGGAGGGAGTGCACCGTCGTGGCACTCGTGGTGCAGAAGTACGGCGGGTCCTCCGTCGCCAACGCCGAGCGGATCAAGCGGGTGGCCGAGCGCATCGTCGCCGCCCGCAAGGCCGGCGACGACGTCGTGGTGGTGGTCTCCGCGATGGGCGACACCACCGACGAGCTGCTCGACCTGGCCAACCAGGTCAGCCCGCTGCCGCCGGGCCGCGAGCTGGACATGCTGCTCACCGCGGGGGAGCGGATCTCCATGGCGCTGCTCGCCATGGCCATCCACAACCTGGGGTACGAGGCCCGCTCGTTCACCGGTTCGCAGGCCGGCGTGATCACCACCTCGGTGCACGGCAGGGCGCGGATCATCGACGTCACCCCGGGCCGGCTCAAGGGCGCGCTCGACGAGGGCGCGGTGGTGATCGTCGCCGGCTTCCAGGGCGTCTCGCAGGACACCAAGGACGTCACCACGCTTGGCCGGGGCGGGTCCGACACCACCGCCGTGGCGCTCGCCGCCGCGCTGGACGCCGACGTCTGCGAGATCTACACCGACGTGGACGGCATCTTCAGCGCCGACCCGCGGATCGTGCCCAACGCCCGGCACATCCGGCAGATCACCTACGAGGAGATGCTGGAGCTGGCCGCCTGCGGCGCCAAGGTGCTGCACCTGCGCAGCGTGGAGTACGCGCGGCGCGCGGGGTTGCCGATCCACGTCCGTTCGTCATACTCGACCAACACCGGCACCATGGTCACCGGATCGATGGAGGACCTTCCCGTGGAACAGGCACTGATCACCGGGGTCGCCCACGACCGCAGCGAAGCCAAGATCACGATCGTCGGCGTGCCCGACGAGCCGGGTGCGGCCGCGCGGATCTTCGACACCGTGGCCGGTGCCGAGATCAACATCGACATGATCGTGCAGAACGTCTCCACCGAGGGCACCGGCCGGACGGACATCTCGTTCACCCTGCCCAAGACCGACGGCCCCACCGCGATGGCCGCGCTCAGCAAGATCCAGGAGCAGGTCAAGTTCAAGGGCCTGCTCTACGACGACCACGTCGGCAAGGTGTCGCTGATCGGCGCCGGCATGCGCTCGCACCCCGGTGTGGCCGCCGGCTTCTTCTCCGCGCTCGGCGCGGCCGGTGTCAACATCGAGATGATCTCCACCTCGGAGATCCGGGTCTCCGTGGTCTGCCGGGACACCGACCTGGACAAGGCGGTCCGGGCCATCCACGACGCGTTCGAGCTCGGCGGCGATTCCGAAGCCGTGGTCTACGCGGGGACGGGACGGTAGCGCCGATGACGGCGCTGCCCACCCTTGCCGTGGTCGGGGCGACCGGTGCCGTCGGCACCGTGATGTGCGAGCTGCTCTCCTCCCGGCGCAACGTGTGGGGCGAGATCCGGCTGCTCGCCTCCGAGCGCTCGGTCGGGCGGACGGTGCGCTGCCGGGGCGAGGAACTCACCGTCCAGGCCCTCACCCCGGAGGCCTTCGACGGCGTCGACGTGGCGATGTTCGACGTGCCGGACGAGGTCTCCGTCGACTGGGCGCCGGTCGCGGTCGCCCGGGGCGCGGTGGCGGTCGACAACTCCGGCGCGTTCCGGATGGACCGGGACGTCCCGCTGGTGGTGCCGGAGATCAACCCGGAGCAGGTGCGCAACCGGCCCAGGGGGATCATCGCCAACGCCAACTGCACCACCCTCGCCATGATCGTGGCGATCGCCCCGCTGCACCGCGAGTACGGGCTGCGCGAGCTGGTGCTCGCGTCGTACCAGGCGGTGTCGGGGGCGGGTCAGGCCGGCGTGGACGCGCTGCACCTCCAGCTCGGGAAGATCGCCGGTGACCGGGTGCTCGGCTCCCGCCCCGGCGACGTGCGGCAGGCGGTCGGCGACGAGCTCGGCCCCTTCCCGGCGCCGCTGGCGCTCAACGTGGTGCCGTGGGTCGGGTCGTTCGGCGACGGGGGCTGGTCCTCCGAGGAGATGACGATCCGCAACGAGTCGCGCAAGATCCTCGGGCTGCCCGACCTGAAGGTCTCCGCCACCTGCGTACGGGTGCCGGTGGTGACCGGTCACTCGGTTGCGGTGCACGCGGTCTTCGCCACCGAGGTGGACGCGGAGAGCGCCCGCGAGGCGCTGCGCAACGCCCCCGGCGTGATCCTGGTCGACGACCCGGCCGCCGGCGAGTTCCCGATGCCCATCGACGCGGTCGGCACCGACCCCTCCTGGGTGGGCCGCATCCGCCGCGCCCTGGACGACCCCAGAGCCCTCGACCTCTTCGTCACCGGCGACAACCTCCGCAAGGGCGCCGCCCTCAACACCGCCCAGATCGCCGAACTCCTGGCCAGGGAACTGACCCCCCGCTGACCCCTCCCCCCTCCCCCCTCCTCCCCGCCCCCGCGATCTTGCACTTCGTGCCCGGGCAAATGGGGCGACGGCCGCGAATCAAGGGCCGAAAGTGCAAGATCGCGCGGCGCCGGGGTGCGGTCAGGCGGCGGAGAGGCGGACGGCGTCGCGGCCCTGGCGTTTCGCCGTGTAGAGGGCCTGGTCGGCGCGGCGGAGGGTGACCTCCGCCGGTTCCCCGGGGTGGGGGAGGGCGACGCCGACGCTGATGGTGCGGCCGGTGCGTCTCGCCGCCTCGGTGAGGCGCTCGGCGATCCGGACCGCCTCCTCCGGGCGGCTCACCTCGATCACCGCGACGAACTCGTCGCCGCCGGTCCGGTACAGCTCGTCGCCGTGTCGCAGCGCCCCCTCCAGGGCCCGGGCCAGGCTGACCAGCAGCCGGTCGCCGGCCTGGTGGCCGTACGTGTCGTTGACGGTCTTGAAGCCGTCCACGTCGATGGCGAGCAGGGCGGTACGCCCCGGCGTGGCCGCCGCGATCCGCCGGCCGAACGGCCCGGTGTGCCGCAGCCCGGTGAGCGGGTCGGAGCTGGCCTGCTCGCGCAGCTGGGCGAGGGTACGCAGCCGGTCCAGCGCACCCCACGCCTGCCCGGCGAGCAGCTCGATCAGGTTGACCGTGGTCGGGTCCGGCTTCAGCAGCCGCTCGTCGGCCACCAGCAGCACCCCGCCGGAGTCGGGCGGGCCGACCGGCACCGACACCAGGGTCCGCACCCCGGCCCGGGCCAGTGGCAGGTACTCGTCGGTCGGCGGATGCCCCGCCTCGCCCAGCGTGTACGCCGAGCCGTGCCGGTGGGCGCGGGTGACGATCCGGCCGAGCGGACCCGCGCCCGCCTCGGTCAGCTCGGCGCGGATCCGGGACTCCAGCTCCCCCGGAGCTCCGGTCGGCGCGGAGAGCCGTGGGCCGCGCCGGCCGTGGAGCACCAGCACGGCGGCGGCGAGGGTGGAGACGTCCCGCGCGGCGCCGATCGCGGCGGTCATCAGGTCCCACTCGGTGGGGGCGGAGGTCATCGCGGTGGCGTGCCGGAGCAGCTTCTCGCTGCGGCTCTCGGCTGGCGGGCCGCCGAGGGCCGTGATCCGGGCGCCAAGTCGGTCGGCCAGCCGCTCGGCGGTCTCCCGCCACCGGTCCAGCTCGGCCGGCTCGCTCCACTGCAGGTCGAGCACGCCGATCGGGCGGCCCGCCGGGTCGCACACCGGTACGCAGATCTCGGCGGTGACGTCGGGGCGTAAAGGGAGGTAGTCGGGGTCGTCGGCGACGTCGGGGACGGTGGCGCCCGCGCCGGAGGCGTACACCCGGCCGACGATGCCGGACTTCGGTGGCACGGTGGAGAAGACCTGCCAGGAGCCGGTCGCCGCGACGCAGCGGAGCCGGTCGTGGACCTGGAGCAGGACGGAGATCGTGGCGGGGGCGTGCCGGGCGAGCGTGCTCACCGTCCACTGGCACGCCTCGACGGCGGTCGACGCCATCGGCAGGCGGACCGTGACGTCCCGGACGACTCGCTGGTGATCCACGTCTTTCCAGGTGGGGGAGGGGCCCGGTCGGCGCCGGGACTGCGATCAAGCGTACTCAGCCCGTCGCGCTCCGCCCACGGCAAGATCACCCAGCGTTCGTACACATGTGCCATCCACAGGCTGTGGACGCGGCCTGTGGGTACCCGGCGGGGGCCTCCGGGGGGTTAGCGTGAGGGTCCCGGTCGCAGTGGAGGAGCCATGCTCATCGCCCAGCTGAGTGACCCGCACCTGACCACCGGCGTGCTCGCCGACGCTCCCGCCGCCGGGCTGCACCGCGCGCTCGGCCGCGCGCTGGCGCTGCGCCCCCGCCCGGACTGCGTGGTGATCACCGGCGACCTGGTCGACCAGGGCCGCCCCGACGAGTACGCGGCGCTGCGCGAGCTGATCGGCCGCTACCCGCTGCCGGTGCACCTGGTGACCGGCAACCACGACGACCGGGAGTCGCTGCTCGACGCCTTCGGCGGCACGCCGTACCTGGGCGGTGGCTTCTCCGCGTACTACCACGTCGATCATCCGGATATGACCGTCGTGGTGCTGGACTCGCTGGTGCCCGGTGAGGGCGGCGGCCGGCTCGGCGACGACCAGCTCGGCTGGCTCGACGGCGTGCTGGCCGGCCGTCCGGAGGTGCCGGCGATGGTCTGCCTGCACCACCCGCCGGCCGCCGTCGGCGTCCCGGCCGCCGACGCGATCCGGCTCGCCGACGGCGACGCGCTCGCCGAGGTGATCCGCCGGCACCCCCACGTGGTCCGCGTCGCCGCCGGCCACCTGCACCGCGCGGTGACCACCGGGTACGCCGGCACCGTGCTCACCGTCGCGCCGAGCACCTGGCGGCAGGCGTCGCTCACCATGACCGCCGACGACGAGATCGGTTGGGTGGACGAGCCGACCGCCTTCCTGCTGCACCGGGTGACCGGGGGCGGCTGCGTCACGCACACCGTGCAGGTCAGCCACGCCGCCGGGCAGACCTGCGGGTTCTGAGCAGGCCCCGACGGTGGACCTGCTCTGGTACGTCGCGCACGGATCGGACCTGCACCCCGCCCGGCACCGAGCTTGACCTGGTCGACGTGGCGGTGGCCGACAGCCGGGCCACGGTCGGCCCGGGCCGGTACGAGACGCGGCACCCGGGCACTGACCGGCCCCGGGCCGGCCATGCCGGGGGGCCGCCGGTCAGCCGAGCAGGGCGCGGCGCAGTGCGGGGGCGAGCCGCTCGGCGGGCACCTCGTGGAAGCCGCCCTCCAGGCTGACGTGCCGGGCGCCCGGGACCGCCTCGGCGGTCGCCCGCGCCGCGGCGCGCAGCCAGGCCGGGCTGCCGGTGCTGTCCACCACGACCGTCGGGGCGGTGATCGCGGCGAGCCGCCCGGCGGGGAGCGTGCCGTCGCCGGTGACGGTGCTGTCGTAGACCAGCGTCGGGGCCATCGCCTCCAGCCACGGCCACATCGGCTGCCCGCGCATCCCGCGCACCTGCTCGGTGGGGATGCCCACCGCGTCCACCATGAAGCACTCGACCGCGTCACCCCGCAGGCCCGCCGCGACCAGCTCGGCCAGCCGCCCGGCGATCGACGTGCGGGACCCGGCGTGCGGCCCGACCTGGAACGGCGGCTCGAACAGGGCCAGCCCGGCGACCGGCAGGCCGGCGGCGGTGGCCAGGGCGGCGAGGATCGCCCCGGACGAGACGCCGTAGAGGTACGCGGTGCCGCCGGCCGCGTCGATCACCGCGGCGAGGTCCTCGATCTCCCGCTCGACCGCGTACGGGGTGGTGTCACCGCTGTCGCCCCGGCCACGCCGGTCGTAGCCGAGGACGGTGAAGTCCGCGGCCAGTTCGGCGGCGATCGCGCGGGTGGTGGAGCGGTCGTTGAAAGCGCCGCCGACCAGCACGATGGCCGGCCCGTCGCCGGAGCGCTCGTACGCGATGGTCGTGCCGTCGGCGGAGCGCGCCGTGCCCACCGTCAGGGTCGTCCCACTCATCTCCCGGATCCTTCCGTCGTCCGTCGTCTCCATCCTGGTCGGAGCCACCGACGGAAATCCGACGGCATGCGTGGCTGCTCTTTCACCTACCCGTCATGTCGGAATGGTCCGAACGTCCGGCCCGGGTCACCTCACGTATCCGCAGGTCTGTTCGACTTGCCCGGTCGACCGGCGGTGGCAGGAGATGAGAGGCTGTCCTTCGAAGAGAGCGGCGACCCCCGACCGCCGCCCTCCGCGATCGACCCCTGTCACGGCACGGATCAGGGTTCCCGGGCGAACCATCGCCCGCGAGCGTCCAACGCCGAACCTCACGAGGAGTTCCATGTCCGTCCCCGGGATGCGTCGGGCCGCCATCGGCCTGACCGCACTCGCCGCGGCCGCGCTGAGCACGGTCGCCGTCCACCCGAGCCAGGCCGAGGCCGGTCCCCCGCCGGTCGACGTCAAGCTGCTCGCCATCAACGACTTCCACGGCAACCTCGAGCCGCCGACCGGCTCCAGCGGCACCATCGCCGGGCAGCCCGCCGGCGGCGCCGAGTACCTCGCCACCCAGCTCGCCAAGCTGCGCGGGGCCACCGAGGAGGAGCAGGAGCGCACCATCACGGTCGCCGCCGGCGACCTGATCGGCGCCTCCCCACTGCTCTCCGCCGCGTTCCACGACGAGCCGACCATCGAGTCGCTCACCATGGCCGGGCTGGACTTCGCCAGCGTCGGCAACCACGAGTTCGACGAGGGCGCCGCCGAGCTGCTGCGCATCCAGAACGGCGGCTGCCACCCGGTCGACGGCTGCGCCGACGGCACCCCGTACGCGGGCGCCGGCTTCAAGTACCTGTCCGCGAACGCGTTCAAGACCGCCACCGGCCAGCCGCTGCTGCCGCCGTACGCGGTCAAGAAGGTGGAGAACGTCAAGGTCGGCTTCATCGGGATGACCCTGGAGGGCACCCCGCAGATCGTCAGCCAGGAGGGCGTCGCCGGCCTCACCTTCGCCGACGAGGCGGAGACCGCCAACAAGTACGCCCGCATCCTGCGCGCCCAGGGTGTGGAGACCATCGTCGTGCTGCTGCACGAGGGCGGCCAGCAGGAGAGCACCGGCGGCATCAACGACTGCAACGGCTTCACCGGCCCGGTCGTCGACATCGTCAACCGGATGGACCCGTCGATCGACGCGATCGTCAGCGGGCACACCCACCAGGCGTACAACTGCGAGATCAACGGCAAGCTGGTGACCAGCGCCAGCTCCTTCGGCCGGCTGGTCACCGACATCGACCTGCGGATCGACCGCAAGACCGGCGACGTGCTCACCGCCAGCGCGAACAACGTCGTGGTCACCCGGGACGTCACGAAGGACGCGGCCCAGACCGAGCTGATCACCCGGTACAAGACCGCGCTCGGCCCGGTCGCCATCAAGGTCGTCGGCGAGACCGCCGAGCCGCTCAACCGCGTCCAGGAGACGCTGTTCGGCACGGCCAAGGGTGAGTCCCCGCTCGGCAACGTCATCGCCGACGCGCAGTTCGCAGCGACCGACAACGAGCAGGGCGCGCTCGGCGCGTTCATGAACCCCGGTGGTGTCCGCGCCGACCTCGACGCCGGCCCGGTCACCTACGAAGAGGCATTCACGGTCCAGCCGTTCGCCAACAACCTGGTGACGCTGGACCTCACCGGGGCGCAGCTCTACTGCGTGCTGGAGCAGCAGTTCGTGGTCGGCCGGACGCTCTACCCGTCCTCGTCGGTCCACTACACGGTCGACGTGAACGGCGTCACCGGCACCACCACCGACCCGTGCGCCGGCACCCGGGTCGTCCGGGGCAGCCTCAGCCTCGGCGGCGTGGCGGTCACCGACGCCGGCACCTACCGGGTCACGGTGAACAACTTCCTCGCCGGCGGCGGGGACGGTTTCTCCGTCCTCAAGGGCGGCACGAACCAGGTCACCGGCATGATCGACCTGGATGCGTTCGTGGCGTACCTGACCGCGTCCTCGCCGGTCTCCGCGCCGACGCTGGACCGGATCCGTACCACCGCCGAGGTCCCCGTCGCCTGACGGCAGGACCCCCGCGCGCAACGGGCCCCGGAGCATCCGCTCCGGGGCCCGTCCCCGTTCCCCGCCCCGCCGTGCCGGCCCGTCCGGCAGATCCGATCTTGGTGGGTGCGGCCCGGCGCGGCGGGCGTGGGGCGGGCGCGGTCCGACGCGGGCGCGCGGGCAGGTGCGTGCGGGCGTGGGCCCGGTGGGTCGGGGGTGGTGTGAGCCTGCCGGGCCGTGATCAGGCGGGAACGCCCTCGGCGGCCCGGTCGGCTGCCGGGGCGCGGCCATCCTGGACCGCGGTGAGCAGCGGGCGCAGGGAGAGGGCCACCACCGAGGCGGCCAGGCAGCCGCCGACCACCACCGCCACCCAGACCTTCCCGTCGGCGGCGCCGATCAACGGTCCGGCGGTGACCGGGCCGATCACCCCGCTGATCCCGAAGATCATCGAGCTCATCGCGTTGTACCGGCCGCGCAGCTCGTCGGTGGCGAGGGCGTTGGTCAGCGCCGGCATGACCGGCGACAGCATCGTCTCGCCGAAGCCGAAGATCGCCGCGCAGGCCACCACGCCGAGCGCCGCGACCAGCGCGTCGCCCGTACCGACCTGGCCGGCGGCGCCGAGGACCAGCCAGGCGGTCGCGAAGACCGCGCCCACCGCGACCAGCGCCCCGGTCCGGCTGCGCCCCTCGATCCGGCGGAGCACCAGCAACTGGGAGAGCACGATCATCACCGTGTTGGCGGCCAGCGCCCAGGCGACCACCCGTGGGGTCACCTCGGCCACCCGGATCGCGTACGCGGTGAAGCCCACCTCGATCTGGGCGTACCCGCAGGTGGTGAGGACCAGACCGAAGATCACCAGGCGCCGGAACGGGCGGTCCCGGAGGACCGTGAGGTAGCCCCCGGCCGAGGTCGCCGCCCCGGTCGCACCGGCGGCGACGAGCCGGTGCCCGACGTGCGGCAGGCTCAACAGGATGATCGCCGGGGTGAGGTAGCTGACCGCGTCGATCAGGTAGATCAGCTGGAAGGTGGCCGGCCGGGCGGTGTCCACGATGGCGCCGGCGGTGAGGCCGCCAACGCCGATGCCGAGGTTGAGCAGGGCGAAGTTCAAGCCGTACACCCGTTGCCGCTCGTCGTCGGCGGTGAGTGAGGCCAGGATGGTGTTCTGCCCCGACCAGATCGCCGAGCTGCCGACCGCGATCACGGTGGCCACGCCGAACGCCGACGCCGTCGAGTCGACCAGCGCCAGCGCGCCGGTGCCGATCGCCTCGACCAGCAGGCACGGCAGCACCACCCGGCGCGCGCCGAACCGGTCGATCAGCGTCCCGCCCAGCGGGGAGAGCGCCAGGGTGACCGCGCCGTACCAGCCGATGACCAGGCCGGCACGCGGGTCGGAGAGGCCCCGCACGTCGGTCAGGTAGATGAAGAGGAACGGCAGGGTCAGGCCGCGCCCCACGGCGGACAGCAGGGTGCCGAGCAGGATCCGCCGGGCTTCCGGACGGCGAGGGAGGGCGCGACGCAGCATGCCGCGATTCTCCGCGCAGGGTACGACGGCCCGCGAACCGTTTACCGTCCGTCCGGCGTGGCGGCCGATCGCACGTGACCAAGCGCACGTCCGCGTCGGCCCGTCGGCCTGTCGGGGTGCTCTGCCATGCTGGCCTGGTGACCGTGACCTGGCGACACCTGCCCGCACCGGCCCGCGAGATCGCGCTGGCCGCCACCGAGGCGGTGGACGCCGCGAAGGACCGCGACGACGAGGCGTACGAGGCGGCGGTCGCCCGGCTCGCGGCCGCCGAGCGGTCCGGCCTGGTCCTCGGCGCGGTGGTGCGGCTGCTGCTGGAGGAGACCCACCCGGACGGGTTGGACGGCGACGACGTCCGGCGGGTGCTGGAGCAGTGCGTCCGGTCGGCGGCCGGATGGCGGCCGGACGTAAGCCCGCACGTGGTGCTGGTGCTGCTGGCCGGTGCGCTCGGCGTCTACAACCCGGGCGAGGACGACTCCCCGCCCGACCCGGCGGCGATCGCCCGGCACGCCCCGCTGCTCGTCACCGACCTGATCGCGGCGACGGGCCGGCCGGTGGCGGGCTACCTCGACGCGGCGTTCGCCGAGATCGAGCGCACCGAGCGGCACGACTGACCGGCCCGGCGCCGCCGGTCAGGGGCTGGCGGCGAGGAAGACGAAGGCTGCGAGCAGCACGAGGTGCACCCCGCCCTGGAGCACGGTCGCCCGGCCCGGCACGACGGTGAGCACCCCGGTCACGGCGGTGAGCGCCAGCAGGGTCAGCTGGGTGCCGCCCAGGCCGAGCAGCAGCGGGCCCTCCAGCCAGATCGAGGCGAGCGCGATCGCCGGGATGGTCAGTCCGATGCTGGCCATGGCGGAGCCGAGGGCGAGGTTCAGGCTGATCTGCACCTGGTCCCGGCGGGCCGCGCGGGCCGCCGCGAGGGTCTCCGGGAGCAGCACGAGCAGCGCGATGACCACCCCGACGAATGCCTGCGGCAGGTCCGCCGCGGCGACCCCGGCCTCGATGGCGGGCGAGACGCTCTTCGCCAGGCCCACCACCGCGATCAGCGAGACGACGAGCAGGGCCAGGCTGGCCAGCGCGGTACGCGCCGACGGCGGGTCGGCGTGCCCGTCGCCGTCGGCGTCCAGCACGGTCCCGTCGCTGGTGACCGGGAGGAAGTAGTCCCGGTGCCGTCCGGTCTGCACCATCACGAACAGCCCGTAGAGGGCCAGCGAGGCGACGGCGGCGAAGGCCAGCTGGTCGGGGGAGAACTCGGGCCCGGGCCGGCTGGTGGTGAAGGTCGGCACGACCAGACTCAGCGTGGCCAGGGTGGCCACCGTCGCCAATGCACCGCCGGTGCCCTCCGGGTTGAACACCGCCACCCGACGCCGGAGCGCGCCGATCAGCAGGGACAACCCGAGGATGCCGTTGCAGGTGATCATGACCGCGGCGAAGACGGTGTCCCGGGCCAGCGCCTGGGTCTTGTCCCCGCCGCTGATCATCAGGGTGACGATCAGCGCCACTTCGATCACCGTGACCGCCACCGCGAGCACCAGCGAGCCGTACGGTTCGCCGACCTTGTGGGCGACCACCTCGGCGTGGTGGACGGCCGCGAGGACCGCGCCGGCCAGGAAGGCCGCGACCACCGCGACCAGCACCGCCGGCAGGTCACGGCCCCAGGTGAGGATCAGCAGCACGACCGCGAGCGCGGGTACGACGAAGGTCCAGTCGGTCATCCGGGAGCGAATCAGCGCGGCCATCCGCCAACCTTGCCAGGAAAAATGATCAACTGCCCCCGCGTGCGCACTTCACCGCCCGATCGCGTCGCCCGATTTCGGAAGGAAACACCCCGCATGAGAGACGTCGCGAACGAGGCCGCCCGGTTGGCCGAGCGCCGACTACGCGAGTGGTGTGACCTCGGGTACGCCGACTGGCTCGCGATGGTCGACGAGAAGGAGACCCGGCAGTGGCCCTCCACATCGGCCATTCGGCGGCACCCGGATCGGCGACGGTGACGGAGCCACCCAGCCGGCGGCCTCGAACGTCAACTTCGTCGCGGGCGAGACGGCCGCGAACCTCGTCGTGGCGGGGGTGGGCCCTGACGACCAGGCGGTCATCGTCAACAACAGTCCGGTCAACACCCACGTGATCGTCGACGAGGCGGGGCACTTCATCGCCGCCGCGTCCTGACCCGCGTACCTCTGAAAGGAGCCGGCGCCCCGGGATCAGCGGGGCGGACGCCGGCTGGGCCTGTCGTGGGGCCGGAACAAACCCGTCGATCCGGTTGAGCCGTCCCTCCGGGGGTACGGACTTCCTTGCACGCGAAGGACGGATCCCTCCCGGGTGGAGGGAGGTTCGACCGGAACGAGGAGGAGTGTCATGACCACCAAGGTCGAGAAGTCGATCGAAGTCGGCGTCCCGGTCAGCACCGCCTACAACCAGTGGACGCAGTTCGAGGAGTTCCCCCGCTTCATGGGCGGCGTCCAGGAGGTGCGTCAGCTCGACGACAGGCGGATGCACTGGGTGGCCCAGATCGCCGGGGTCAAGCGCGAGTGGGACGCCACGGTGCTCGAGCAGGTACCGGACCAGAAGGTGGCCTGGGCGGCCACCGAGGGCGCGACGAACGCCGGCGCGGTCTACTTCCAGCCGGTGGGCGCCGACCGGACGATGGTCCGGCTGCATCTGGAGTACGAGTCGGAGGGGCTGGTCGAGAAGGCCGGCGACAAGCTGAACATCGTCGAGAAGCAGGCCGAGTCCGACCTGGAGAAGTTCAAGAGCTTCATCGAGTCGCGGGGCGCCGAGACCGGCGCCTGGCGCGGCTCGGTGGGTGAGGGCCACGGCGTCGGCACGCCGGGCGTGGCGCACGCCGCCTCGTCGCGGGGTGACAGCGGCAAGGCCGGCGTCTCCGGCACGGCGGTCGCGGCCGGCGCCGCCGCCGCGGGTGCCGCGGCCGCCGCGGGTACGGCCGCCGCCGCCAACCGGTCCTCGGACGACGACGACCGCACGGCCGGCAGCACCGAGCCGGAGTACGTGGTGACCGAGGTCGAGGTGGTGCCGGAGACCGGCACCACGCCCTACCCGGGTGGCCCGGTCAGCGAGCCGAACCGCCCCATCTGACGTACCTCTGTGAAGGGCTCGGCGGCCCGACCACCCGGTCGGACGCCGGGCCCGCGTCTGTGCCCGGCACCGGGAGTGGCCCCGCCGAACGCGAACAACGTGAGGCCCTGCACGCTGAACTTCTCACCGAGGTGGCTGCTGGCCACCCCCTGCACGGTCAAGGGAAGAACAGAAAGATCGTCTAGCCGGACGTGTCACCCACGTCCCGAGAAAGATCTGTCACGGACGTCCTGAGACCCGACATCGCCGGCAGTCGGCCGGCTTGGCTGTACGGATGGCTGTACTGATCCCCTAGCCTGGCATCGTCTAAGGGAGGCGTATGGGTACGTGGGGCGAGGGTCCGTTCGACAGCGACGGGGCAGAGGACTTCCTGGACTCACTTGAGGAGTTGACGCCGGAGGCGCGCCTGGTGGTGGTGTCGCGGCTGCTTCGATCCGCCGCCGTCCCGCTTTCTGAGTGGCCACGCGATCTCGGGGACATCGAGGTCATCGCGGCCGCAGCCGTCCTGGCCGTAAACGTCGCCGGCAACGACCCGTTCGATGCAGAGCAGGACGTGACGCACTGGCTTCCGAAGCCACTGCGATCAGAGCTACTGACCCTTGCGCTGCGTGCGCTCGAAGAGGCAACCACCCCCGGTAGCCCGTGGTCGCGAAGCTGGACCACGGATCAGAGCCGCGCCGACGCATTCGACGCCATCGTCCATATCCGCGACGTCATTGCCGGCGAGATCCAGCAGAGCGGGTGATCCGCACCGTCAGTTTGGAAGGACGAGGATCACTGCCCCGAGATGCCCGGAACGTCTGTTCGTGGCAGGGGAGTGGCGCACAGTTCGTGCCCGCTCCTGCCTTGGCTCCGTCCGCTCGGCGGCCTGGCAGTGGACCTTGACCTTAAGCCCGCTTGAACTTCTACCGTGGCTGGGTCTGTGAAACTGGTCAGAAGGAGCCTCGAGCGTGGTTTTGAAGGAATACTCCCAAGACAAGCTTGCCTCCCAGCCCATCGGCTACTGGAGCGGGGAGGCGTATCGCAGAGCGGTCGGCCGCATTCGAGCGGAGCTCGCTGTGGAGGATCTCACCCAGCCGCACTGGTGGACGCTCAACCATGTCGCTGGCTCCCCCAGCACCTGGAGCCGCCCCGCCCTCGCCGAACGGCTCGCCCCGTTCGATGACCTCGGGATCGATTTCGACGAGGTGTTCACCGACCTGCTCGCCCGTGGATGGATGAAGGAGGACGGTGGAGCCTTGACGCTCACCGAGGAGGGGGAGGCGGGACGGCTCCGCGCCAAGGCCCGAAACGCACGGGCTCACGAGCAGATGCACGAAGGCATCGGAACCGCCGAGTACGTTGCGGCACTCAACGTCCTGCGCCGCATGATCGCCAACCTGGGTGGTAACGGCGACCTCCCCTAGCAGGCGGCGCTCGCCACCGCCTCGGGGGCCAGCACCCGGGTGCCGCGATCATGCGGTCTACCTGGGCCTCCGCGGGTGGGAGCGGGCGACGGGAATCGAACCCGTACCGTCAGTTTGGAAGAGCGCGCTCAACCGGTCGTGATGCCCAAAACGCCTGCTGCCGGCAGCCGACCCGGTTGCGTCTCGTGCCCGCTCGTGACCGCTGCGTTCCACGGTTGCTGGCCCACGGATGGCCCATGACGGTCTTGGGATTAGAAGAAGATCGGAGCGGGCTGGTAGGGGAGCCGTCAGGTGAGAGTCTGTCTCACCTGGCCCTTGCCTCTGGTCGGGGTGGCCGGGATTCGAACCGACGACCTCTTCTTCGTCCCGAACGGCCGTCGGTGCTGTCAGCCGGTATCGGTCGCTGTCGTTCGTTCGCGGTGACCCAGGGTCGGCGGCCGTCTCCGGCTCGTTGACGGGGAACCGCTGTCAGGCGTTCGCTGACTTTCTGCTGACGGGGCTGCCGCAGGTGGCTCGGATGCGTTGTGGGGATGATGATGAACTCTGCTACGGGCGCGCCTCGGCTTACTCCCCCTGGCCCTGGCGGCCCGCCCGCCATAGCTCGTGTTCTCTGAGCACCCATGCGAGCCAATAGAGGCCGAAGGAGACCACGAAGACGGCGAGCAACACCAGCGCCGCAGCGTTCACAACGCCGTTCGAAGGTGGTTCATTGAGGATGAGGAGCACGACGCCTAGGAAGAGGGCGGTCAGCATCAGCGACCGGAAGACCGGTTGTTCCACGGGATGCTTGCGGGGGCTCGGCATCAACGCTCCTTCGCGAGGTGGGCGTGGCCGGTGGCGTGATGCTGACCTACTGTCCGACAATCGGTTGCGCGCCAGCCCCCGCCGGTGCTGCTGCACCGCGTGGCGGTCACGAGCCGGACCCTTCGTCCGGCGGCGCCCGGGGGCCAGTCCGGGGTCGCTCGGAAAGCACCAGAGGGCAGATCCAATGACTGGATCTGCCCTCTCACTCGTCCGGGTGGCCGGATCAGCGGTACGCGCGGTGGCCGGACGTCCGCCGGCCTGCCTCGTGCGCGGCTCTATTTCCCTCGCAGGACGATCGCGTTGCCGACGCGGCGTTCGGTGACCGGCTCGTGTCCCCAGTAGTCCGTGGGCCGGTTGTACAGGATGTCGTTGATCATCAAGGTGCTGTCCCCGCCGATGCCGAGCATCATGGCGTCAACGGCGCCCAACCACTTCATCACCCCGGCGGCCTCGGGCATGGTCACGCCGACACTCACGCCCGGCCGTCGCCCGTCGATGACCACCAGCAGCAGTTGGCCGGCGGCGGTGATGCCGGCCAACGTCCGTGGGTGCCGGTCCAGGAAGAGGCCGGTGTGGTAGCCGTCGCGGGATCGGTAGCCGTTCGCGCCCACGTTGATCCACACCTCGCCGCCCCGCACCAGGGCCGGGCCACCGGAGATCGCGGTGAAGGTCGGGCTGGTGACCCGCTGCCCCTGCGGGTCGAGGATCTGGGCGCCGGGCTGGAACGCCTGGTTGAGGACGGTGTGGTCCCTCAACCACTGCGCGCCGGCGCCGATGCCCTGCATCACACGGCTCCCGGTCGGGATGGGACCGCCGGCCGGGCTGCGCAGCTGCTTGGCCACCCAGTTGCCGTCCATCACCACGTCGACGCTGCCGGCGGGTCCGGCCGGGGTCTCCGGTCCCCACTCGGGACGGAAGATCACGATCTCGTCCGGGTCGGTGCAGGTCTCGTACCGCCACGGCTCGTCGGCGTCGGGCAGGTCACCCGGCATGCCGCCGGGCGTCGATGGAGGCCGCAGGTCTCCGCCGACACCGCCGCAGTGGGCGATGCGCCCCGGCTTCCGGTGGATGCCGTCGATCTGCCACTGTTCGCCGTCCGGGGCCTTCACCGTCGTCGACGTGGTCAGCTCGGTGATCCGCAGCGGGCCGTTCGCTCCGTTCAGCAGCAGGGCCGTGCGTCCGTTCACCGCCTCGCTGAGCAGGTTGTTGCCCTGTACGTAGATGCCCATCGGGTCGCCGTCGAATCCGTTGAAGTCCGGGTTGTTCGGGCTGTTTATGTCGAACTCACTGCCGTTTACCCCGGCGAGGGCGCCGGCGTGCCGGGCGATGTCGCGCACGGTGTCAGCGCTGCGTAGCTCGGGCCCATGCGCGCCGCCGATCGTCACGGCCGCCGTGGGCTCCACGACCAGGACCCGGACTTCCCACGGACCGGTGCTGACCTGCTCCCGGAACGCCTCGTGTTCCACGACGCCGCGCAGGCCGATGCCCTCGAGTTGCTTCAGGTGGTCGGCCGCGCCGGCCTGATCAGAGAACTTGCCCGAGTGCACGCCGTAGAAGCGGGTGGCGTCGGACGGAGGCCGGTAAGACAGGTCCGCGGGAAGGGGCGGGTCGAAGCTGACGAGGGAGGCGTCATACCCGCCGTCGGCGACGAGCTTCCGATAGGTTTCCGCGGTGTCGGAATTGCGGGTCACCACCTCGCTGCCAGCAGCGGAAAGGTACACAGCTACCGTCCAGGCAGAAGAGGCGTACCCCTGGGTGTACTTGCGGTAGGTGACACCGGGCGCGGGCGTCTGCACCGCCCCGACCGTGGTGACCAGGGTCTCCGGCCCCAGGGGCATGCGATCGCCCGGGTTCTGGAAGGGGGCCGGGCCGTCAACGGCCGCCAGCGCGCCCATCCCGGCGGACGCAGGTCGCGGCGACACGGCCACGGCAGCCGGTGCTACCAGCGCGGGACAGGCGGCGGCCACCAGAACGATTGAACGGATCCGGTGACGCCGACCCATGGAAGACCTCCACTGCAGACGGAATACCGCAGCCCCCGCGCGGCTGCCCAGGAGTCTGGCATCCCGGGAGGCCTCGTGGGGGGCGGGCCGCTGTCGGCGGTCGGCTGCGCCGCCTCCGGTCCTGGTTGCATTACTGGTCGTCCTCGGCATCCCGACTCCCAGAAGCGAAACCTTGCCTCAATTGATCGGCCGAGGTTTCCAGCTGGGGAGCAAACAACCGCATTCATGACCGCGGGAGGCGTTCGCGGGGAACCTCCTACCGGAGATCCCGGAGCGGTACCGGGCGCTTGTCGGGGTGGCCGGAGGTGCGGGTCTGCGGTGGGGAGAGTGCGTCGGGCTGACCTGGGACGCGATCGACTTGGAGAAGGCCTCCGTCCGTGTTGGCCGGGTCGGCATCGAGGTCGCCGGACACGTGACATACAAGCCCTAACCAAAGACACGGGCTGGCCGCCGACTTGTGCCGCTGCCGCCGTTCGTGGTCAAGCTCCTGCGGGCGCACCGCACGCTCGTGCCGCCCGGCCCCGCCGGCGAGGTGTTTACCAACGAGGCCGGCGGGCCGCTGCGTCGCACGGTCTTCCGGGCTTGGATCTGGCGGCCGGCGCTCGTGCGTGCGGGTCTGCTCGGCAAGGTCGTCCAGGTCGGGCCCAGGGTGTGGCGGGCGACCTGGCGCGATCGGGACGGCAACGAGGTGATCGAGGAGTTCCCGAACCGCCGGGTGGCGCGGGCTCGCGTCCCGCGCATGGCTCAGGGGGGCTCCGATTCCATGATCTGCGGCATTCGTACGCGACCTGGCTGTGTCGGACGGCGTACCGATCAACGACGTGGCGCGGGTCATGGGCCACGAGCAGATCTCGACCACGCTGGACCGGTACACGCACGCCTTCGAGGCCGGCGCGGAGAAGGTCAGGGAGTCGTTCGCTGGCTTTCCGCTGACTCTCGAGGCTGACGAGGACGAAAGGGCCGATTAGCCGGCGGCCTGAGTCGATCGAGGAGAGCGTCGGGGCATGACAAAAGGCCAGGTGAGAGACGATCTCACCTGGCCTTTTACCTCTGGTCGGGGTGGCCGGATTCGAACCGACGACCTCTTCGTCCCGAACGAAGCGCGCTACCAAGCTGCGCCACACCCCGAGGCGTGCCGACAAATAGTAGCCCACCCGGTCCGATGGTCAAACTCGGTACCCCCGTGCCGGCCCGGGGACGTCGGCCCCCGGTCAGCGGGGGATGAGCGTCAGCACGCTCGCCTCCGGTGGGCAGGCGAACCGCACCGGGGCGGTGGGATGGGTACCCAGGCCGGCGGAGACGTGCAGCCACGAGTCGGAGCCGGGCCAGCGGTGCAGACCGCGCGCCATCGACCGGGGCAGCCCGCAGTTGGTCACCAGCGCCCCGTAGCCCGGCACGCAGACCTGCCCGCCGTGGGTGTGCCCGGCGAGCAGCAGGCCGAAGCCGTCCGCCGCCATCTGGTCGAGCACGGCCGGCTCCGGGGAGTGGGCGAGCGCGATGGCGAGGTCGGCCGAGGACGAGACCGGGCCGGCCACCGAGGGGTAGTCGTCCCGCTCGACGTGCGGGTCGTCCACGCCGACCAGCTCCAGCAGCCGACCGCCGGCCTTCACCGACGTCCGGGAGTTGTTCAGGTCCACCCAGCCGGCCCCGGTGAAGACGTCGCGCAGCTCCTCGTACGGCAGCTCGGCGCCCTCGGTGTACTCCCGGTCGGGCAGGAAATAGGTGAACGGGTTCTTCCAGACCGGCCCGGTGTAGTCGTTCGAGCCGAAGACGAAGGCTCCCGGGAAGTCCAGCAGCGGTTGCAGGGCCCGCAGCACGCCCGGGACGGCGCCCGGGTGGGCCATGTTGTCCCCGGTCACCACGACCAGGTCCGGGTCCAGGGCGGCCAGCGACGCCACCCACTGCTGCTTGCGCCGCTGGTCCGGCATCATGTGCAGGTCCGACAGGTGCAGCACCCGCAGCGGCTCGGCGTCGGCCGGCAGCACCGGCACGTCGTACCGGCGCAGGGTGAACATGTTGCGCTCGACGAGCGACGCGTATGCCAGGGTGGCCGCGCCCGCGGCGACCGTGCCGGCCCCGAGCCGGAATAGTGTGCGCTTTCGCATGTCGTTCAGGGTAGTTTGACCGTCCATGAGCACGCTGAAGGACCGCCTGACCGCAGACATGCGCGCCGCACTCAAGGCGCGCGACGAACTGACCACCTCCACGCTGCGGATGGCCCTGGCCGCCGTCGGCACCGCCGAGGTCGCCGGCAAGGCCAAGCGCGAGCTCACCGACGACGAGGTGCTCGCGGTGCTGACCAAGGAGGCGAAGAAGCGGCGTGAGGCCGCCACCGCCTTCGCCGACGCCGGCCGCACCGAGCAGGCCGGCAAGGAGACCGCCGAGGGCGAGGTGCTGGAGCGCTACCTGCCGAAGCAGCTCTCCGACGCCGAGCTGGCCGAGCTGGTCACCAGGGCGCTCGCCGCGGGCGGCTTCACCGGCAAGGCGCAGATGGGCCCGGCCATGAAGGCGGCCCAGGCCGCGGTGGCCGGCCAGGCCGAGGGGGGCCGGGTGGCCGCCGAGGTACGCCGACAGCTCGGTCTCTGACCCGGGTACGCGAAACGGGCGGGCACCCCCAGGGTGCCCGCCCGTTCTGCCTGCGTACGGTCAGCCGCGTGGCGGCCGGCTGGGACGGCTCGGGCCTGGCGGGGTGATGATGCCGCCGGGGCCCACGGTCGGCGTGCCTGACGGGGTGCCGGGGCCGCTGCTGACCTCGATGGTCACCACGCCGCCCTTGATGGTCCGGCGGTCCGGGCTGGTGCGGGCGACCGAACCGGCCGCGCAGTTCGACGGCACCTTGCGGTCGGAGACGACCACCTCGAAGCCGGCGTCCTTGAGCCGGGACCGGGCGCTGTCCACCGACTGGCAGGTCACACTCGGGATGGACCGCTGGTCACCCTCGATGATCTTGCCGCTCGGCGGGGTGAAGTTGATCCGTTCCTTGCCCTTCATGGCGTCGCGCAGGGTCTCGTAGACGGCCGGGTTGATGCCCTTGGGGGTCTCGTCGTGGCCCATCTTCTGGGTGGTCTGCGGCCAGTCCGGGTCGGCCATGATGCCGGCCACCGCGTACTGCTTGGTCATCGCGACCAGCGCGGAGGTCTTGTCCCCGTCGGTGGTGCCGGACTTGCCGGCCACCGGCGCGCCGACGATCCCGTGGACGTTGCGCGCGGTGGCGCCGTTGCACTTGGAGGTGGCCGACCCGTCACCGACCGGGCAGCGCGCCGCGTCCACGGCGGCCCGGGCCACCTGAGTGCCGATCCGCTGCTCGCACCGCGGGTTGGCGATGTCGAGCTTCTTGCCCTCCGGGTCCTTGATCTCCTGCACCGGGATCGGCTCGCAGTACTTGCCGTCCGCCGCCAGGGTGGCGTAGGCGTTGGCCACCTCCAGCGGGGTGGTGGCCGAGACGCCCAGGGTGAAGGCGCCCCACTGGTTGGCACCCTCTCTCGCGAAACGTGCGTCCTCGCTGTCGCGGAATGTGATGCCGAGCTTCTGCGCCGCCTTGATCACGTTTTCCGCGCCGACCTGCTGCTCCAACGGCACGAAGTAGGTGTTGACCGACTTGCCGAAGGCGGTCCACATGTTGTGCACGCCGGTCATGCTCTTCGACGCGTTCTTCGGGCAGTAGAAGTGCGTGCCGGGGCAGGCGGCGGGGGAGTTCTTCTCGATGATGTAGTTCGACTTGAAGGTTTCCGGTGCGTTGATCGTGTAGCTGAGCGGGATGCCCTTCTCCAGCGCCGCGACAATGGTGAACATCTTGAAGGTCGAGCCGGCCTGGTAGCCGGCGATGCCCTGGCCACCGCTGAGCAGTGGATTCACCGTGTTCGGGTAGTTGGCCCGGATCTTGGCCTTGGCCTTGGCCGGATTGCTGGAGAGCGGGTTCTGCCGCTTCCGCGGATCATCGATCTTGAAGTTCCGGTTCACCGAGAGCGCCCGGACCCGGCCGGTGCCCGGCTCGATCACCGCGACCATCCGGGCCGCCTTGCTGTTCACGCCGAGGTTCTTCCGGACGGCCCGGTCGGCGCCGTTCTGCGCCTGCACGTCGAGGCTGGTGGTGATGGTGTAGCCACCGCTCTTCAGCCGGCGCTCGCGGTCGTACGTGGTCGAGCCGAACGTCTCCTGCTGCATCCACCAGCGGTAGAAGTAGTCGCAGAAGAAGCCCCAGTCCTTCTGGTTGGTGGAGACGCAGCCGTTCGGGGTGCGCTTGTCCTTGACGACCATCTTGATGGCCTTGGCGGCGTCCGCCTCCTGCTGGCTGATGGCGCCGGTCTTGACCATGTTCTGCAGGACGTAGTTGCGCCGGTCCAGGGCGAGCGGCCGGCCGCTGCGGGTGGTCGGGTCGTTGGTGGTCGGCGCCTTGACCATGCCAGCCAGCAGCGCCGCCTCCTCGACCTTGAGCTTGCTCGGCGGCTTGCCGAAGTAGACCTGGCTGGCGGCGAAGATGCCGTACGCGCCGTTGCCGAAGGAGGCGATGTTCAGGTAGCGCTCCAGGATCTCGTCCTTGGAGAACTCCTTGTCGATCTGGATGGCGTAGCGCATCTCGCGGAGCTTGCGGGCGCTGGTGTCCTCGGTCGCGGCGACCACGTCGGCCGGGTGGGTGGCCGAGTACGCGATGGCCAGCCGGACGTATTGCATGGTCAGCGTGGAGGCGCCCTGCTGGGAGGCGGAGTCGGACTGGTTGTTGACGAAGGCGCGGGCGACGCCGTTGAGGTCGACCCCGTTGTGCTTGTAGAAGTCGTGGTCCTCGGCCGCGATGATGGCCTTCTGCATGACCGGTGCGATGTCGGCCAGCTTCACGTCCCGCCGGTTCTCGTCGTACATGGTCGCGAGCGGGGTCTTGCCGTCGGAGGCGAGCAGGTAGCTGATCTGCGGCGCGCGGGCCACCGTCAGCTCCTTGGGGAGTGCGCCGAAGGTCTCGGCACCGGCCTTCGCGGCCAGTCCGGACATCGCCACCGCGGGGAAGGCCGCCGCTGCGACCACCACTCCGGCCAACAGGCCACAGATCAGTAGCGATGCGGCGTTGGTGAAGACATTGTGGTCACGTTTCCGCATCCAGGTCACCTCGACAGAGTACGCGAGTAGGGACGAGGGGCGCTGGGGCGTTCTTTCCCCATTTCCTGCGCGCGCCGACCTCGTTGTGCTAAACGCACGACCCCTGGTGCGTGGTTGCGTGTGACCTGGCGCCGAGTCTCCTCCGAACGGGGGAGCCGCGCGGCGTTTTCACGTACTCGGGCCGGGTAAGCGGCGCGCGAAGGCCCGGCAAGCCGGGAGTGTCCGGAATGATGGATTTCGCCGACAACGTTGCGTAATCAGGCGACTACAGAGCATGATGGTGGCGGCGACAGGGCCACGTCGTCCGTGCCTCCTTGGGGAAGGAATGGGCCGGACGACTGGGGGGATTCGACGGCTGGTCGCACGAGGTCGGTAGGTACTGCAAGGGGGGACGTGTACACATGGGCATGATCACTGACTGGCCGTCACTGGCGGCGTGTCAGAACGGGGACCCGGACGCGTTGTTCGTACAGGGCGCCGAACAGAACGTGGCGAAGAGGATCTGCCGGAGCTGCCCAGTTCGGTACGAGTGCCTGGCCGACGCGCTCGACAACCGGATCGAGTTCGGGGTGTGGGGTGGCATGACCGAACGGGAACGTCGGGCGTTGCTGCGCCGTCACCCCCAGGTGACGAGCTGGCGCAAGATGTTCGAGGCCGCGATGAAGAAGAACGCCAAGGACAAGGTCGGCAAGGACAAGGTCCTGGTCACCGCCGCCGGCTGACGCCGGTCACGGCTGGCTGATCGCCGTGCCGATCGTCCGCAGCCCGTCGATGTCGTGCACGTCGGCGGGCTGCGCCGTCACCGACACCGCCGGCACCGCCGGGAACGCCTCGGTGAACCGGGCCGCCACCTCCCGCTCGCGTACCGCCTGCTGGGCCAGCGCGGCGTGGGCCCGCAGCACCTCGGCGGTGGCCTCGTGGCCGCCCAGCTCGGCCAGCCGCTCCGCGGCGGCCAGGCTCTCCGTCGCGTCCAGCGACTTCACCGCCGACCGGTGCACCCGGTTGAGCACCAGGCCGGCCAGGGGCATCCGCTCCTCCCGCAGCCGCCCCGCGAAGTAGGCCGCCTCCCGGACGGCGTCCGGCTCGGGGGCCGCGACCAGCAGGAACGCCGTTTCCCGCGCCTGCAGGATCCGGTACGTCTGCTCGGCCCGCTGCCGGAAACCGCCGAACATCGAGTCGAGCCCGGCCACGAAGCCGGACAGGTCGGTGAGCAGTTGGGCGCCGAGCAGCTTCTGCACCACCTTGGAGAACATCCCGAAGCCGGCGGTGACGAAGCTGAACATGCTCCGGCCGCCGCTGCGCGCCGGGGCCAGCAGCAGCCGCAGCATCCGCCCGTCGAGGAAGCGGGAGAGCCGGGCCGGCGCGTCCAGGAAGTCCAGCGCGGACCGCGAGGGCGGGGTGTCGACGACGATCAGGTCCCACTCGCCGCGGGCGTGCAACTGGCCGAGCTTCTCCATCGCCATGTATTCCTGGGTGCCGGCGAAGGTGGAGCTCATGGCCTGGTAGAAGGGGTTGGCGAAGATCTCCGCCGCCTTCGCCGGATCGGTGTGCTGGAGCACCACGTCGTCGAAGGTGCGCTTCATGTCGAGCATCATGGCGTGCAGCTCGCCGCCGCTGTCCTCGATGTCGATCCCCTTGACCTGCCGGGGGGTGTTGTCCAGCTCGGTCAGGCCGAGGGACTGGGCCAGCCGGCGGGCCGGGTCGATGGTGAGCACCACCGTCCGCCGGCCGTGCTGCTCGGCCGCCCGCAGCGCCAGTGCGGCCGCCGTGGTCGTCTTACCCACCCCGCCGGCGCCACAGCACACGACGATCCGCACGCCCGGGTCGGCGAGGATCTGGTCGACGTCCAGCTGCGGCGCCGCGTCTTCGGAAGGCACCAATCGAGCGTATCGGGCCGGTGGGGTCCGCGCCCCCGCGCGGACCGCAGGTGTGAGTCAATCGGCGCGGCCGAGCGCCTCCGCCAGCGTCTCCAGCCCGGCCCGGTCCACCCCGCCGGGCAGCAGCGGCAGCTCGGTCAGGGGCAGCCCCAGCTCCGCCAGGTCGGTACGGAGCGAATCCTCGAGCTCCCGCCGGACCTGCTGGTCCCGCGCCTCGTTGGCCAGGCCGGTGACGGTGGCCGGGTCGGCCGGCAGCCCGGCGGCGCGCAGCCCGCGCTCGAGCTCGGCCCGGGTCACCTCGCGGCCGGTCGGCAGCGGCGGCCGGGCGGCGTTGACGATCACCCGACCGACCGGGAAACCCAGCTGGGTCAGCTCCGTGATCGCGTCCACCGTCTCCTGGACCGGCATCTCCTCCAGCAGGGTGACCACGTGCACCGCGGTCATCGGGGAGCGCAGCAGCGCGGAGACCCCCTCGCTCTGCGTCTTGATCGGGCCGACCTTGGTCAGCCGGGCGGTCTCCGCGGTGACGTTGAGGAACCGGCCGATCCGGCCGGTCGGCGGCGCGTCCAGCACCACCGCGTCGTACGCGCGGCGCTGCCCGGAGGTGCGGGTGGTGGCCTCCTTGACCTTGCCGGTGAGCAGCACGTCCCGCAGGCCCGGCGCGATGGTGGTGGCGAAATCGATGGCGCCGACCTTGCGCAGCGCCCGGCCGGCTGCGCCCAGCTTGTAGAACATGTCGAGGTACTCGAGGAGCGCCTCCTCCGCGTCCACCGCCAGGGCCCGCACCTCGCCGCCGCCGGGGGCGTCGGTCAGGTGCCGCTCCTCGTACGGCAGCGGGTCGGTCCCGAAGAGCTGGGCGATGCCCTGCCGGCCCTCCACCTCGACCAGCAGGGTGCGCCGCCCGCCGGTGGCCAGGGCGAGCGCCAGCGCCGCCGCCACGCTGGTCTTGCCGGTGCCACCCTTGCCGGTCACCACGTGGAGACGGGACGGCCATCCGGTACCGGCCGGTTCGGCCGGCCGCTCAGCTGCTCGCATCCATCGAGCCTATCCACCTCGCGGAATCAGCCGACTTCGCAGACCCGCCAACCCGTCTTCCGCACCACGGTGAAGCGCAGCGCCTGCTCGGCGACCTTCTCGTCGGCAGTGGTCATGGTGAGCGTGGTGGTGACGGTGGCCCGGTCGCCGGTCTGGTTGTCCACCTTCGGGCTCGACCACCGGAAGCGCGGGTTCTGGTAGCCGGCGGCGTACCTGTCCACCTCGGCGACCTTCGCGTCGAGCTTCTCCTGGTCCCGGGAGGCGGAGCAGACGAAGGCGGTCGCCTTCCGGGCGTCCCGGTCCCGGTAGACGGCGGTGAGGAAGCCGTCCACCGCGACCGTCGGCTCCTTGGCGCCCTCGCCGCTCTCGGTGTCCCGCAGGGCCAGGAAGGCGGCGGTCCCGCCGCCGCCGCAGAGCAGGATGGCCCCGGCCAGCACGATCGAGGCGATCAGCAGGCCGCGTTTCCGGGGCGCGCCCGGCGCCTGGTACGCGGGGTAGGCGGATGGAGGCGGCGGGATGGCACCCGGGGTCGGCGCGCCGGGGGAGACCGGCCCGGTCTGGCCGGGTACGTCCTGCCGGAACGCCGGCGTGCCCGGCGATCCGCTCGCGCCACCGATCGGCGGTTGGGTCATGTGATCCCCCGGGGGATGGGGCGTCCTCGCCGCCCCTGGCGACGACGCGGGTTCGGGCACGACGGGCGACCCCTGATCGCCCGTACGATGCAGAAGGGTAGCGGTCGATGGGATGCCCGTGGCGGACCGCTCACGACCTGCTGTTCCGCGCGGTCGCCTTCCGGACCAGTCATGTGTCACATATGTGACTCGACGTGATCGCGCATGCGCGTCCCGTTGTGGGGCTCCGTGGGCTGGTCCTACGCCCGCGCCCAGTTCCCGCCCGGCGACCGGGCGAGGCGGCTCGGGCCGAGCGGCGACCATGACGGGCCGGCCGGCGTGATGCCGGTCAACGAGTTGTCGTACCCGCGCTGGCCCCAGCCGTACGACCACGAGGGCCCCTGCGGCGAGGTGCCGACCGCCCCTGAGCAGCGTCCCGCGCCCCGGCCGTCGCCCGGACCGTAGGCTGTCCCCGGAACAGTCCACGTCAGGCAAGGGAGCCTTCCACCGATGCAGAAGTGGGAATACGCCACGGTCCCGCTGCTGGTCCACGCGACCAAGCAGATCCTCGACAACTGGGGCGAGGACGGCTGGGAACTCGTCGCCGTGGTCCCCGGCCCGAACCCGGACCAGCTGGTCGCCTACCTCAAGCGCCCGAAGGGCTGAGGGCATGAGCAACGGACCCCACGCCAAGCTCGCCGAGCTGGGGCTGAGCCTGCCGGAGGTCGTGCCCCCGGTGGCCAGCTACGTCCCGGCGGTGCAGTCCGGCCAGCATGTCTACGTCTCCGGCCAGCTGCCGATGGCCGAGGGCAAGCTGCTCGCCACCGGCAAGGTCGGCGCGGGCGTCTCCGCCGAGCAGGCGAAGGACCTCGCCGAGCGGTGTGCGCTGAACGCAATGGCCGCGATCGACTCGCTGGTCGGCCTGGAGAACGTCGTCAAGATCGTGAAGCTGACCGGCTTCGTCGCGAGCGCGTCCGGCTTCACCGGGCAGCCCGGCGTGATCAACGGCGCCTCCGACCTGTTCGGCGCCGTCTTCGGCGAGGCCGGCCGGCACGCCCGCTCCGCGGTCGGCGTAGCCGAACTCCCGCTCGACGCCCCGGTCGAGGTCGAGGTCATCGTCGAGGTCTCCTGACGCCACCGTCCGTCCCCGCGATCTTGCGCAGTGCGTCCCGGCAAAAGGCGTGAACGGCCACAAACCACGGGCCGGAACCGCAAGATCGCGGGGAGTGGCGGACGGGGTCGTACGATCGCAGCCATGGGCGGGCATGTGACGGGGCCAGCCGCCGCGCTCGCGGACGGGCTGCCGGGCTGGGTGACGTTGCTGCGTGCGCCGAACCCGGGGCCGATGACGCTGGACGGGACGAACACCTGGGTGCTGCGGGCAGCCCCGGGCGAGCCGGCCGTGGTGGTCGACCCCGGGCCGGCCGACGAGGGCCACCTGGACCGGATCGCCGCGCACGGGCCGGTCGGCTCGGTGCTGATCACCCACGGGCACCCCGACCACACCGAGGGCTCCGCGCGACTGGCCGAGCTGCTCAACGGGGCGGCGGTCCGCGCCGCCGACCCGGCGCACACCATCGGCGGTCCGCCGCTGACCCCGGAGACCGGGTTGGCGGCCGCCGGCTTCACCATCCGGCTGCTGCCGACCCCCGGGCACACCGCCGACTCGGTCTGCTTCCTGGCCGAGCACGGCGACGAGCGGGTGGTCCTCACCGGCGACACCATCCTCGGCCGGGGCACCACCGTGGTCGCCCACCCCGACGGGCACCTCGGCGACTACCTGACCAGCCTGGAGCTGCTCTCGACGTACCGGGGGATCCCGGCGCTGCCCGGGCACGGCCCGGCGCTGGCCGACTGCGGCGCTGCCGCCGAGTTCTACCTGGCCCACCGCCGCGCCCGGCTCGACCAGGTGCGGGCCGCGGTCGCCGAGGGCGCCACCACGGCACCCGAGGTGGTCGAGCGGGTCTACGCGGACGTCGACCGGTCGCTCTGGTGGGCGGCCGAATGGTCGGTCCGGGCCCAGCTGGAATACCTCGGGGTGGAGCAGCCGTGACCTGTCCGGTCTGCGGCACCGTCGCCGTCCCCGGCGCCCGGTTCTGCCACAACTGCGGGGCCGCGCTGCCCGCCGCCGCGACCCTGCCGGCCGCCGAGCGGCGGGTGGTCACCGTGCTCTTCGGCGACCTCTCCGACTTCACCTCCTGGTCGGAGGACCTCGACCCGGAACGGGTCGGTGCGGTCACCGACCGGGTGCTCGCCGCGCTCGCCGGCGCGGTCAAGACCTTCGGCGGGCACGTCGACAAGCTCACCGGCGACGGCATCATGGCGGTCTTCGGCGCACCGGTCGCGCACGAGGACGACGCCGAACGGGCGGTCCGGGCCGCGCTCTCCATGCAGCGGGCAGTCCGCCGGGTGCTCGACGACGAGCGCGGCGGCGGCGCGTCGCTCGGCCTGCGGGTCGGGCTGAACACCGGTGACGTGATCGCCGGCATCCAGGCCGCCATCGAATACACGGTCATCGGCGACACGGTGAACACCGCCGCCCGGCTCGCCGACGCCGCCGCCGTCGGCGCGGTCTACGCCGGCGCCCGGACCTCCGCCGCCACCCGGCACGTCGCCTCCTGGCGGGCGCTGCGGCCGCTGCGGCTCAAGGGCAAGCGCGAGCCGGTGGAGGCGTACGAGCTGCTCGGTCTCCTGGACGCCCCGGGCACCCGCTCCGGCCTCGGCGACGAGGCGCCGTTCGTGGGCCGGGAGACCGAGATCGGCCGGGTCGCCGGCCGGATGGCAGAGGTGATCGACCGGGGCGAGCCCCGGGTGCTGCTGATGACCGCCGAGGCGGGGATCGGCAAGTCCCGATTCGCCGCCGAGGTGGAACGCCTCGCGGCCGGCTACGACGTCGGCGCGGGCCGGTACGCCGCGCACAGCGGCGCCCGGGTGCTCTCCGTACGCTGCGCCGCGTTCGGCGAGCGACGCCGGTTGGCCCCCCTGGCCGACCTGGTCCGAGCGGCGGTCGGCCTGCCCAACGACCCGGCCACCGCGCTCACCCGCCCGGCCGTGGAGGAGCGGCTGCGCCGGCTCGGCCAGCGGTTCGCCCGGCTCCCCGGCGACCCGCCCCCGCTCGCCACCGACCAGCTCCTTGCCCTGCTCGGGTACGCCGAGCTGCCCGCCGCCGCCGAGAACGGCGAGTGGAATGCCGCCTCCCCGCCGCCGGACGCCGAGGCGGTGCCGAACGCGGTCGCCGGGCTGCTCAGCGGGCTCGCCGTCGAGGCGCCGCTCGTGATCGTCGTGGACGACCTGCACGACGCCACCCCCGAGACCATCAAGGCGCTCGCGCTGACCCTCAACCGGCTCAGCGGTCCGGTGCTGGTGCTGCTGCTCGGCCGCCCCGAGCTGGTGCGTACCGCCGGAGCGCTGACCCGGGTCGCGGACGCCGAGGTGCACTCGCTGCCCGCGCTGCGCGGCGCGGACGCCGCCCGCCTGCTCACCAGCTACCTGGGTGGGGGGAAGCTGCCGCCGGCCGACGCCGACCGGCTGCTCGCCACCGCCCAGGGCAACCCGTTCTACCTCGCCGAGCTGGTCACCATGCTGCGCGAGCGCGGCGCGCTGACCGCCGGCCCGGACGGCGGCTGGCGGCTGGTGCCCGGATCGCTGGGCAGCCGGCTGCTCTCCCGCGACCTGGCCGCCGTGCTCGCCGCCCGGATCGACGCGCTGCCGGCGAACGCCCGTTCGGTGCTGCGGGACGCCGCCGTGGTCGGCGACACCGTGCCCGCCGGGGCGCTGGAGGCGCTGCGCGAGCAGCGCGCCGGTTGGGACGGCCGGCCGGCCGCGGTGGCCGCGGTCGAGCTGGAGCGGGCTGTCGAGGAGCTGCTGCAACGGCGGATGCTGCACCGCACCCGCACCGGCTACGCCTTCGCCACCCCGCTGATGCGCGAGGCCGCGTACGCGGGGGTGAGCAAGGCCGAGCTGGCCGAGCGGCACGCCGCGCTGGCCCGGTGGGCCGCGCCCGCCCCGGAGGCCACCGTCACCCTGCCGGGCGGCTTCACCGACGCCGCCCGGGACGACTTCGTCGCCGAGCACGTGGAGCGGGCCGCCGCCCTGGCCGACGCGGTCAAGCTGCGGCCGGACGCGCCGGCCCGGACGGTCGCCCCGCTGGGCGTGGCCGCGCTGGGCCGGGCCGCCCGCCGGTCGCTGCAGGCCGGCGAGCCGGCCCTCGCGGTCGAGTACGCCGAGCGCGCCGCCGAGCTGGCCCGGGACGGGCTGCCCCCGGCGGACCGGGTGGTGCACGCCCGGGCGCTGCTCCAGGTCGGGCGGCCCGCCGACGCGCTCGCCTTCGCCGAGAAGATCGCCGCAAACACGGGCGACGAGGCCACCCGGGCCAGCGCCCTGCTGCTCGCCGGGCAGGCCCACCAGACCCTCGGCGACCAGGGCCGGACGGTGGCCTGCTGGCAGGAGGCGTTGCAGGTGGCCACCGCGGGGAACCTGCCGACCCTGCGCGCCTCGGCGATGCGCCGGCTCGGCATGGCCGACTTCATCGCCGGCCGGCTCGGCCAGGCGAGCAGCCGGCTCGCCGCGTCGTACCAGGTCAGCCTCGCCGCGCACGACCCGCGCGGGCAGGCCTGGTCGTTGCAGAACCTGGCCTGGGTGACCACCACCCGGGGCGACTTCGCCGGCACCGACGCGGTGCTCGGCCGGGCCGCCCGGCTCTTCGCCGAACTGAAGGACCCGTACGGGCGGGCCTGGCTGCGTGGCACCACCGCCTTCGCCCGGCTGCTCGCCGGGCGGCTGAGGGAGGCCCGCCAGCTGGCGAACGTCTTCCTGCCCTTCGGCGAGCGGGTCGGCGAGGCGTGGGCGGTGGGCACGCTCCGCGCGGTCGAGGCGTTTGCCGCGGCCGAGCTGGGCGAGATCGCCGAGGCCGACCGGGAGGCGCGCCGGGCGTACCGGGATTTCGCCGAGGTCTCCGACGACTGGGGTCGTGGGTTCGCCCTGGTCGTACGGGGGGTGGTGGCGCGCGGGCTGGGCGAGCCGGAGCACGCCGCCGACCTGCTCACCGACGCGCTGGCGTACGCCGAGCGCAGCTCGCACCCGCTGCTGACCGGGATGGCCGGCACCCTGCGCGGCTTCGTGGCGCTGGACATGGGCGACTGCGAGACCGCCGAGCGGGACGCCCGCGCGGTGCTGACCACCGTCGAGCCGCACAACCCGCAGGCGCCGGCCCAGGCCGCGCCCCGGGTGCTGCTGGCCACCGCCCGGCTCGCCGCCGGCGACCCGGCCACCGCGGTCGGACTGCTCGCCCCGGTGGCCACCACCGCGGCCAACACCCCGACGCTGCTCTTCTCCCGCCGCCAGACGATGGCCCGGTACGCCTCCGCCCTGCTCGCCCACGGCCAGCGGGAACAGGCGCTGGACTGGGCCCGGCGGGCGGTCGCCGCCCCGGCGGAGGACGTGCGCAGCCAGGTGATCGGGGCGAGCGTGCTGGCCGAGGCGCTGGCCGCCTGCGGCCGGCCGGTCGAGGCGCTGGCCAGCGCCGAGGAGGCGGTCCGGTTGGCGTACGCCACCGAGCAGCGCAGCGAACGTCCGGCCGCCGACGCCCTGCGCGCCCGCCTCGCCGCCGAGGTCTGACGGCGGCTGGTCGGCCCGGGCCGGACAGGTCTGGCGGTTCCGGGGATGTGCGCGTCGGTGGGGGCGGTTAGCGTGTCACTTCACGCGGTCGTCCGTCGATGACGGTCGCGCCGTCCGGGTGGGAGGACAGATGAGGCTGCCGCGTTCCGGCGCCGGCTGGACGATCGCGGTCTTCGGCGTCCTGGCGTTGCTGATGGGGGCGCTTGGGCTGGTCTGGCCGGAGGCGCAGCTGCGGCTGCTTGGCTTCGAGGTGCCGGAGACCCGGGCGGCCGGCGACCACACCGGCACGTTCCTCACCGCTTCCTCGATGGCCTCGTTCAACATGGGGGTCTACTACCTGCTGGCGACCGCCACCGAGTGGCGGCCGTTCTACCGGTTCACGGTCGTCTTCCGGCTGGTCACCTTCACCGTCTTCACCCTGACCGTGCTGGCCGACGTCGCGCCCGACCGGTTCATCGGGGTCGCCCTCTGGGAGGGGCTCGGCGCGGTCGCCACCGCGCTCGGCCTGCACTGGGACGCCCGGCGCGCAGCCACGTCGACGCCGGTCGACGGCCCGGACGGCGACCCGGCGGGCGCCGGGGAGAGCACCGGGTCGGCGTCACCCGCCGGTACGGTCCGCTGAGCGCGTCGGTGGGACGGGTATTTTCGAAGCCGTGACCGAGACCCCGCCCGGCGCCCTCCGGCTGCCCATCGTGCCCGGTCTGACCGATCTGCAGGTGTTCGCCCGGGGCGGTTACGCCACCGTCTACCGGGCCACCCAGATCTCGGTCGGGCGCGAGGTCGCCGTCAAGGTCGAGAACCGCACGCTGGACAGCGAGCGGGACCAGGCCCGGTTCCTGCGGGAGGCGCGGGCGGCCGGGAAGATGTCGTCCCACCCGCACGTGGTCGACCTCTTCGACGTCGGGGTGACCGTCGACCAGCACCCCTACCTCATCATGGAGCTCTGCGACGGCTCGTACGCCGAGCGGATGCGGACCTCGCCGCTCGGTGCGTCCGAGACCCGCGACCTCGGCATCAAGATCGCCGACGCGCTCGCCCACTCGCACGCGGCCGGGGTGCTGCACCGCGACGTCAAGCCGGCCAACATCCTCTACTCGCACTTCAACCCGGCGGTGCTGGCCGACTTCGGGCTGGCGGTGCTGGCCGAGGTGCGCGACGCCTCGGTCACCCTCGAGGTGCTGACTCCGGCGTACGCCCCGCCGGAGATGTTCAGCCACAGCCCGCCCTCGCCGGCCGTCGACGTGTACGCGCTCTGCGCCACCCTCTACGCGGTGATGAGCGGCCGCCCGCCGCGCTGGCAGTCGGAGCGGAACCCGAGCCTGGTCACCGTGCTGGAGATGTTCCACCAGCAGATCCCGGAGCTGCCCGGGGTGCCGACCGAGCTGGTCGACGTGCTGCGGGCGGGCATGTCCAACGACCCGGATGCGCGTCCCTCCGCGATCGAGCTGCGCGACCTGCTGGTCGCCCTGCCGTTCGACCCGGCCCCGGCGCCGGTGAGCGGGGCGCCGGTCTCCGGGGCGCCGGTCGGCGGCCGGTCCACCACCGGCGGCCCGGCCACCACCGGCAGCCCGCATTCCGGCGGCCGGACCAGCCCGCGTACCCCGCCCGAGAGTGACCATCCGACGGTGCCGCACACCGGCCGGCGCTGGCGACGGCGGTGGTTCCTCGGCGGCGCCGGGGTCCTCGCCCTGGCCGCCTCGGCGAGCGCCGGGGCGTGGGTCGCCGGCGGCGCCCCGCTGGTGGCGGCGCCCAGCCCGACGGCGGCGGGCAGCGGGTCGTCCTCGCCGGCCGCCGGCGGGGGTCCCCTGCCGGGCTGCGCGACGGTCGGACCGGCGGTGTCCCTGCCGGTGGCGGCGCGCTGCGCCCCCGAGCTGGAGTGCTTCGGGCCGGTGCGGCTGCGCGGCGACCGGGCGGAGGCGGCCCGGATCTCCTGCGACGGCCGGCACACCTGGGAGTCCTACCTGGAGGGTGACCTGCCCGCCCGGCTGGTCGGCGCCGGCCACGCCGAGGTCAGCGCCGACCCCGTCGTGGGGGCGGTGTGCAACACGCGGACCTTCCGGCTGACCAGTGGCCTCGACCAGACCACCGGCTGGCACCTGGAGGTGCTACCGCCGAGCGGCACGGATCTCGACCGGACCTATCGCTGCCTGGCCGGCCGGGGCGTGGACGTCCTGGCCATGCCGACCCTCACCGGTCGCTGACCTGCCCGCCGGCCCTCAGTGGTCGCCGACCTGCCGGGTCGCGCCGAGCCGGGCCCGCACGGCGCCGCTGTCCAGCGCGTCCAGGGTGTCCGCGTCGAGGCCGGGTGGTCCGGCGTCCGGCTGGCCGGGGGAGGCGGTGGCCACCTCCCGGTCGTCCCGCTGCCGTAGCGCGGCCACCGCGGTGCCGGCGACCGTGGCGAGCAGGACGCAGAGCAGCGCCAGCCCGACCGTCAGGATGCCGACGGGGTGCCAGACGACCAGGACCACCAGCACCGCGACGGCCGCCAGTGACGCGACCACCGCCACGGTCCGCGCGTCCGGCCTCAGGATTCGCCCCATCCGACAAGCATGTTCGCCCGGCTCCCGCTGTCAATCCGCGCATCGGCGGGTGGTCAGTACGACTTTTCCTGGCCGAGGACGTGCTGGGCGACGAAGTTGAGGACCATCTCCCGACTGACCGGGGCGATCCGGCCGGCCCGGACCGCGCCGAGCAGCGTGGCCACGCCGTACTCGGTGGTCATGCCGGCCCCGCCGAGGGCCTGCACGGCGGTGTCGACGGCGAGCGCGGCGGCCTCACCGGCGGCGTACTTGGCCATGTTGCCGGAGACGCCGGCCTCCAGGTCGCGCCCGGCGTCGTAGAGGGCGGCCGCCTTGTGGATCATCAGCCGGGCCAGCTCCACCTGCACCGCGGCGTGCGCCAGCGGATGGGACACCCCCTGGTGCGAGCCGATGCTCCGGCCGCCCCAGACCTTGCGGGTGGCGGTGTACTCCGAGGCCCGCTCGATGGCGTACCGGCCGGTGCCGGCGCCCATCGCGGCGACCGTGATCCGCTCCGGGTTGAGCCCGGCGAAGAGCGCCGGCAGGCCGGCGTCGAGCGACTCGCCGACCAGGGCGTCGGCGGGCAGCCGCACGTCGTCCAGGTAGAGCAGGAACTGGTTCTCCGGGGAGAGGATCTCCATGTCCAGTTTGGACCGGGTCAGCCCGGGCGCGTCGGTCGGCACGATGAACAGCGCCGGCTTCAGCTTGCCGGTCGACTCGTCCTCGGTGCGGGCCACCACCAGCACGTACCGCGCCTCGTCGACCCCGGAGATGTAGCACTTGCGGCCGGAGAGCAACCAGTCGTCGCCGTCCCGGCGGGCCACCGTGCCGAGCCGGTGGAAGTTCGAGCCGGCCTCCGGCTCGGTGATCGCGAAGACCACCTTCAGCGAGCCGTCGGCGAAGCCGGGCAGGTAGCGCTTGCGCTGCTCGTCGGTGCCGTGCTTGTTGATCACCGTGGCCGCGATAGCGGGGGAGACCACCAGCAGCAGCAGCGGGCAGCCGGCTGCGGCCAACTCCTCGCAGACAATGGCCAGCTCGGTGATGCCGCCGCCCCCGCCGCCGTACTCGGTGGGGATGTTGACGCCGAGATAGCCGAGCCGGCCGGCCTCGTTCCACAGTTCGGTGGTGTGCTCGCCGGCCTTGGCCTTCTCTACGAAGTAGCCGTGGCCGTACCTGCGGCCCAGCGCCCGGACGGCGTCGCGGAGCTGGTCCTGCTCGGGGGTGAGGTCGAAGTTCATCGCGGGTCCTCCTCGGGGTTGACCACGGCTAGCACGGCCCCGGTCTCGACCTGGCCGCCGGCCGGCACCGGCAGTTCGGCGACCACCCCGTCGGTCGGGGCGAGCACGGGGTGTTCGAGCTTCATCGCTTCCAGGGTCACCAGCAGGTCGCCGGCGGCGACCCGCTGGCCGACCTCGACGTGCACCCGGGTCACCGCGCCGGGCAGCGGCGCGAGCAGCGACCCGGCCGCCAGCTCCGCGGTGGGCAGCGGGAAGCGGGGCAGCTCGGAGAGGCTCGCCGCCCCGTCCGGGCCGTCCACGAAGACCGCCGACCCCACCCGGTGTACGCGGAACGCCCGCCGCACCCCAGCCACGTCGAGCACGACCCGGTCCGGGGCGGCCTCCACCAGCGTCACGGTGGACCCGCTGGTCGGCTCGGTGGACCACTCGGCCAGCGCGCCCGTCCGGTCCAGCCGGTAGCGGACCTCGATCTCGCCACCGTCCGCCGTGGCATAGCGGGTCAGCTGCGGGAACGCCGGGACGTTCCGCCAGCCCGACGGCAGCTCGGCGAGCACCGGGGCGTCGGCGCGGCGGGCCGCGGCCGAAGCCAGGGCGGCGGCCAGGGCGGCGAGCGGGACCTGCTCGGCCGGCAGCAGCGGGGCGAAGATCTCGTCGTGCCGCTCCAGGAAGCCGGTGTCGACCTCCGCCGCGCCGAACTCGCGGCTGCGCAGCACCCGGACCAGCAGGTCCCGGTTGGTGGCGACGCCGTGGAACTCGGCCCGGGCCAGCGCGCCGGCCAGTGCCCGTACCGCCTCGGCCCGGGTGGGCGCCCAGGCGACCAGCTTGGCCAGCATCGAGTCGTAGTGCGCGCCGACCGTCGAGCCGTCGACCACCCCGGAGTCCAGCCGCAGGCCCCGTGCGGGGGCGAAGGACGCCGTCACCCCGGGTACCGCGATCCGGTGCAGGGTGCCGGTGGCGGGTCGGAAGCCCTGCGCCGGGTCCTCGGCGCAGAGGCGCACCTCGATCGCGTGGCCGTCGGTGGGCGGGGTCGCCGCCAGCGGCAGCGGCGCGCCCTCGGCGACCAGCAGTTGCAGCCGGACCAGGTCCAGGCCGGTGACCGCCTCGGTGACCGGGTGCTCCACCTGGAGCCGGGTGTTCATCTCCAGGAAGAAGAACTCCCCGGTCGGGGCGAGCAGGAACTCGACCGTGCCGGCGCCGACGTAGTCGACCGCCCGGCCGGCGGCCACCGCGGCCTCGTGCAGCCGCTGCCGCAGCTCCGGCGGGACGACGGCGGGGGCCTCCTCGAGGATCTTCTGATGCCGGCGCTGGATCGAGCAGTCCCGCTCGCCGAGGGCGACCACGGTGCCGTGGGTGTCGCCGAAGATCTGCACCTCGACGTGGCGGCCGCCCTCGACGTACCGCTCGATGAAGACCGTGCCGTCGCCGAACGCCGCAGCCGCCTCGCGACGCGCGGAGGCGACGGCCTCGGCGAGGGCGGCGGCGTCCCGGACGATGCGCATCCCGCGCCCGCCGCCCCCGGCGGACGCCTTGACCAGCACCGGGAAGTCGGTGATCTCGTCACCGTCGGTCCAGGTCGGCAGCATCGGCACGCCCGCCTCGGCGAGCAGCGCCTTCGCCGCCATCTTGTCGCCCATCGCGGCGATCGCCTTGGCCGACGGGCCGACCCAGGTCAGCCCGGCGTCGGTCACCGCTGCGGCGAACTCGGCGTTCTCGGCGAGGAAGCCGTAGCCCGGGTGGACGGCGTCCGCGCCGGCGTTGCGCGCCGCGTCCAGGATCTTCTCGATCCGGAGGTACGTCTCGGCGGGCGTGTTCCCCGGCAGGCGTACGGCCTGGTCGGCCTCGGCGACGAACGGCGCGTCCGCGTCGGCGTCGGAGTGCACGGCGACCGTCCCGACGCCGAGCGCGCGGCAGGTGGCGAAGACCCGGCGGGCGATCTCGCCCCGGTTCGCGACAAGCAGTTTCCGAATCATGTCCGCCTCACATTCGGAAGACGCCGAAGCCGCCGGCGCCCTTCACCGGTCCGTTGTGGATCGCCGACAGGCAGAGCCCGAGGACGGTACGGGTGTCCCGGGGATCGATCACCCCGTCGTCGTAGAGCCGGCCGGAGAGGAAGAGCGCCCCGGACTGGGACTCGATCTGCTGCTCGACCATCATCCGCATCGCGGCGTCGGAGTCCTCGTCGTAGTCCCGGCCCCGGGCGGCGGCGGCCTGCCGGGCGACGATCGAGAGCACCCCGGCGAGCTGGGCCGGGCCCATCACCGCCGACTTGGCGTTCGGCCAGGTGAACAGGAACCTCGGCTCGTACGCCCGGCCGCACATGCCGTAGTTACCGGCGCCGTAGGAGGCGCCCAGGTTGACCGTCAGGTGCGGCACGGTCGAGTTCGACACCGCGTTGATCATCAGAGCGCCGTGCTTGATGATGCCGCGCTGCTCGTACTCGGTGCCGACCATGTAGCCGGTGGTGTTCTGCAGGAAGATCAGCGGGGTGTCGGCGGCGTTGGCGAGCTGGATGAACTGGGTCGCCTTCTGCGCCTCCTCGCTGAACAGCACGCCCCGGGCGTTGGCGAGCACGCCGACCGGCCACCCGTGCAGCTCGCCCCAGCCGGTCACCAGCGCGGTGCCGTAGCCGGGCTTGAACTCGTCGAACTCGCTGCCGTCCAGCACCCGGGCCAGGACCTCGCGCGGGTCGAACGGCACCTTCAGGTCGGCGCTGGCGATGCCGAGCAGCTCCTCCGGGTCGTACCTGGGGGGCTGCGGGACGCCGGTGCGCGGCGGCGGGCCCTGCTTGCGCCAGTTGAGCCGGCGTACGCACTGCCGGGCGAGCCGGATGCCGTCCCGCTCGTCCTCCGCCAGGAAGTCCGCCAGGCCGGACTTCGTGGCGTGCATGGCCGCCCCGCCCAGCGACTCGTCGTCGGTGACCTCGCCGGTGGCCATCTTCACCAGCGGCGGCCCGGCCAGGTACACCTGCGACCGGTCCCGGATCATGATGGTGAAGTCGGACATGCCCGGCACGTACGCGCCACCGGCGGTGGCGTTGCCGAAGACCACGCTGACCGTGGGGATCTTCGCGGCGGAGAGCCGGGTCAGGTCGCGGAACACCCGGCCGCCGGGGATGAAGATCTCCGCCTGGGTGGGCAGGTCCGCGCCGGCCGACTCGACCAGGTTGACCATCGGCAGCCGGTTGGCCAGGGCGATCTCGCCGGCCCGCCGGGTCTTCGCGAGCGACCACGGGTTGACCGCGCCGCCGCGCACCGTCGGGTCGTTGGCGACGACCAGGCACTCGACGCCCTCGACCACGCCGATGCCGGTGACCACGCTGGCGCCGACCGGGAAGTCGGTGCCGTACGCGGCCACCGGGGACAGCTCCAGGAACGGGCTGTCCGGGTCGAGCAGCAGCTCGATCCGCTCCCGGGGGAGCAGCTTGCCGCGCCTGTGGTGCCGGGTCACGTACTTCTCGCCTCCGCCGGCGCGGGCCTGGTCGAGCGCGGCGTCCAGCTCGGCGAGGCGTTCCAGCAGGGCCTCGCGGTTGGCCGCGAACGCCGGCGAGGACGGGTCGAGCGCGGTGTCCAGTGTGGTCACAGCCCCATGCCCTTCGCGATGATCTCGTTCATGATCTCGGTGGTGCCGCCGCCGATGCCGAGGATCCGGGCGTCCCGGTAGTGCCGTTCCACCTCCGCGTCGCGCAGGTAGCCGAAGCCGCCGTGCAGCTGGAGCGCCGCGTCGACCACCTGGCCGCAGGCCGCCACCGCGACGTTCTTCGCCATCGCCACCTCGGTCACCACCGGCTCGCCGGCCGCCACCCGGGCGGCCACCTGGTGCACGTACGCCCGGGCCGCCTCGGCGCGGGTGTGCATCTCGGCCAGCCGGTGCCGGATCAGTTGCCGGCTGGCCAGCGGCCGGCCGAACGTCGAGCGGTCCCGACACCAGCGCACGGTCAGTTCCACGCAGCGCTGCGCGGTCGCGTACGCCTGGGTGGCCAGCGAGAGCCGCTCGGCGGCGAATCCCTGCATGATCGCCAGGAAGCCGGTGTCCTCCGGGCCGATCCGGTTCGCCACCGGCACCCGTACGTCCACGAAGGACAACTCGGCGGTGTCCGAGCAGTGCCAACCCAGCTTCTCCAGCCGCCGGCCGACCGTGAAGCCGGGCGTGCCCTTCTCGATCACCAGCAGGGAGAGCTCTCCGCTGCCAGGGAAGTCGGTGCAGACGGCGGTGGTCACGAAGTCGGCCCGTACCCCGCTGGTGATGTAGGTCTTCGACCCGTTCACCACGTAGTGGCCGCCGTCCCGGCGGGCGTGGGTGCGGATCGCGGCGACGTCCGAGCCGCCGTCCGGCTCGGTGATCGCCAGCGCGCCGATCATCGTCCCCGCGAGGGTGGGCCGGACGTACCGGTCGACCAGGTCGGTGTCACCTGAGGCGACCATGTGCGGCAGCGCGATGCCGTGCGTGAAGAGCGCGGCGACCAGCCCGGACGAGCCGCCCGAGCGGATGATCTCCTCGGTAACGAGGATCGAGTCGAGCAGGTCGCCGCCGCTGCCGCCGACCGACTCGGGGAAGCCGATGCCGAGCAGGCCGAGCTTCGCGGCGGTGGCGTGCAGGTCGCGGGGGACCTCGCCGGCCCGCTCCCAGTCGTCCAGGTGCGGCAGCACCTCCTTCGTCACGAAGGCCCGGGTCAGCTCCCGTAGCTGCCGCCGTTCCGGGGTGTCCACGATGGTCACGCGATCACCTCCGCAGCCGGTCCCGGCAGCTCCGCCGGCAGGTCGACGATCCGGGACCGGAGCAGCTCCCCGAGCGCCTTGGCCTGCGGGTCGAACCGGGTGGAGGCGGCCACCCCCTGCCCGAGCAGCCCCCGGATCACGAAGTTCACCGCGCGCAGGGTCGGCAGCTCGTACCGCTCGACGGTCAGCGGGGCGGTCTCCGGCAGCAGCTCGGCCAGCCGCTCGTTGGTCAGCCAGCCGCGCAGCCAGCCGTACCCGGCGTCGGTGCGGGCCCAGACGCCGAGGTTGGCGTCGCCCCCCTTGTCGCCCGATCGGGCTCCGACCAGCTCGCCGAGCGGCCCGCGCCGGGTCGTACCCCGCGTCGTCGCGGTGGCCTCGGCCCGCCCGGGCTCGACCGCCGCGACCTCGGTGGACGCCGCGGTGCGCGGCGGCGGCGGGATCGGCACCCGGTCGCCCGAGGGCAGCACCGCGACGTGCGGGACCGCGCCCTGCGGCACGGCGTCGGCGGTGAAGACGCCGTACGGCGTGGCGTCGCCGGGCAGGGTGGTCAGCGTGCAGCCCGGGTAGGAGGCCAGCGCCAGCTCCACCGCGGCCGCGGAGAAGGCACGCCCGGCCCGCGCCTTGTCGCCGTCGCGCAGGTGTACGTGCAGCAGCGCGCTCGCCGCCTCGGTGTCGGTCGCGTCGGGATGGTCGGTGCGGGCCAGGGTGACCTCCAGCCCCTCCTTGCCGACCGCCTCCTCGATCTGCCCCCGGACCAGGGCGGCCTTGGCCGGGATGTCGAGTCCGCAGAGCACGAAGGTCATCGAGTTGCGGAAGCCGCCCAGGTTGTTGACGCCCACCTTCAGCGTGTCCGGCGGCGGGGTGCCCCGGACGCCGGAGACCCGGACCCGGTCCGGCCCGTCCTGGCGCAGCTGGACGGTGTCCAGCCGGCTCACCACGTCCGGCCCGAGGTACGCCGGGCCGCCCACCTCGTACAGCAGCTGGGCGGTGACCGTCTCCACCGTGACAGCGCCGCCGGTGCCCGGGTGCTTGGTGATGGTCGACGAGCCGTCCGGGTGGATCTCGGCGATCGGGAAGCCGGGCCGGTGGCCGCCGTCGGGCAGCTCGGTGAAGAAGCTGAAGTTGCCGCCCGTGACCTGCGCGCCGCACTCGATCAGGTGGCCGGCGACGGTCGCCCCGGCCAGCGCGTCCAGGTCGTCGCGCCCCCAGCCGAACCGGGCGATCGCCGGGCCGACCGCCAGGGACGCGTCGGTGACCCGGCCGGTCACCACCACGTCCGCGCCGGCGTCGAGGCAGGTGGCGATGCCGAACGCGCCGAGGTACGCGTTGGCGGTGAGCGCGTCCGGACGCTGGAGGGCGTCGCCCTCGACGTACCCGATTCTGGCCGTGAGGCCGAGCCGGTCGGAGAGCGCGCCGATCGCGGCGGCCAGGCCGGCCGGGTTCAGCCCGCCGGCGTTGGTCACGATCCGCACGCCCCGGTCGAGCGCGGTGCCGAGGCAGCCCTCGAGCTGGCGGAGGAACGTCTTCGCGTAGCCCAGGTCGGGGTCGCGCATCCGGTCCCGGCCGAGGATCAGCATGGTCAGCTCGGCCAGGTAGTCGCCGGTGAGCACGTCCAGCTCACCGCCGTCGAGCATCTCCCGCCAGGCGGCGAACCGGTCGCCGTAGAAGCCGGAGGCGTTGCCGACCCGCAGCACCCCGCTCATGCCCGCACCCCGCTCGCCGGCTGCGGCTCCCGGCCGGCGCCGGGCGGACCGGCGAAGGCCTGCGCCACGTCCAGCCACGCGTCGGCGGTCGGGCCGGTGGCGACCAGGGCCAGGTCGGCGCGGTGCCGGCGCTGGGTGACCAGCAGGCAGAAGTCCAGCGCCGGGCCGGACACCCGCTCGGTGGCCTCTGCCGGCCCGAAGGCCCAGGCGTCGCCGTCGGGCGCGGTCAACTCGACCCGGACCGGCGCGGTCGGCACGGCCCGGCCGTGCGCCGCGAAGCCGTGCCCGAGGGTACGGACGCCGAGGTGCGCGACGTGCCGCAGCCGCGCCGTCGGGGTACGCGTGACGCCGAGCGCGTCGGCGACGTCCTCGCCGTGCGCCCAGGTCTCCATGATCCGGGCGGTGGCCATCGAGGCGGCCGACATCCCGGTGCCGTACCAGGGCACCTTCTCCCCGGCCGGGACGGCGGCGAGGGCCTCGGCGAGCCCGGCGCGGCCGGCCCGCCAGCGGGTGAGCAGCTCGGCCGGCGGGGCCAGGAACTGCTCGGCGCCGTCGTCGACCAGTCGACTCGGGTCCGGCGCCGAGGTGACCGAGGCGTAGAAGGCGTCGGTGTCGGTCGCGGCGAGCCGGGCCACGTGGTCGGTCCAGGCGAGGTGGGCGATCTGGTGGGCGACCGTCCATCCGGGGGCCGGTGTCGGCCGGGCCCACCCCTCGGGTGGCAGCGTGGCGACGAGGGCGTCGAGCTGCTCGGACTCGGCGGTCAGATCGGCGAGCAGGGCTGTCAGGTCGATCATGGTGCCTCCCGGGCGGGTGTGCCGGTCAGGGCCTTCGGGTCAGGGCGTGCCGCGCCCGGCTGCTCCGGTCGCCGGCGGTACCGCCTCCGGCGGCCCGGCGTCGGGCGTGAGCAGGGTGGCGAGCTGGCGTTTCCAGGTGTGCAGCAGGGCGGTGCGGCGGGCCGAGTCGTCGCTGAGCAGGTTGGCCACCCCCAGCCCGCGGAGCAGGTCCAGGGTGGCCTGGACCGCCTCGCGGACCCCGGGTCGGCGCTCGTCGACGCCGAGCAGCCCGACGGTGAGCCGGTGCATCTCCCGGCCGACCCGGGCTTCCAGCGGCACCAGGGCGTCGCGCAGCTCCGGGTCGGTGCGGGCGGCCACCCACAGTTCGAGGGCGGCGACGAAGAGCGGCCCGGTGAAGGCCGCCGCGAGCAGGTCGATCACCCGGTCGAGCCGCTGCGGGCCGGCGGGCAGGGCCTCGGCCTCGGTGCGCACCTCCTCGGCCCTGCGCTCGGCGAGGTGGGCGACCGCGGCGGTGACCAGGGTCGCCCTGGTCGGGTAGTGGTGCAGCTGCGCGCCGCGCGAGACGCCGGCCCGGGCCGCGACGACGGTGGTCGTGGTGCCGGACCAGCCGTGCTCCACCAGGCAGTCCACGGTCGCCTCCAGCAGCCGGGCCTGGGTGGCGCGGCTGCGCTCCTGCTGAGGGACGCGGGTCGATGCGGTGGGCACGGGGACAGCGTGCCGGCGTCGAAACAAACAGTCAAGACTGACTTTTTCTGGGCCGGCATCCGCGAGTGCGCGCTCCGACCGGGGGCGGTCAGCGGCCGTCGCGGGGGCCGAAGACGGCGAGCGCGTCGGCGTCGCTGTGCCGGGAGCGGAGGTACTCGTCGGCCCACTCGGCCGCGTCCGGGAAGGCCGACTCCGCCGCCACCCGGGCGCACGCCGCCTCGACGTCGAACTCCGTCCGGCGCAGCTGCACGCCCGGCCCGAGCAGCGCCCAGTCCGCCCCCGGCCCCCCGTACGGCATGCCGACGCTGCCCGGGTTGACCACCAGGCGGCGGTCGACCAGCCGGGTGAACGGCATGTGGGTGTGCCCGCAGACCACCGCGCGGACCCGGGTCGACAGCCCGGCGAACACCTCCGTCCAGCGCTCCATCCGCAAGTCGACGAGGACGACCTCCTCGTCGTCCCGGGGCGTGGCGTGGCAGAAGAGCACGTCACCCAGCCCGGTGACCGGCAGGGTGACGGTCAGCGGCAGCGCGGCCAGCCGGGCGAGCTGGTCGTCCCGCAGCTGCGCCGCCGCCCAGTTCGAGACGTCGTGCGCCGACGGCCGGCCGGCCCGGGCCTCGACCAACTCCCGGTCGGCGTTGCCGCGCACCCAGCACGCCCGGTCGCCCAACCCGGCGAGCAGGTCCAGCACCTCCACCGGCTGCGGGCCGGCCGCGATGTCGCCGGTGAGCACGACCAGGTCGGCGTCGGCCACGTCCGGCTCGGCCAGCACGGCCTCCAGCGCCGGCAGCGCGCCGTGGATGTCGGAGAGGACCGCGACACGTTCGGGCATCCGCCCACGGTGCCGGCCGATGGCCGTCGGCGTCGAGGAATTCTGCGGACGGCAGAGCGATCCCGGGTACGACGACGCCAGGGACCGCCGATGGGCGGTCCCTGGCGAGGTGGTCGGACCGGGTCAGACCCGCGCGCGGCGAGCCAGGCGCTCCGGGTCGAGGATGATGATGCTCTTGCCGTCCAGCCGCAGCCAGCCGCGCGAGGCGAAGTCGGCGAGCGCCTTGTTGACCGTCTCCCGGGAGGCGCCGACCAGCTGGGCGATCTCCTCCTGGGTCAGGTCGTGGGTCACCCGCAGCACGCCGCCGTCCCGGGTGCCGAAACGGCCGGCCATCTGGAGCAGGTTCTTGGCGACCCGCCCGGGCACGTCCGTGAAGATCAGGTCAGCCAGCGAGTCGTTGGTCCGGCGGAGCCGGCGGGCCAGCACCCGCAGCAGCTGCTCGGCGATCTCGGGCCGGTTGTTCAGCCACGGCCGCAGGGCCTGCTTGCGCAGCCGTACCAGCCGGGTGTCGGTCACCGCGGTGGCCGTGGCCGTCCGCGGACCGGGGTCGAAGAGTGACAGCTCGCCGACCATGTCCGACGGGCCCATCACCGCGATCAGGTTCTGCCGGCCGTCGGCAGCCCGTCGCCCGACCTTGATCTTGCCAGACAGGAGGATGTAGAGACTGTCGCCGGGCTCGCCCTCGTTGAACACGATCTCGCCCTTGCGGACGTCGATCGTCTCCATCTCCTTGGCGAGCGCCTCGGCAGCCTCCGGGTCGACACCCTGGAAGATCCCGCTGCGGGCCAGTACCTCGTCCATCGCGCACCTCCGGTTGCGCGTGCCGTCCGTCGGCCGGGTCCGCCGTCCGCTGATCCCGCGCGCGCCGACAAGTCTAGGCGCACGTGAGCACGAATCAGCGCTGCACCCCTGGAAACTTGATCGTTGGGTGTAGCCCTCCGGACCTGATCAAGGGCTAAGATCGCGCGCCCGGGTCGGGTGGTCACCGGCCGTCGTCGCCGCAGGTCGTAGGGTGACCGGCGTGCTGAACGAGCCCGTGCTGACCACCCGCCCCGAGGACGGTTGGGACATCCCGCTGTTGGTGTGGCGCGCTGACGCGCCGCTGCAGGCGGTCAGCTCCGCCCCGCTCGGCGGCGGGATCGGCGTACGGCGGTGGGTGGTCAACGCGACCGTGCCGATGTCGTACCACCGGGACGACCCGGCGGACCACCTGGCCGGACTGGCCGACCGGCTCGGCCTGGCCGGGCCCGGGATCGGCCTGCTCACCGGGGTGGACGTCGCGGAGGTGGTGGCCCGGGCCGACACCGGCGTGCGGGTCTGGGCCACGATCGGCCTCGGCACCCCGGTCTGGGCCGCGGCACCGGCGCCGGCGGCACCGGCGCAGCGGGTCGGCACGGTCAACATCGTGGCGTACGTCCCGGCGGCGCTCGGCGACGCCGCCCTGGTCAACGCGGTCGCCACCGCGACCGAGGCGAAGGCCCAGGCGATCTGGGAACTGGGCCTGCCGGCCACCGGCACGCCCACCGACGCGGTCACCGTGCTCTGCCCGGCCGACGGCCCGGTTGAGCCCTACGGCGGCCCCCGCTCCACCTGGGGTGCCCCGCTCGCCCGCGCGGTGCACGCCGCCGTCCGGGACGGCGGAGCCGCCTCCTGCGTCCCGTGGTCGGACCGGTGGACGGGCTGAATTTCGGTCCGATCGGCCGTCGTCGGACCGTTACCTGCCCGGTAGGGTCGCCTGCGATGCATGCTCCCGCCGCCCTCCGGACCCGCCCGCGTCGCCGTGCCGCCGCGGTCGCCGCGCTCCTCGCCGTGCTGCTCACGGGCGGCTGCGGCGAGCCGGACGACGCCGCGTCGGTGTGGCAGCCCGGCGGCGGTGGGGGCGCCACCGGTTCGCCGGTGCCGAGCGACCGGCCCGGGGCGACGCCCGACGGGGCGGCCGGTGCCATCTCTCTCTCGGCGACCGGCGACATCATCATGGGCAACGCCCCCTCCCGGCTGCCCCCGAACGGCGGCGAGGGCTTCTTCGACGAGATCAAGGCCGCGCTGAAGGCCGACCTGGTGATGGGCAACCTGGAGGAGCCGCTCACCGACGACACCGGCGCGGGCAAGTGCTCCCCGGGCTCCACCGCCTGCTTCCAGTTCCGCGCCCCGCCCGGCTACGCCGCGCACCTGCGCGACGCCGGGTTCGAGCTGCTCAACCAGGCCAACAACCACGGGTACGACTACGGCAAGGCCGGCTACCAGAACACCCAGCGGGCGCTGGAGGAGCACGGGCTCAAGCACACCGGCGCGCCGGACCAGATCACGGTGGTCGAGGTGAAGGGCGTCAAGGTCGCCGTCGTCGGCTTCTCGTCGTACGTCTGGTCGAACAGCCTGGTCGACGTCGAGGCGGCGAAGGCGGTCGTCGAGAAGGCCGCCACCATGGCCGACCTGGTCGTGGTGCAGGTGCACATGGGCGCCGAGGGCGCCGACAAGACCCGGGTCAAGCCGGGCACCGAGCTCTTCTACGGCGAGAACCGGGGCGATCCGGTGAAGTTCTCCCATGCGGTGATCGACGCCGGGGCGGACCTGGTCGTCGGGCACGGCCCGCACGTGCTGCGCGGTATGGAGTTCTACCAGGGCCGGCTGATCGCCTACAGCCTCGGCAACTTCGCCGGCGGCGCCCGGTCACTGAATCCCAGCGGCCGGCTGGGCTGGGGCGGGGTGCTGAAGGTGTCGCTCGAGCCGGACGGCAGCTTCGCCGGCGGCTCGTTCACCTCGACCCGGATGAACTCGGTGGGCAAGCCGACCATGGACTCCGCCGACCAGGGGCTCGGCCTGGTCCGGCAGCTCAGCCGGAGCGACTTCCCGCAGACCGGGGCCCGCCTCGACGGCCGGGGGAAGATCAGCGCGCCGCAGGCCGGTTGAGCGGGGCGAGCGGCGGGCGTGGGCCCGGCGCGTGGTCGTCCCGGCGACGTAGGCTGGCCGGCGTGACCATCAGCTCCCCCGGCCGGGCCGAGACGGACCTCGGCCGCACCCGGCGCGCCCGGCGGATCGGCCGGGCACTGACCGAGGCGCACCCCGACGCGCACTGTGAACTCGACCACTCCAACGCCCTGGAGCTGGCCGTCGCCACCATTCTCTCCGCGCAGTGCACCGACAAGAAGGTCAACGAGGTCACGCCGAAGCTCTTCACCCGCTACCCGACCGCGACCGACTACGCCGGCGCGGACCGGACCGAGCTGGAGGAGCTGATCCGGCCGACCGGGTTCTACCGGAACAAGACCGACTCGCTGATCAAGCTGGGCCAGGCCCTGGTCGAGCGGTACGACGGCCGCGTCCCCGGCAGGCTGACCGACCTGGTCACGCTCCCCGGGATCGGCCGCAAGACCGCCAACGTCATCCTCGGCAACGCCTTCGACGTCCCCGGCATCACCGTGGACACCCACTTCCAGCGGCTGGTGCAGCGCTGGCGGCTCACCGCCCAGGCCGACCCGGTCAAGATCGAGCACGAGATCGGCGCGCTGTTCCCGAAGCGGGAGTGGACCATGCTCTCGCACCGGATCATCTTCCACGGCCGACGGGTCTGCCACGCCCGCAAGCCGGCCTGCGGCGCCTGCACGCTGGCGAAGCTCTGCCCGTCGTACGGGACCGGGCCGACCGAGCCGGCCGCCGCCGCCAAGCTGCTCAAGGGCCCCCGGGCCCGGGACCTCGCGGCCGCCGCCGGGGTGGACCCGGAGCTGGTGCCCCGGCAGGCCGTCGCCGCGGAGGTGCCGTGAACCGGCGGCTCCTCGCCCTGCTCGTCCCGGCGCTGCTGGCCGTCGCCGGCTGCACCGCGACCGAGCAGTCGCCGACCATCGCGACCGGCCGGGCCGAGCGCCCCTCACCGTTCGCCGACTGCGCCACGCTGACCGGCCCGCCCGGCGCCGCCGCGCCGACCGCCTCCGCCCCGGCCGACGGCGCCGGGGATCTGCTACCGGAGCTGACCCTCTCCTGTTTCACCGGCGGGGCACCGGTGGCGCTGCGTGACATCCATGGCCCGGCCGTGGTCAACCTCTGGGCCTCCTGGTGCCCGCCCTGCCGGAAGGAACTGCCCGCCTTCCAGCGGCTCAGCGAGCGGTCGGCCGGGAAGCTCCAGGTGGTCGGGGTCAACAGCCGAGACACCCGCAGCGGCGCCCAGTCCATCGGCGAGGACTTCGGCATCCGCTTCCCGATGGTGGTCGACCAGGGGGAGGCGCTGCAACGGGAACTGCGCCGCAACGCCCTGCCGCTCACCCTGCTCGTCGACGCGCAGGGCCGGGTCCGCCAGGTCGACGCGACCGGCGCCCTCGACGACGCCCGGCTCGCCGCGCTGGTCCGGACGCACCTCGGCGTGGAGGTGCCCGCGTGACCCGCCGCCCCCCGTCCTGGATCGACCCGCTGCTCGGCCGGCTCGGCACCGCCCGGGCCGAGGACTTCACCCGGCTGACCACCCCGGAGGAGGGCGGACGGGAGAGCGCGGTGCTGGTGCTGCTCGGCGAGGAGCCGGGCTCCGACCCGGACGTGCTGGTGCTCCAGCGGGCCGCCACCCTGCGCAACCACGCCGGCCAGCCGGCCTTCCCTGGCGGCGCGGCCGATCCCGAGGACGCCGACGCCCCCGCCACCGCGCTGCGCGAGGCGAACGAGGAGGTCGGTCTCGACCCCGCCAGCGTCACCGTCCTGGCCGAGCTGCCCAAGCTCTGGATCCCGGTCAGCGACTTCGTGGTGACCCCGGTGCTCGCCTGGTGGCACACGCCGCACCCGGTGCACCCCAAGGAACCGGCCGAGGTGGCGCACGTCGCCCGGCTGCCGGTGGCCGAGCTGGTCGACCCGGAGAACCGGATGTGGGTACGCCACCCGAGCGGCTGGATCGGCCCGGCCTTCTCCGTCCGGGGGATGCTGGTCTGGGGCTTCACCGCCGGGGTGCTCGCCACGCTGCTGGAGATGGGCGGCTGGGCCCGCCCGTGGCCGCGCGGCCAGGTGGTCGAGCTGCCGCCCACCGGGGCTGCCCCGGCACCGTCGGCGGGCACTGACGAGGTCGACGAGATGGCCGGCCCGCTGGCCTGACGGTCACGTTCCGCAAGCGGTGGACATCCACCGTGCCCGGTGCCCGTACCCTTGACCCGTGTCCGCCGTGGATCTCGTTCTGCTCCTGCTCATGCTCGTGTTCGCGATCAGCGGATACCGTCAGGGTTTCGTCATCGGAGCCCTGTCGTTCTCCGGGTTCTTCCTGGGCGCGCTCATCGGTCTCCAGGTCGGCCCGCTGCTGGCCCGGCAGTTCGTCGACAGCGGGACCCGGGTGCTGGTCTCCCTGGTCGCGGTCTTCGGGTTGGCCGTGCTCGGTCAGGCGCTGGCCGGTTGGCTCGGCTCGCACCTGCGCCGGACGATCACCAACGACGTGGCCAAACGCGCCGACGACGTGGGCGGAGCGTTCGTCTCGATCTTCGCGGTGATGCTGGTGGCCTGGCTGGTCGCGGTGCCGCTCGGTTCCTCGTCGCTGCCCTGGCTGGCCGCGTCGGTCAAGAACAGCGCTCTGCTGACGGTGGTGGACCGGGTCCTGCCGGACCGCGCCCAGGAGCTCTCCACCGCGCTACGGGACACCGTCGACACCAACGGCTTCCCGGACGTCTTCAACGGGCTGGGGCGTACCCAGGCGCGGCAGGTCTCGCCGCCGGACCCGGCGCTGGCCGGCTCCCAGGTGGTGGCCAACAGCCAGCGCGCGGTGGTCAAGGTGCTCGGCTCCGCGCCGAGCTGCGCCCGCCGGATCGAGGGCTCCGGCTTCGTGTACGCCGACGACCGGGTGATGACCAACGCGCACGTCGTCGCCGGCACCCGCTCGGTCGCGGTCGAGCTGCGCGGCGAGCGGTACGACGGCGACGTGGTCGTCTACGACCCGGACCGTGACCTCGCCGTGCTGCACGTGCCCGGGCTGCCCGGCCCGTCCATGCGCTTCGCCGCCGGGCAGGCCGGCACCGGCGCGGACGCCATCGTGCTGGGCTTCCCGCTCGACGGCCCGTACGACGCCCGCCCGGCCCGGATCCGCGACGTGGACCGGATCACCGGCCCGGACATCTACTCCTCCGGTGACGTGACCCGGGAGATCTACACGATCCGGGCGCTGGTGCGCAGCGGCAACTCGGGCGGTCCGCTGGTCTCCTCGAACGGCCTGGTGCTCGGCGTGATCTTCGCGGCCGCCGCGGACGACCCGAACACCGGCTTCGCGGTGACCGCCGCGGAGGCGCGGCCGGTGGCGCTGGCCGGCGCGGAGCGTAGCCGTGGGGTGGGCACCGGCGACTGCACCTGAGCCGCTCCGGTGGCGCCGGCTGGGCGCGCGGCCGGGGTCAGCCCCCGGCGGGCGCCCGGGCGGCGGTCACGTCCCCGCCCGACGGGGTGAGCCCCGGCAGCTTGGCCCTGCCCCACCGCAGGGTGCGGTCCAGCACCGCCCGCGCCATGATCGCCACGCAGGTGCCGCCGTTGAGGAAGGACGCCACCACGTCGCTCGGGTGGTGCATGCCCCGGTACATCCGGGTCAGCGCCACCCCGACCGGCACCAGGACCAGCAGCGTCCACCAGGTGGCCTTCGCCCCGGTGCTCTTCGCCCGCAGGGCCAGCAGCAGCGCGATGCCGACGTAGAGCGCCACCGCCGCCGAGGTGTGCCCGGACGGGAAGCTGGAGGTGGGCGGCGAGACGTCCATGTGCTCGACGGCCGGCCGGCGCCGGTCGATCGCCATGGTGGTCAGCAGGAAGACCAGCGCCTGGGCGCTCACCGCGGCGCACAGGAACAGCGGCTCCCGCCAGCGGTGCAGCACCAGCCGGAGGACCAGCGCCACCAGCACCGTGACCACGACGATCATCTGGGTGCTGGCCAGCGTGCTGAAGACCAGCGAGACGTCGTTCCAGCCGCCGGTCCGGTCCGCGGCCAGCTCCCGGTTGACCGTGTCCTCCGCGGTGAACGGCCATACCTTGTCGAAGACCCGGGTCACCAGCACCCCGAGCAGGATCATGAAGGAGAGCAGCAGGGCCACCGGCAGCAGCACCCGCTTGGCCACCTGCACCGCGAAGTCGGACATGGGCCGCCCATTACCCCGCGCGGCGATGAACTACGCGTGGTCGGCCGGAGGCGGGTCGGCCAGTTCCGGCTCGACGCCCTCGGCCGTCGGGTGGCCCGCCGGCCGGCCGGTCCGCTCCCGCCAGGTGGTGAACGCCGCGGTGGTCGCGGCCACCACCGCCGTGCCGAGCAGCCAGCCGCCGAGGACGTCGCTGGTCCAGTGCACGCCGAGCGCGATCCGGCTCAGCCCGGTCACCACGGCGATCAGCACCGCCGCTGACCAGAGCGCGACGCGCGCCACCGGGCGGCCCCGGGTGAACGGCAGGAACACCAGCAGCAGCACCCCGGCCGCCAGGGTGGCGTTCAGCGTGTGCCCGGACGGGAAGGAGAAGCCCGCCGCCCGGGCCACCGGGTCGAGCAGGTCGGGGCGGTTGCGGCCGACGAGCAGCTTCAGCAGCGGGCCGAGCGCCCCGCCGACGGCCATCGTGGTGACCACCCAGAGCGCCGGCCGCCGGGCCTGGCGGCGCCACAGCCAGACCACCACCACCAGGGTGGCGGCCCGCAGCGGGTTCGGGGCGAACACGTCGGTCCAGAGGCTCATCACCCGGACCCAGACCGGGTGGTCGAGGGCGTAGCGGTGCAGCACGTGGGTCACCGCCGCGTCCAGGTCGTGCAGCGGCGGCCAGGCCCCCACCACCAGCACGGCCAGCAGCGCGAACGGCACCAGCACCAGGAACGCCGCCGCCGAGGCGATGGTCAACCGCAGGCCCAGCGAATGGTCGCGGTCCAGGTGGCGGGCCCGCCAGGATCGGTCCGGCGGGGCTCCGGTGGCGCGCTGACCGGGAGATCTCATGCGTGCAGCACTTACCCAGGCGAGGGCCGGATCAGGCCGGGCTCAGCGACGCCACTGCCGGAACCGGCGGATCATCAGCGCGGCGCCGGTGACCAGGGCGACCAGGATGGCGACGCCGGGCCAGAGCCGGCGGGGGGCCGACTCGTCCTCGCCGCCGGCCGGCTGGGCCGTCCACCGGGCCTGGTGCCCGGGCGCGGTGAAGCCGAGCGGGTCGGCCCCGGTGCCGCCGGCCTGCGCGTCGTCCGCCGACCCGGGCGCCGGGCCGAAGCCGACCACGCCGGGGGAGGCGTCGTCGTCCAGCGGGTTGCGGTGGGTCAGCGGCACGTCGGCGGTCAGCGCGGCGACCGGGTCGATCAGGCCGTACCCGAAGCGGTCGTCGCGGCCGGTCGGCCCGATGTCCTTCGCGGTGACCAGCAGCCGGTTGACCACGTCCCCGGCGGACATCTCCGGGTAGCGGGACCGGATCAGCGCGGCGGTCGCCGCCACCAGCGGCGAGGCGAAGCTGGTGCCCTGCACCCCCCAGTGGTCGGCCGGGGGGCGGGCCCCGACCAGCCCGGTCGCCGGGGCGGTGAGCACGGTGGCGTGCCCGGTGATCGAGCCGGACCAGAGGTTTTCGCTGTCGCGTTCCAGTCCGGCGACCGCGATCACACCCGGCTCGCGGGCCGGGTACCAGACCTTGGAGCTGGTGGAGGTGGCCACGTTGCCGGTGCAGGCGACCACTACCACGTCCCGGGCGAAGGCGTAGTCGAGGGCGGCGGCCAGGGCCGGGCTGTCGCCGCTGCCGCCGAGCGACAGGTTGATCACGCCGGCGCCGTTGTCGACCGCCCAGCGCACCCCCTTGGCGACGATCATCGCGTCGTCGTAGCGGTTCTCGTCGTCGAGCACCCGGACCGGCAGGATGCGCGCGTCCGGTGCCAGCCCGACCACGCCCCGCTTGTCGTCGCCGCGACCGGCGATCAGGCTGGCCACCGTGGTGCCGTGGCCCACCGGGTCCGGCTCGGCGGCGCCGGCGGGGGAGACCAGGTCGATGCCGGGCAGCACCTGCCCGGCCAGGTCCGGGTGGGAACCATCCACGCCGGAGTCGACCACCGCCACGGTGACCCCGCGCCCGGTGGAGGTGCGCCAGGCCGTGCCGGCCCCCAACTCGTCGAGCTGGAACTGGTCGTCGCGGACCCGGTCGGCCCGGGTGGTGGTGTCCACCGGCGCGAGGTCCGGCTCGGCCAGCGGCGCCACGGCGACCGGCGCGGCCACCGTGACCGGCGGGGACGGGGCGGCGGAGGCCGGTGGCGGGGCGACGCCGACGACGGTCAGGGCGGTCGCCGCCGCACCGAGCAGCGCACGACCGGCGAGCCGGTGGAGCGCCGACGGGGAGCCCTGCCGAACCCTGGTCACATCCTCAGCCATTCATCGCGGGACACATGCTGCTCGGAGATTACCGGTTTTCCCCTCCGCCACGGAGCGTCCCGGCTATAAGGGTCACGGTGGCGGCAGGTGGGCCAGTTGGACCAGCCGTACGCCCTCGCGCCGGGTGACCAGCCGACCGCGCCCCGGGGGCAGCGGCCCGGGACGGACCTGACCGACCAGCGGCCCCTCCTCCGGGCTGCCGCTCATCACCAGCCCGGCCGTGGAGAGCTCCCGCAGCCGCTGGACGATCGGCTCGTACTGGGCCCGGGCGGCACCGCCGGAGCGGCGGGCCAGCACCAGGTGCAGCCCGATGTCCCGGGCCTGGGGCAGATGCTCCTCCAGCCCGCGCAGCGGGTTCGCCGGGCCGCTGGCCACCAGGTCGTAGTCGTCGACCAGCACGAACAGCTCCGGCCCGGCCCACCAGGACCGTTCCCGCAGCTGCGCCGGGGTGACCTCCGGGCCGGGCATCCGGCGCTGCATGTAGCCGGCGACCGACTCGATCAGCTCGGCGGTGTGCGCCGCCGCGGTGCCATAGCCGATCAGGTGGTCGGACTCGACCGTGCCGTACAGGCTGCGCCGGTAGTCGACCAGGATCACCCGTGCCTCGTCCGGGCGGAACCGGGTGACGATCGAGGTGGCCAGCGCCCGGAGGAACGACGACTTGCCGCACTCGGCGTCGCCGAAGACCACGAAGTGCGGCTCGGTGGCGAAGTCCAGCGCCACCGGACGCAGATCCGCCTCGGCCACCCCGATCGGGAAGGCCAGCCCGCCGGTGGCGGTCCGGTCCAGCTCGGCGTACGGCAGCACCGGCGGGAGCAGCCGTACCCGGGGCGCGGGCCGGCCGGACCAGGCGCCGGCGACCGCCTTGACCAGGTCGGCCGGCTCCGATCCGGCCAGCTGGGGCAGCGCGGTGAGGAAGTGCAGGCTCTGCGCGGTGATGCCCCGGCCGGGCTTCTTCTCCGGCACGGTCGCCGCGGCGGCCCGCTTCACCACCGAGTCCGACGGGTCGCCGAGGCGCAGCTCCAGCCGGGAGCCGAACAGGTCGCGGATGGCCGGGCGGAAGTCCATCCAGCGCACCGCGCTGGCCACCACGTGCACCCCGTACGACAGGCCCCGGGTCGCCAGGTCGGTGATCAGCGGTTCCAGGTCGTCGTACTCGCCGCGCAGGGTGGCCCAGCCGTCGACGACCAGGAAGACGTCACCGAACGGGTCGACGGTGGGCTGCCCGGCCGCCGCCAGCGCGGAGCGGCGCTGCCGCCAGGCCGCCATCGACTCGACGCCCAGCTCGGTGAAGCGGCGCTCCCGCTCGGCGAGCAGGGTGCCGATCTCGCCGACGGTCCGCCGGACCACCGTCGGGTCGGCCCGGCCGGCGACGCCGCCGACGTGCGGCAGGTCGCGCAGCGCGGCCAGCCCGCCGCCGCCGAAGTCCAGGCAGTAGACCTGCGCCTCGGCCGGGGTGTGGGTGAGCGCCAACGCGCAGATCAACGCCCGGAGCAGGTGCGACTTGCCGCTCTGCGGGGCACCCACCACGGCGACGTGCCCGGCCGCGCCGTCCAGCGCCAGCCAGAGCAGGTCGCGGCGCTGCTCGTACGGCTTGTCCACCACGGCCACCGGCACCTGGAGGGCGCCGTGCAGCTCCGGGTTGGCGAAGGTGAGGCCGCGCTGCGGGTTGACGCCGGGCGGGCCGAGCAGCTCGTCGAGGGCAGGCGCCCGGTCGAGTGGGGGCAGCCAGACCTGGTGCGCCGGCGGCCCCTGCCCGGCCAGCCGGCCGACCAGCACGTCGAGCAGGCTCTCGCTCTCCTCCTCCGCGACGGGCAGCGCTGCCGGGGTGACCGGCTCGGGCAGCGGCACCAGATGGGTGGAGAAGGTGAGCAGCCGGGGTGTGCCGTCCGGACCGCCGGCCGTTCCGTCGCGCCGGGGGACCGGCCCGGAGACGTACGCCGCCTTGAACCGGACCAGCGGGTCGGTGCCGGAGCGCAGGTAGCCGTGGCCCGGGGAGCGGGGCAGCGCGTTCGCGTCGGGCACGCCGAGCACGGTGCGGGACTCCAGCGCCGAGAAGGTACGCAATCCGATCCGGTACGACAGGTGGGTGTCCAGCCCGCGCAGCCGGCCCTCCTCCAGCCGCTGCGAGGCGAGCAGCAGGTGCACGCCGAGCGACCGGCCGAGCCGTCCGATCTGGACGAAAAGGTCGATGAAGTCGGGCTTGGCGGAGAGCAGCTCGGAGAACTCGTCGCAGATCAGCAGCAGCGACGGCAGCGGGGCGAGCGGGCTGCCCGCGGCCCGGGCCCGCTCGTAGTCGCGCAGGCTGGCGAAGTTGCCGGCCCGGCGCAGCAGCTCCTGGCGGCGCATCAGCTCGCCGTTGATCGCGTCCACCATCCGGTCGACCAGGGGCAGCGCGTCGGCCAGGTTGGTGATCACCGCAGCGGTGTGCGGCAGCCGGTCGAACGAGGCGAAGGTGGCGCCGCCCTTGAAGTCGACCAGGACGAAGTTGAGCTGCTCCGAGCTGTGCGTGGCGGCCAGCCCGAGCACCAACGTCCGGAGCAGCTCGGACTTGCCGGAGCCGGTCGCTCCGATCAGCAGCCCGTGCGGGCCCATGCCGTCCTGGGCCGACTCCTTGAGGTCCAGCTCGATGGCGCCGCCGTCGGCGCCCACGCCGATCGGCACCCGCAGCCGGTCCCGCGCCGGGCGGGGCGCCCAGCCCTGCTCGGCGGTGAACCCCTCCGGGTCGCCGACGCCGAGCAGCTCGGGCAGGCCCAGCTCGGCGCCGGGCGCCGCCTCCGTGCCGCGTACGGTGGCGGCGAGCCGCAGCGGGGCGAGCCGGCGGGCGACCGCCTCGGCGTCGGCGATCTCCAGCCGGTCGGCCGTCCCCACCTCGGCATGCCCCTCGGCGGACCAGGAGTGCAGCCGGTCCCCGTGCACCTCGAGCCGGAGCGCGAACCGGTCCAGCAGGCGCGGCGGCGGGGTGTCCAGGTCGATCACGGTGACCGCGTCGATGCCGCCGTCGCCGGTCAGGTCGGTCGCCCCGGTCAGCTCGCCGCCGTCGAGGAGCACCACCACGTGCGGCCCGTCGGTGGCCCGGCCGGCCGGGCTGAACCGGGAGCGGCTGGCCAGCACGTCGTCGAGGAGCCGCTCCAGCTCGGCGGCGGAGCTGGTGACCAGGCGGACCGGGCCGAGCGTGTCGGTACGCGTCGGGTGGTGGACGTGCGGCAGCCACTTGACCCACTCCCAGAGCGCCCGCCGCTCCGGCCCGGCGCAGACCGCGATCAGCAGCTCGTCGGGGGCGTGGAAGACGGCGAGCTGGGTGAGCAGGGCCCGGCCCAGCGCCTGGGCCCCCGCCGAGCCGGTGCCCGGCGCGCCGGTCTCGGGGCGGTCCGGCCGGGCGGGCAGCCCCCGGACGTGCACCCGGGCGAAGCTGCGCAGCGAGAGTGCCACCGGCAGGTCCGGCACCACCGAGTACGCGTCGAGGAAACGCCGCAGCGCCCCGGCGGTCATCGGTTCCAGCTCCTCCAGCGGCCGGGTGACCGGGGGGATCAGCGGGGTGGCCAGCGTCTGCGGGCCGACGGCGACCCGGACCACGGCGAAGTCCGGGTCGCCGGGCCGGCGTTCCCAGACCCGGTGGCTGTCCACGGTGGACCAGAGTCGGCCCGGGTCGGGGTGCCGGTAGTAGAGCCCGGCCCGCTGCTGCCCGGCGGTCTGCCGGACCCGGCGGCGCAGCGCGGTCAGGTGCCGCAGGTACTCCCGGCGGGCGGCCATCATCTCCGACTTCTTCGGGGTGCCGGAGGCGCTGCCCCAGGAGGTCACCAGCATGGCCACCGAGGAGAGCCCGAACATCCCGCCCACCACGTACGAGTAGGCCCCGCCGCCGCGGCCGAACATCATCGCCATCGCCACCGTGCCGCCCAGCATGGGCAGCACCATCAGCGCCTGCTGCCAGCGGCCGCCGGTGACGGCGGGGATCTCCGGCGGCGCCTCGACGGGCAGCTCGCCGACCGGGATCTCCGGCGCCGGCCGGCGCGGCGGTCGCTTGATGACGACAGTGGACACTGGCCCTCCCCGTGGCGCTCGGTAACCCGGGCCTTGCTCATGGTAGGTAAAGTCCTGTCGTCCGTCAGCCACCGCTTCCGATCGATATGGAGATCAGTCGATGACCACCGGACTGGCCCGGGTCACGATCAGCGCACCCCAGCGGCGGGTGGACGTGGCGCTCCCGGAGCAGGTTCCGCTGGCCGAACTCCTGCCCGAGGTGCTGCGGCACGCCGGTGAGGGGCTCGCCGACGACGGCGAGCGGCACGGCGGCTGGGTGCTCCGGCGCACCGACGGGGCGGCGCTGGCGACCGCGCAGGCGCTGCTGCCCCAGGGGGTGCGCGACGGCGAGGTGCTGCACCTGGTGCCGGCCCACGACCAGTGGCCCGAGCTGGAGTACGACGACGTGGTCGAGGCGATCGCCGACGGCGCCCGGCGCCGGGGCAGCGCCTGGTCCCCCCGGGCCACCCGGGCCGCCGCGCTGGCCGGCGCGGGCGTGCCGCTCGCCGTCGGGCTGCTCGCCGTTCTGGCCGCCGGGCCGCGGCAGCCCGCCGGCTGGCCCGTCGCGGTCGCGGCGGCGCTGCTGCTCGCCCTGGCCGGCACGGTCGCCTCCCGGGCGTACGGGGACGGCCCGACCGGCGCCACCCTCGGCGGCTATGCCCTGCCGTACGCCTTCGGCGGCGGCGCCCTCGCGGTCGGCTCCGGGGACCCGGTCGGCCCGATCCGGCCGCTGCCCTGGCTGGGCGCCCCCGAACTGCTCGCCGGCGCGGTGGCCCTGCTGCTGGTCGCGGTGCTCGGCCTGCTCGGCACCGCCACCCGGCTGCGGGTCTTCGTGGCCGGCGCGACGGTCGGCGCGGTCGGCGCGGTCGCGGCGCTCGGCGGCCTGCTGCTCGACCCGGCCGGGACCGCGGCGGTACTGCTCTGCGTGCTGATCTTCGCGGTCGGCGCGCTGCCGCTGCTGGCGATCCGGCTCGGCAAGGTGCCGCTGCCGCCGATCACCCTGCCGGCCGGCCCGACCGGCGGTCCGGACGGCGTCCGGGACCTGCCGGACCGGGCCCGGGTGCACGCGGCGGTGGCCCGGACCGAGGAGATGCTCACCGGGATGCTGCTCGGGCACGCGGTCCTGGCGGTCGCCGCGGCCGTCGTGCTCGGCCTGACGGGTGGGGCCGCTGGGCGGCTGCTGGTGGCGGTGGGTTCGGCGGTGCTGCTGCTGCGCTCCCGGCTCTTCGTCGCGGTCCGCCACCGGGTGCCGCCGGTGCTGGCCGGGCTGGCCGGGTTCGCGGTCCTCGGCGGGGTGCTGGCGGTCCGGTCCGGGTCCGCCGGCCCGCTCGCGCTGACCGTCGGCGGGCTGCTGGTCGCGCTGGTCGCCGTCGCCGCCGGTACGACGTACGCCCGGCGGCCGGTGTCGCCGTACCTGGGTCGGGTGGCCGACCTGACCGACACCGCGCTGGTGGTGTCGGTGGTCCCGGTGGCCTGCGCGGTGCTGGACCTCTACGACGCGGCCCGCGGCCTGCTGGGCTGACCCACCCACGAAAAAGGCCCGGGCCAGCGGGGCCCGGGCCTTCGTCGACGTGCTGGTCAGTGCGCGGAGCCGCCCTGCGCCTCGGCGTCCTTGGCCCGCTGGTACGACGCGCGGACCTCGGCCTCGGCCTCGACCCGGCCGACCCAGGTCGCGCCCTCGACCGACTTGCCCGGCTCGAGGTCCTTGTAGACCTCGAAGAAGTGCTGGATCTCCAGCCGGTCGAACTCGCCCAGGTGGTGGATGTCGCGCAGGTGCTCCTGGCGCGGGTCCTCGTAGGGCACGCAGAGGACCTTGTCGTCGCCGCCCTTCTCGTCCGTCATCCGGAACATGCCGATGGTGCGGCAGCGGATCAGGCAACCCGGGAAGGTCGGCTCGGGGACGAGCACCAGCGCGTCCAGCGGGTCGCCGTCCTCGCCGAGGGTGCCCTCGATGAAGCCGTAGTCGGCCGGGTACTGGGTCGACGTGAACAGGGTGCGGTCCAGCCGGATTCGGCCGGTCGCGTGGTCCACCTCGTACTTGTTCCGGTGACCCTTCGGGATCTCAACCGTGACGTCGAAATCCATTTCCCACGCTCCCTCGTCTGCCCACGCTGGCTGAACGGAACCATAGCGCCACCGGGACGGGTGAATCGCCACCCGTCGGCTCCGGACGCCGCATAGTCTTCGGACCGAAGTAGTGTCACCCAGGCGGGTTCCAGATGCGGGAGGAGGGGGTCGTGGGGAGGGAAGATTCACACTACCGCCCGGAGGGGGTTGACGGACGCGGGTCCGGCGGATCCGTCGCCGGAGGCACCAGCGGCCGGGTCCACGTGCCCGGTGCGCACCCCTACGGCCGCCCGCCGACGTACGGCGCGGCCCCGGTCCCGCCCGTTTCGGGCCGCGCAACGGTCCCGCCCGTTTCGGGCCGCGCACCGGTCTCCCCGGCGGCCGGGTCCGTCCCGGTTTCGCCGCCGAGCGGGTACGCCCCGGTGTCCCCGCCGCCGGTCGGCGCGTACCCGCCACCGCCGCCCGCCCCGCCGCGCCGCCGTCGCCGACTGCTGCCGGTCGCGGTGCTGGCCACCGTGCTGCTGCTGGCGCTCGCCGCGGTCGCGGTGGTGGTCCGCCCCGGCCCGGTCGCCGGCTGGCTGGGTAACGCGGACGAGACGCCGGCCGCCGCCCGCACCCCCGACCCCGACCCGTCCCCGGTGCTCGCCGGCCCGGACGCCAACGCGCCGGAGCCCACCCCGGACGGGGTACGCGCCGCGCTCGAACCGCTGGTCGGCGCCGCCGAACTGGGCAGTCGGGTCAACCTGTCGGTGGCCGACGTGACCACCGGGAAGTCCCTCTACGCCCGGGGCGGCGACGACGGCACCGTGCCCGCCTCGGTGACCAAGCTGGCGACCGGGGTGACCGTGCTGGAGGCCCGGGGTCCGGGCTACCGGATCCCCACCCGCGCGGTGGCCGGCGCGAACCCCGGCGAGGTGGTGCTGGTGGGCGGCGGCGACCCGACCCTGGCGGTGAACAAGAACGGCTTCTACCCGGGCGCGGCCCGCCTGGACGACCTGGCGAAGCAGGTCAAGCAGGCGCTCGGTGGCACCGCGCCGACGAAGGTGGTCGTCGACTCCACGCTCTTCCCCGGTCCGGTGCACGGCCCCGGCTGGGACGACGACATCCCCACCGGCGGCTTCGGCGCGTCGATCAGCGCGCTGATGACCGACGGCGCCCGCCGGGATCCGGAGGCGGCCCGGAAGACCTTCGACGACACCCACGGCGCGGCGGAACGCTACCCGCAGCCCGACCTGGCCGCCGGCCGGTCCTTCGCCCGGCTGCTCGGCGTCCCCACGGACGGGGTGGCCAGGGGCGCCGCCCCGGCGGCCGGCGGCAGCGCCGCGGCCGGTGCCCCGGCGCCCGGCACCGAGCTGGGCAAGGTCGAGTCGCAGCCGATGATCCGCCTGGTCGACATCATGATCAGCGACAGTGACAACGTGATCGCCGAGTCGCTGGCCCGGCAGGTCGCGCTGGCCCGCAACCAGCCCGCCTCCTTCACCGGCGGCGCCGCGGCGATGGACGCGGTGATCGGCGAGCTGGGCCTGCCGGCCGGCGAGATCACCCTCTCCGACGGCAGCGGGCTGTCCCGGTCCAACCGGATCAGCCCCTCGCTGCTGACCGACCTGATCGTGCTCGCCGGCAACGGCACCCACCCGGAGCTGGCCGCGATCTTCGGCGGCCTGCCGGTCGCCGCCTGGTCCGGCACCCTGGGCGAGCGTTACCAGGTGGCGGCCACCGCGGCCGGCGCCGGCGTGGTCCGGGCCAAGACCGGGACGCTGACCGGCGTGCACGCGATCGCCGGGCTGGTCACCACCGCCGACGGCCGGCTGCTCACCTTCGCCGTGCTCACCGACCGCGCCCCGGCCGGCGATTCCGACGTCACCCGCCGTGCCCTGGACCGGATCACCGGCGCCCTGGCCACCTGCGGCTGCCGCTGACCCCCGGGCCGGGGCGGCGACCGGCGTCGATCCTCAGGGGCGAGCCCGGGTCGGGGTGTTCCGGCGCGGGTACGGTGGGTGCATGGCGCAGTTCGTGGACTGGGATCTGGCCGCCGCCACCGCGGGGGCGCTGAGCAAGTCGGGCCCCCGGGTGTCGTACGCAGAGGCCACCGAGGTGGTCGGCGACCTGCGGCGGCTCACCGAGGAGGCGGCCGGGCACGTCGCGGACTACACCGGCCTGCGCTCGCAGGTGCACCACCCGCCGGTGCGGGTGGTGGACCGCCGGGACTGGGCCGCCGCCAACATCGCCGGCCTGCGGGAGGTGATCACCCCGCTGGTCAACCGGCTCTCCGGTGACAAGCGGCCCGGCCCGCTCACCGAGGCGGTCGGCTCCCGGCTGACCGGGGTGCAGGCCGGCACCGTGCTGGCGTACCTCTCCGGCCGGGTCCTCGGCCAGTACGAGGTCTTCTCCGCCGACCCGGGCCAGCTGCTGCTGGTCGCGCCGAACATCGTCGAGGTGGAGCGGAAGCTGGAGGCGGACCCGCGCGACTTCCGGCTCTGGGTCTGCCTGCACGAGGTCACCCACCGGACCCAGTTCACCTCGGTGCCCTGGATGCGGGCGTACTTCCTCGGCGAGGTGCAGGCCTTCGTGGACGCCTCGCAGGGCGGCGAGCACCTGGTCGAGCGGTTGCGGCGCGGGGTCGCCACCCTCTCCGACGCGGTCAAGGACCCGGAGAGCCGGACCAGCGTGCTGGACATCGTCCAGACCCCGGCCCAGCGGGCCGTGCTGGACCGGCTCACCGCGCTGATGACCCTGCTGGAAGGGCACGCCGAGTTCGTGATGGACGGCGTGGGGCCGCAGGTCATCCCGAGCGTGGAGCGGATTCGGGCGGCGTTCAACCGGCGTCGCGAGGCGGGGAACCCGCTGGAGAAGGCGATCCGCCGGCTGCTCGGCGTGGACGTCAAGATGCGCCAGTACGCCGAGGGCCGCAAGTTCGTGCACGGCGTCGTCGATCGGGTCGGCATGGACGGCTTCAACAAGATCTTCGGCTCCCCGCTGACCCTGCCCCGGCTGGAGGAGCTGGGTGACCCGGACGCCTGGGTGGCCCGGGTGCACGGGCCGGCCGCCGCCGCACCGACCGCCGGCTGACCGTACGCCGTGGCCGCCCTCGCTCCGCCGGTCGCCGCGATCCGGGTCGCGGTCCGCCGCGCGCTGGCCGGGCTGCCGGCCGGTGCGGGGCCGGTCCTGGTGGCCTGCTCGGGCGGGGCGGACTCGCTCGCCCTCGCCGCCGCCACCGCGTTCGTGGCGCCCCGGTCGGGCCGGCGCGCCGGCCTGGTGACCGTCGACCACGGCCTGCAGGCCGGCTCGGCCGAGCGTGCCGCCGCCGTCGCCCGCTGGGCCGGCGAGGTCGGCCTGGATCCGGTCGAATCGGTGCCGGTGACCGTGGCCGGGCGTCCCGGTGGCCCGGAGGCGGCCGCCCGGGAAGCCCGCTACCAGGCGCTGGTGGCCGCCGCCCGGCGGCACGGGGCGGCCGCGCTGCTCACCGGGCACACCCGGGACGACCAGGCCGAGACGGTGCTGCTCGCGCTGGCCCGGGGCGCCGGCCCGCGCGGGCTGGCCGGGATGCCGCGGCGCCGCGAGCTGGACGGGGTGCCCCTGCTGCGCCCGCTGCTGGACGTGACCCGGGAGCAGACCCGCAAGGCGTGCGCCGCGCTCGGGCTGACCCCGTGGGAGGACCCGCACAACGCCGACCCGTCGTACGCCCGGGCCCGGGTGCGCACCGACGTGCTGCCGGTGCTGGTCCGGGCGCTCGGCGACGGGGTGCTGGACAACCTGGCCCGCACCGCCCAACTGGTGGCCGCCGACACCGCCGCGCTCGACGACCTGGCGACCGCCGCGCTCGCCGCCCCGCCGGCCGACCGGCCCGCTCCGGACGGGCTGCCCGTCACCGCGCCGGCCGGGGTGCGGGCCGTCGGGGGCGGCCTCTCCGTCGCCGCACTGGCCGCGCTGCCGGCGGCGGTTCGCGGCCGGGTGCTGCACGCCTGGGCCCGTGAGCTGGGCGCCCCGCCGAGCGCGCTCTCGCACCGGCACGTCGCGGCGCTGGACGCGCTGGTCTCCGACTGGCGGGGCCAGGGCACCGTGCACCTGCCCGGCGGGCTGCGGGTGGCCCGCCACGACGGCCGCCTGACCGTCACCGCCTGACCCCGACCGGGCCGACCGCCGATTGATCGACTCCATGTCGCCGATATTGCGGTTTCCGGGGACCGTCGAGACCGCGACATCGCCGACATGGCGGAGGCGGGGGCGGGGTCTCGTCGGGAGCCGCCGGAGGCGGTAGACATGGCGGATGGCGTACCCCCGACAGCCGCTCTTCGCCCCGCACGGGGCCGTCACGACCAGCCAGCCGCTCGCGGCGGCCGTGGGCCTGGCCGTGCTGCGGCGCGGCGGCAACGCCGTCGACGCCGCGCTGGCCACGGCGATCGCGCTGACCGTGCTGCAGCCGCCCTCGAACGACATCGGCGGCGACCTGTTCGCGATCGTCTGGGACGGCGAGCGGCTGCACGGGTTGAACGCCGCCGGCCGGTCGCCGGCGGCGCTCACCCGGGAGATGGTGCTGACCGCGACGGGGCGGCGGGCGGCCGAGCCGGTGGACGCGCTCGGCGGCGCCCAGGCGTGCGGTCCGGCGATGCCGGCCCGGGGCTGGCTGCCGGTGACCGTGCCGGGCGCCCCGGCCGGCTGGCGGGACCTGCACGACCGGTTCGGCTCGGTGCCCTTCGCCGACCTCTTCACCGACGCGGTCGGCTACGCCGAGCACGGCTACCCGGTCGCCGCCGGCACCGCTGCCACCTGGGCCCGCGGGGTGGCTGGGCACGCCGGCCTGGTCGGCGAGGAGTACGCCGAGTTCGCGCGGGTGTTCACCGTCGACGGCCGGGCACCGCGCCCCGGCGAGCGGTGGCGCAACCCGGACGCGGCCCGCACCCTGCGCCGGATCGCGGAGACCGGCGCGGAGGACTTCTACCGGGGGTCGATCGCCGAGGCGCTGGACGGGCACGCCGCCCGGACCGGCGGCCTGATCACCGGCGACGACCTGGCCCGGCACACCTCGACCTGGGTGGACCCGGTCAGCGTCCGCTACCGCGGGCATGAGGTCTGGGAGCTGCCGCCGCCCGGGCAGGGCGTCGCGGCGCTGCTCGCGCTGCACATCCTGGACGGCCTCGACCTGGCCGCGCTCGGCCCCGAGGAGTGGCTGCACCGCCAGGTCGAGGCGATGAAGCTCGGCTTCGCCGACGCGCACGCCCACGTGGCCGACCCGGAGCGGGCGCCGGTGCCGACCGCCGCCCTGCTCGATCCCGGGTACGCGGCGGCCCGCCGGTCCCTGGTCACCGACCGGGCCGGCGACCCGGTGGCCGGCGACCCGGAGCGGGGCGGCACGGTCTACCTCTGCGCGGCCGACGCGGGCGGGATGATGGTCAGCCTGATCCAGTCCACCTACCAGGCGTTCGGCTCGCACGTGGTGCTGCCCGGGTACGGCTTCGCGCTGCAGAACCGGGGCACCGGCTTCCGCCTCGACCCCGACCACCCGAACGTGGTGGCGCCGGCGAAGCGGCCGTTCCACACCATCATCCCGGGCTTCCTGACCCGTGACGGCGCCCCGGTCGGGCCGTTCGGCGTGATGGGCGGGCACATGCAGCCGCAGGGGCACGTGCAGCTAGTCTCCGCCGCGCTGGACGGGGGCCTCGGCCCGCAGGCGGCGTTGGACGCCCCCCGCTGGTACTGGCACGCCGGGCGGACCCTGCTGGTCGAGCCGGAACTGGCGGCGGAGCCCGGCCTGGTCGCGGGGTTGCGCGCCCGGGGCCACGAGGTCGCCGTGGCCGAGGAACCGTCGGTCTTCGGGTACGGCCAGGCGATCTGGCGCCTGGAGTCGGGCGGCTACGCGGCGGGCACCGAGTCCCGGGTCGACGGCGCGGCGCTCGGCTACTGATCAACCCGCCCCGACCCGGTCCCGGAAGGTGGTCCGGTAGGCCTGCGGGGTGGTGCCCACCCGGCGGGTGAAGTGGTGGCGCAGCGCGGCGGCGTCGCCGAAGCCGGCCCGGTCGGCGACGGTCTCCACGCTGAGCCGGGTCTCCTCCAGCAGCCGGCGGGCCAGCAGCACCCGCTGGTTGGTCAGCCAGTCGTGCGGGGTGGTGCCGGTCTCCGCCCGGAACCGGCGGGCGAAGGTACGCGGTGCCATGCCGGCCCGGGCGGCCAGCTCGTCCACGGTGGTGGGCCGGTCCAGGTGCCCGATCAGCCATTCCAGGACCGGCTCCAGGGTGGGCGCCTCCGGGGCCTTCGGGATCGGCGCCTCGACGTACTGGGACTGGCCGCCGTCGCGGTGCGGCGGGACGACCATCCGCCGGGCCAGCCGGGTGGCGGTGGCCGAGCCGTGCTCCTGGCGGACCAGGTGCAGGCAGGCGTCGATGCCGGCGGCGGTGCCGGCGCTGGTGAGCACCGGCCCGTCGGCGACGTAGAGCGAGTTGCACCGGACCCGGGCCCGCGGGTGGCGGCGTTGCAGCTCGTCGACGTACCGCCAGTGGGTGGTGCACTCCCGGTCGTCGAGCAGCCCGGCCGCGCCGAGCAGGAAGGCGCCGGAGCAGACGCTGAGCAGGTACGCGCCCCGGTCGACGGCCCGGCGGAGCGCGTCCAGCACCGGCGGCGGCACCTCGCAGTCCCGGCTGTGCGCCGGCACCGCGACCAGGTCGGCCTCCTCGAGAGGGCCGAGGTCGGCGTGCGGGGTGAGCCCGAAGCCGGCGGCGGTCCGTACCGGCCCGCCGTCCACCGTGCACACCGCGAAGCGGTAGCCGGGGAAGCCGTCCGCGGTGCGGTCGGTGCCGAAGACCTCGGCGAGCACCCCGAGCTCGAACGGGGCGACCTGGTCGAGTGCGAGGACGGCGACCGAACGGAGCATGTGACGAGGGTAACCGTAGAGGTGGCAGTAAATCGAGTACCACTGGCATTTCTGCCACTGTCCGGCCCCTCGCGGCGGGCGGAAACTGGGTGGTGTCCGGTGCGCACCGGCGGCGAAACCGACAGCAACCACGCGAAAGCGAGCGCCGCCATGGAGTTTCTGCTGCTACTGCTCTTTCTCGCCGGCCTGGCCGTCGCCTCCTCGGCCGGCCTCGCCGCCGACACCCGTGACTCGGCCGACTGGAAGCCGACCGACGACGGCCGTCGCTGGCAGTCCCGCACCTGCTGAGGCGATTGGTCCGGATTGCCGAAAAAATCCGAGGCGGGACCGCGCCAAAAGGGGCGGCCCCGCCGACGGAGGGCATCCGGCGTACGGCAGGCTAGGAGTCATGGCTGACGGCTCCTGGTACGACGCCGACATCGATCACGTGATCATCTCTGAGGCGCAGATCCGCGAGAAGACCGCGGAGCTGGCCAAGCAGGTCTCGGCGGACTACGCCGGAGTCGAGGACGGGCTCATGCTCGTCTGCGTGCTCAAGGGCGCGGTCATGTTCATGGCCGACTTCGCCCGGGCGCTGGGCCGGCACGGCCCCCCGGCCGAGCTGGAGTTCATGGCCGTCTCCTCGTACGGCCAGGGCACCACCTCCTCCGGCGTGGTCCGCATCCTCAAGGACCTGGACCGGGACATCGCCGGCCGGCACGTCGTGGTGGTCGAGGACATCGTCGACTCCGGCCTGACCCTCTCCTGGCTGCTGCGCTACCTGGAGTCCCGGTCGGCGGCCAGCGTCGAGGTGGTCGCCCTGTTCCGCAAGCCGGAAGCGGTGAAGGTCCCCGTCCCGGTGAAGTACGTCGGCTTCGACATCCCGACCGAGTTCGTGGTCGGCTACGGCCTCGACTTCGGCGAGCGCTACCGCGAGCTGCCCTACGTCGGCGTGCTCAAGCCCGAGGTCTACGCCCGGGCCTGAGCCCGCGACCCGCCCGGGCCGGTCCGGCCCGGGCGCGAGAGCTGCCCGTATCGGCGTCCATCGAGCGGACGTTCAGCGGGCTCTCAGCGAATCCGACTACGGTAGGTGTCGGTGGCGTGGAGGTTTCCCCCGCGCCCGGCCCCTCGACCCGCGTGACCGGGCGGTCGGGTGGCCGGTCCGGAGCTCCCCGCCACGCAGGCTGAAACCCTGGTTCGCCGTCCGCGTAAGTGCTGGGCTCGCAAGCTCACATCTGGCACGAACGGTGTACCGTCGAATGACCGTGGCGCGGCAGTTCGCGCGCCCCGGGGTCGAGGCCGGCCCGCACGGCGGCTCCGGCGCCGCCGCAGGCGGTGACACCAATCAGACGGTCAGGATGTCGATCAGGAGGATGCGGGCGTCTCGGCGCCCGACAACAGCATGGAACGTACGCGTTTCTTCCGCCGACCGGTGGTCTGGATCATCCTGGTCATCCTCGGCGCCGTTGTGCTCAGTCAGCTGTTCACCGCTGGTCCCAGCTACCACCGGGTGGACACTTCCGTTGCGCTCGATCAGCTGCACACCACCCAGATCAACAAGGTGGTCTTCCAGGACAAGGAGCAGACGCTCCAGCTCGACCTGAAGAACAAGACCAAGTTCGGCGACACCACGACCGACCGGATCGAGGCCCAGTTCCCGTACCAGGTCGGCGACGAGGTCTGGAACGAGGTCCTCGCGGCCAAGGCGGCCAACCGGGTCACCGGCCCGGCCGACGCCAAGGTCTCGTCGGACAGCGTCTGGGTCAGCCTGCTGGTCAACCTGCTCCCGATCGCCCTGCTGGTGCTCCTGCTGCTCTTCTTCATGTCGCAGATGCAGGGCGGCGGCTCCCGGGTGCTCAACTTCGGCAAGTCCAAGGCCAAGATGATCACCAAGGACACGCCGAAGACCACCTTCGCCGACGTGGCCGGGGCCGATGAGGCCGTCGAGGAGCTGCACGAGATCAAGGACTTCCTGCAGAACCCGGCCAAGTACCAGGCACTGGGCGCCAAGATCCCGAAGGGCGTGCTGCTCTTCGGCCCGCCCGGTACCGGTAAGACGCTGCTCGCCCGAGCGGTGGCCGGCGAGGCCGGGGTGCCGTTCTACTCGATCTCCGGCTCCGACTTCGTCGAGATGTTCGTCGGTGTCGGCGCCAGCCGGGTCCGCGACCTCTTCGAGCAGGCCAAGGCGAACGCCCCGGCGATCGTCTTCGTCGACGAGATCGACGCCGTCGGCCGGCACCGCGGCGCCGGCATGGGCGGCGGCCACGACGAGCGCGAGCAGACCCTCAACCAGCTGCTCGTCGAGATGGACGGGTTCGACACCAAGGGCGGCGTCATCCTGATCGCCGCCACCAACCGGCCGGACATCCTCGACCCGGCGCTGCTGCGCCCGGGCCGGTTCGACCGGCAGATCCCGGTGGACGCGCCCGACATGGAGGGCCGAAAGGCGATCCTGCGGGTGCACGCCAAGGGCAAGCCGTTCAAGCCCGACGTCGACCTCGACGCGGTGGCCCGCCGTACTCCGGGCTTCAGCGGCGCCGACCTGGCCAACGTGATCAACGAGTCGGCCCTGCTCACCGCCCGTAAGGACCAGCGGGCGATCGACAACGACTCCCTGGAGGAGTCGATCGACCGGGTGATCGCCGGTCCGCAGCGCAAGACCCGGGTGATGAGTGACCAGGAAAAGAAGATCACCGCCTACCACGAGGGTGGGCACGCGCTGGTCGCCTGGGCGCTGCCGCACGCCGCGCCGGTGCACAAGGTGACGATCCTGTCCCGCGGGCGCTCTCTGGGCCACACCCTGGTGCTCCCCACCGAGGACAAGTACACCCAGACCCGCGCGGAGATGGTCGACACGCTGGCCTACGCCCTCGGCGGCCGGGCCGCCGAGGAGCTGGTCTTCCACGAGCCGACCACCGGCGCCGGCAACGACATCGAGAAGGCCACCCAGCTGGCCCGCGCGATGATCACGCAGTACGGCATGAGCTCCAAGCTCGGCGCGATCAAGTACGGCACCAGCGGTGACGAGCCGTTCCTCGGCCGGAACATGGGCCACGAGCGGGACTACTCGGACTCGGTGGCCGCCGAGATCGACGGCGAGATGCGGGCGCTGATCGAACTGGCCCACGACGAGGCCTGGGAGATTCTGGTGGAATACCGGGACGTCCTGGACAACATCGTGCTCGAGCTGATGGAGAAGGAGACCCTCTCCACCGCCGACATGGCGCGGATCTGCTCCAGAGTGGCCAAGCGTCCGCCGATGGCGCCGTACAACGGCTTCGGCAAGCGGATGCCCTCCACCGAGCCGCCGGTGCTCACCCCGGCCGAGAAGGACAAGCTCAAGGCGCAGGCGCAGGCAGACGGCGCGTCCGTCGGCGGCTCGAACAACTCGGACGGTACGCACTGAACACCGACGCCGCGGCCAGCCCCGAGAAGGGGCTGGCCGCCTCGTCGACCGAGCCCGACGGCGACGAGGTGCTCGACTACGTTGCCGCCCGACTGATCAGCGGCAAGCTCACCGGCCGTCCGGTCGAGGAGACCATGGACCTCGGCCGGATCGAGAAGGCGGTCCGGGAGATCCTCATCGCGGTCGGGGAGGACCCGGACCGGGACGGCCTCCAGCAGACCCCGGCGCGGGTGGCCCGGGCGTACGTCGAGCTCTTCGCCGGCCTCCGGGTCGACCCGGCCCAGGTGCTCAGCACCACCTTCGAGGCCAACCACCAGGAGCTGGTCCTCGTCCGGGACATCGACGTGATGAGCCTCTGCGAGCACCACCTGCTCCCGTTCCACGGCAGCGCGCACATCGGCTACATCCCCGGCCCCGACGGGCGGATCACCGGGCTGTCCAAGCTGGCCCGGCTGGTCGAGGTCTTCGCCCGCCGCCCGCAGGTGCAGGAACGGCTCACCTCGCAGATCGCCGACCTGCTGATGAGCAAGCTGGAACCGCGTGGCGTCATCGTGATACTCGAGTGTGAGCACATGTGCATGGCGATGCGCGGCATCCAGAAGAGCGGCGCAAAGACCATCACCTCCGCCGTGCGCGGCGGGCTCCAGCACGACGCGAAGTCGCGGGCCGAGGCGATGGCACTGATCATGCCGCGCTGACCCGATCCACGTTCGACGGCCGGTGCCTCCCCACGGGGGCGCCGGCCGTCGCCGTACCGGCCCCGGCGGCTCAGCCGGCCAGCATGGCCAGCACGATCCCGCCGGTGGTCGCCACCGCCGGCACCAGGCAGGCCAACGCCCCCAGCCGGGGCGTCCGGTCCAGCCGTTCGCGCGGGCCGGGCCGGAACAGCCGCCCGACGCCCACCCAGCCGGCCGCGAACGCCACCGCCGGCATCGGCAGCCCCACCAGCAGGGCGCCGACGCTCGTCGGGCCGGTACCGGTGGCCAGGAACACGACCAGCTGCACCACCGGCACGAGCAGCGCCAGCGGGCCGTACACCAGCAGGTTGCGGGCCCGCGGTGGCCAGCCGGCCGGGCGCAGCGGCCCGCGCGCCGCGAGCACCCCGTCGGCGGCGTTCGCCCAGCCCCGGGCCGCGCGTAGCGCCGCCAGCACCGCGGTCGGCCCGCCCACCATCGTCCGGGCCGCCTCGGTCAGCTCCGGCGGCGTCGGGGTCAGCGAGATCGCCGGTACGCCCAGCTCCCGCAGCCGGGCCTGCTGCGGCGCCAGCCGGGCGTGCACCTCGGTCAGCTCCCCGCGGGCCGCCTCCACCACCCGGGCCTGCTCGGCGGCGGCGGTCGCCGCGCCCCGGCGTACCCCGTCCAGCTGGCGGGCGGCGGCGAGATAGTCGGTCCAGGCGGCGGCGAGCGGCGGGACCGGCTCGTCGCCGACCCGCTGCCGCACCGGCGCCACCGTGGACACGTCGTCGACGCTCATCCCGCCGTCCCCCTACCGTCGGTGGCGCCACGCCGCCGCCTCGCGCCCGGCCGCCCGGCCCGATCGCTCATGCCGGAACCTCCTCGTCGGCGAACGGCACCAGCACGGTGCCCTGCTCACCCGGGCCGTCCCAGAGCACCGCCCGGCCCGGCCGGGGCCGCCACTGCACCGGGCGGCCGAAGACCGCGGCCAGCTGGGCCCCCGGCACGTCCACCGCGGCGACCGCGGCGAGCTTGCCGACCTCGCCGTCCGGCTCCAGCAGCGCCGTGAACGGGGGCACCGTCCGCCACCAGCCCAGCAGGTGCGTGCCGGTCGGCGGCCCCTCCCGCAACAAGGCCCGCAGCCGCTCCACCGGCAGCTCCTCCGCCGGCGGCACGTCCACCCCGAACACCACCAGGTACGCCGGAGCGTCATCGTCCAGGGCGGCCAGCAGCCCCGGTCCGTCGACCGTCTCCACCCGCTGCCGCTCGGCCAGCTCGGCGGCCAACGCGGCGGCCGGCGGTGCCGAGCCCTCGGCCAGCGGCGCGAGCACGAACCGGGCCGTACCCGGCGGGTGGTGCGCCGCCGTGCTCCGCGCGGCGTTGGCCAACAACCGGGCCGCCTCCCCGCCCGGGCCGAGCACGGCCAGGTTGCGACCCGCCGCCGGGCCGAGCGGCACGGCGACCGTCGTCCGGGACACGTCCACCGCCCGGCCGAGCAGCGCGGCCGGCCCGCCCGCGCGCCCCGCCAGGGCGGCCCGCTGCCGCGGATCGTTGCGCAGCAGTGGGCGGGCCCAGCCGGCGAAGACCACCGGTGGCGCCGCGCCCTCCGGGCGCGCCTTCCAGAGCCGGTGCCGCAGCCGCTCGACGGTGTCCGGTTCGTCGTGCGGGTCGGGGAAGCGGACCAACCGCTCGTGCCCCCGGGTGGCACCGCGCGGCCCACCCAGACCGCCGGCGGTGTTGACCACCGCGCTGCCCACCGAGAGGCCCGCGGCCGCGTCGTTGGTCGGCATCAGCACCGGGCCGCCGCCGGAGAGCGCCACCCGCACCGGGAACTGGCCCAGCACCGAGTCGCGGGGCGCCGGACCGGCGCCGATGCCCAGGTCGCCCGCGCCGGCCAGGACCAGGTGGATCCCGTACGCCCGGCCGGAGCGGGCCAGCCCGTCCAGCCCGGCCAACACCTCCGCGGCGGCCGGATCCCGGTCGGCCAGCAGCAGCGGGAAGTTGTCGATCACGCAGACGATCCGGGGCAGCGACTGGTGTTGCCGCAGCTCGGCGAAGCGCTGGCCGCCGGCCCGGGCGCCCGCCTCCTCCCGACGGCGGGTCTCCGCCGCCAACTGGGCGAACAGGTCCCGTACGTATTCCGGGTCGGCGGCCATCGCCGCCGCGCGTACCTGCGGCACCCAGGAGCGGTCCCGCTCGGTCTGCAGGAACTCCACGAAGGACTCGCCGTCGCCGAGGTCCACGAGGTGCAGGACCAGCTCGTCCGGGCCGTACCGGGCGGCGAGGCCGAGCAGAGCGTTGGTGAGGAAGGCGGCCCTACCGGCGTCCGACCGGCCGCTGACCAGCCAGTGCGGGGTCAGCTCGGTGAACCCGACGGTGACCGGCCGCCCGTTGGCGTCACCGACCGTGGTGGAGAGCCCCTCGGTCGACGTGGCCGCCCAGAGCGTGTCGGCGTCGAGCGGCAGCAGCTCGGTCAGGCTGAGCCGGGAGCCCGCCTCCACCTGCTCGGCCAGCCGGCGACACACCCGCTCGACCAGCTCCGGCCCGGGGTCCTCGTCCACGAAGACGGGGCAGTTCAGCCCGCCTGGCGACTCCGCCCCCGGCCCGCTGAACGGGCTGCCCGGCGGGTCGCCCAGCAACGCGTACGCGGTGCGCAGCTCCACCGGGGTGGCCTGCGGCAGCGGCGGGCGAGCGGCGGTACCGGCGGCCGGGGGCCAGCCGGCCACCACCAGGTGCAGCCCGGCCTGCCGGCCCCGCTCGGCCAGCGCCTCGATCCGGTCCAGGTCGCTCGGCCCGGTCAGCTCCGGCAGGCCGGCGACCACCAGCAGCAACGTCCGGTCGTGCCGGCGGGGCCGGCCGCTGCCGGGGGAGACCCACTGCTCGGCCTCGGTGAGCACGGCCCGCAGCCCGGCCACGTCGACCGCCGGGGGTGGCAGCAGGCCGGCGTCGGCCAGCGCCGCGAAGGGCGCGAAGGTGTCGCCCGCGCCGGCGGCGTCCACCGCGCGGACCAGCAGGCAGCCGGCCGGGGTGGCGGCCAGCAGGCGCAGGAGTACGGCCCGGAGCAGGCCCGCCGCGCGCGGCTCCCGGGCGTCCACGTCGAGCGTCAGGTGCCCGGTGCCGAGCAGCGGCACCAGCGCGGGGAAACGGGCGTCGTCCAATGGCGCCGCCGTGCCGATCCGGACGAAGGGCGGAGTGTCCTCGCCGACGGGGGTGTCCGGTGGCAGGGTGTCCAGCGGTGCGCCGGCCCAACCCGGTGCCAGCAGCGCGGCGGCACCGCGCAGCCGTTCCGCCAGCTCGTACTGCCGGCGCTGGTCGGCGGGGACCGGACGGGTCTCGTCGAGGACACCGGCAGCGGCGGCGGCGGTGGCGGTGGCCCGCCGGTGCAGAGCGGCGGCGCGGTTGGTGCGAGCCTTCGGACCGGCCACCGCGTCCACCCCTCTTTCCGAGGTTGGAAACCTCCCCGGGTCCAGACCGTATCCCAGGTGGAGCCGCTCGCTCGGGAAGCGCGGCGGTGCTGCGCCGGCCTTGTCGCAAATGGTGCCGAACTCTCACCTCCCGGGGTTGTCCTGTCACGATCCGCGGCATCTGGGGCATTGGGTACGGGGCGCTCAGCCGATAGCCTCAGGGGGTGGAATCAGTGCAGCCCCCCGCCGGTTCCCAGGTCTCCCGCGTACCGGCGCAGCGGACCCCGCCGGACAATCTGGCGCCCCCCGCCGCGCCCGCTCCGGCGCCCCAGCGGCCGCGGCGTCGGCTGCGCACCGTCCTCACCGTGGTCGCCGGGGTGCTGGCACTGCTCTGCATGGGCGGTGGGGTCGTCGGGTACGTGCTGTACGAGCGAGCCGCCACTCCGGACCGGAGCGCGCCCGACGTGGTGGTGGACAACTACCTGCGCGAGTTCCTCGTCAACCGGAACGACACCCGGGCGAGCCTCCTCACGTGCGAGGGAAACGCCGACGGGCTGTCCGCGTTGCGGTCCCTTCGTGACGACCTGATCGCCCGTGAGCAGCGCTTCCAGACGACCTTCACGGTGAGCTGGGGTGCGCTCCAGGTGAAGCGGCAGGGTGGCAACGCCCAGGTGGAGACCGACGTCATCATCTCGGCCTCGGTGGACGGGATCTCGCAGAGCGACCGCCAGCGTTGGCGCTTCCGGACCCAACTGGGCGAGGACTGGCGCGTCTGCGAGGCCGGTCGGGCTGGTTGACCGTCCTCACTCGATCCAGAGCAGGTGGACCGGTACCTCCAGGGTGGTCGGCGGTTGCCCGCGCCAGGCCCACCGGTACCACTCCAGTTCCGGTGTCACCCGGACGCAGATGTCCCCCTCCGCGCCCGAGTAGGTCTCGGTCACGGCGCGCAGGTCCCGGTGCTCGACGGAATTCTCGACGTGCACCACCCGGCGGCCGCTGACCGCATCGGCCTCGAAGACCGGGGTCGGCGCCGGGTGTGTCGGCCCGTCCAGGGAGACCAGCCGGATACCCCGCTCGCGCCCACGTGCGCCGGGGGCAGGGCGGCTGCCGAGCGTCTCCACCCAGACCCGCTCCACCGGGATCAGCGGTGCGAAGACCTCCACCTGGTCGGACTCCGCCCGGTACCACTCATGCTCGGGAATGACCGGGACGTAGGTGCGGCTGCCCTGCACCACCCGTTCGTCGGCCCGCAGGTCGCCCCGCCAGCCCAGGCCGGGGAGCCCGACCAGCACCCGCCGGCCACGCAGCTCGACCCGGCCGGTGGCGGGCACGATCCCGATCGGGCGCGGCGGCAGCGGCGCCCAGTCAGGCTGACCGGCGAAGGGGTCCGGCAGCGGCCCGGTCATCGTCCCGACGACCTCACGCCGTGCCGTCCAACGGCGCTCCCCGCTGCCGCATGAACGGCACCGGGTTGGTCCCGCCGGCGTAGCTGCGGTCGCCGTCCAGGTGCACCTCGAAGTGCAGGTGGGGGCCGGAGGAGTTGCCGCTGCTGCCCACTCGACCGATCACGTCACCGGCCTTCACCAGTTGGCCCGGGACCACCAGCGGCTTCACCACCATGTGGCAGTAGCGGGTGAGGTAGCCCCCGGCGTGCAGGATGTCGACGAACCAGCCGCAACCGCCCTTGCCCGGGTAGCCGTCAACGTCGCAGTTGCGCCGGCCCATCCGGTCCTGGTCGCAGCGCGCCACCAGCACCCGTCCGGTCGAGGTGGCGTGGATCTCGGTACCTCTGCTGGCGCCGATGTCGACCCCGTTGTGGCGCGGTCGGCTCGCCGTGCGGAAGCCGGAGCCCACCCCACCGGCGACCGGCGCCGTCCAGCCGGAGGCGGCGATGATCTTGGCCGAGGCCCGGTCGCAGACCGTCCGGTCCGCGATCTGCACGGTCCGGGCGGCGCCCCCGGCGAGCGCGTTGACGATCTGGCTGGCGACGTCCTCATGCTTGGCGTACGCGTCCGGATAGGCGCTGACCTGCACCTTCTGCGCGGCGAGGGTCAGCGGCAGGCGTTCCCAGCCGTCGACCTTGAGCAGCTTCTCGTAGAACTTCCGGGCCGCGTAGTCCGGGCTCATCCGCTGCGGGACGCTGCCCCAGTCGGCCCGCTGCTGGAACAGGCCGACCGAGTCGTGGTCCGCGCCGACCCCCTCGTTCGACAGCGAACGGGACCCGGCGACGGTGCTGTTCGCGAGGTTCCGCAAGGCCGACTCCTGCATCGCGGTCGCCACCGCGATCACCCAGCCACGAGGCGGCACCTTCATGCCCTGGCCGACCTTGATGATGACGGCGGCGTTGCGCATCTGTGTCTGGCCGTAGTCGGACATCCGGGGCATGTTGCCGGTGACGTCGACCTGGTGGTTGTCACCGCACTCCTGGGCCGCCGCCACCAGATTCTCCTGGTCGCCGCCGAGGTTGGTGAGGAAGAAGGCGGCGGTGCCGCCGCCGCAGCAGAGCAGGGCGAGGGTCGAGGTCAGCGCCGCGGCGGCGACGCCGATCCGGAGTCGGCGACGGGGCGGCTGGCCCACCCCCGGCAACCCGGCAGTCATTCCCGCTCCCAGTCCACGGCGTCCACCAACCAACGGCCGTCCGGTGCCACCAGCTCCAGTCGGAGTCGCCCGGTCTCCAGCGGGATCAGCACCTCCGTGAAGGCATCGGTGCGCGGACGGAGAGTCGGCGCGCCGGTGACCTTCTCCGCCGGCACCCTGGACGGGTCGACGCCCGCCAGCTTCCCGGTGAGTGCCGGCGTCGACAGCGGCCGTAGCTTCGCCTGCCACTGGTCGGCCGTGTTGGTCGGACCACCGAGCCAGGCGGTGGTGAACCGTGTCGCGGCCTGCTCGGGAGTCAATTCACCGGGCCTCGTGGGGGGAGACTGGGGGGCCGGGGTGGCGATCACCCCGTCGTCGCCCTCCTCAGGGTCCACCGTGGTGATCGGCTCCGCGGGCCGGTTGCTGAGGCCGGCGGTCGAGTCCGTCGGCCCGGCGACCAGCCGGGCCCCTCCGATCACCCCGAGGACCAGCACGGCGATCCCGAGCGCGATCCCGATCCGGGACCGCAGGACCCGGGTGACCAGGAACTCCACCGCGCGTCGCATCGTCGTCACCGGGCCTCGGAGCGCACCCGGGGACTGGGCTTGACCGGCGCGCGTTCGGCCGAGTCGGGTCGGTAGACCGCGAAGCTCGGTGCCTCCTCCGACACGTCCGGCTCCGTCCAGTTGGCCGGCTGCCGGCGGCGCGGGCGGGGTGCGGTGGTGGAACGGCCGCCCTCGCGCGGCGTGGTCGTCGCCGGCTGCGCCTCGCCAGCGTGCTCCCGGCCGTCCGGCCGCTCCCGCTGAGCCGGCGTGCTGACCGAGGAGTGCGAAGGATCTTCGCGGCGTGCCTCGGGGCGCAGGGTGGACGGCTCCAGCGCCAGTCCCCGCCGCTTGGCAATGGTCGGCTCGGCGGTGCCGCCGGGTTCGGCCACGTCCAGTCGCGCGGCGATGCGCATGTCGCGGAAGAAGCGGCGGTGCCACGAACCGGCCGAGCTGACCGCTTCGCTGCTGTCCTTGCCGCCGAGCTGGGTGATCCGGCGGTAGGGGCGCAGCAGCAGCCAGCCGACCACGCCGCAGAGCCAGACCAGCACCACCTGGAGCCAGCCCGGCAGGGTGGGCGTGCTCATGATCAGATCCACCGCGAACAGGTAGATCGCGGCACCGGTGCCGAAGATGGCGATGTTGAAGACCGCGGCGACCACCGCGTTGGCCAGCCGGCGCAGCCCGGCGCTGGCCGGGCGCAGCAGGCCGACCGTGCCCAGGATGGGTGCCGCGATCACCGCCCACCGGAAGATCAGGAAACCGAGCAGCACCAGCAGTGAGGCGGTGAGGTCGAACATCGCGAAGAGCAGGGACGCGAGCACCGCGATGAAGCCGGCGCCGATCCGGTCCATGTCCCGGGCGCCCGTCAGGTACTCGTACGCCTCCGGGTCCTCCGACTTGATCTGCTCTGCCACCGTCATCCACTGCTGCTGCTTGGCCTTGATCGTGGCCCCGCGGGTGGCAGAGTTCTGCCGGAGCTTCTCGGCCTCCTCCCAGGAGAGCGACTTGGCGTCGTAGAGCGCGGGGCCGTACTTCTTGGCGGTCTCGCTGTCCGCCGAGCCGAGTACCCCGCGCAGCCAGTTGCGGTAGAGCATCGACTCGGTGGCGGTGTCGCTGGCCCGGACAGCCGGTGGCCGCTTGTCCACGCAGGCATCCGGGTTCGGGAGCACGCACCTGCCGGCCGGGATGTCCCGGGATGCCGGCCCGACGGCGTCGTGAACGACACCGAGGGAGGTGATGAGCGTGCCGTCGGCGATGTTGGCCGACTTGACCGGCCAGGCCGCCAGCGCGGTCACCGCCACCATCACCAGCAAGGCCCAGCCGGCGGTGGTCATCGCGTTGCTCATGTCCGACTGGCGGGAGCGCCAGAGCAGGTAGAGACCCACCACGCAGAGGGTGATGATGCCGAAGACGCTGAACACCTTCTGGTAGACGGCCTTGGTCGCCTTCTCCACCAGCGGGTCGGCCCAACTCCACATCGAGCGCGGGTCCCAGGCCCGCTCCCGCAACGCGTTCGAGGCGCCGACGATCGCGGTGGCCATCATGAGCTCGCCGTTGGCGACCGTGGTGGTGAACTTGTAGTCCGGATGGAGCACGGTGGAGGCGCAGCCGCCCTCCACGTCATAGGTGTTGAAGCTGTAGCCGCCGTAGCCGTAGTCGCTGTAGAGACCCTTCGGGCCTGGGAGCATGGACGAGTCCGGCCGGGAGGCGAACCAGCCCGCGAGTCCCGAGTCCGGTGCGGAGGGGACCGGCGGCTTCCGGCAGTCGACCTCGGTCTCACTGACCTGCTTCAGCTTGGCGACACACGCCCGGAAGTCGGCCTGCCACTCCTTGGTGGTGCAGAGGTCGGCCGCGGCCTGGGCCTGGACCGCGGCCGGGGCCGCCGAGGCGGGTGTCGCGCCGACCGCCGGCCAGACGATCGTGGCACCGGCGAGTACGCCGAGCGCGAGGAGGAGCGCCGTGATCCGTGCCCGGGTCCTCGCCATGTCACGCCTCCAGATCAGCCAGGACGGTCGGCAGCTCCCGGGCCGCCTGGGCGGCGGGAGTGGTGTCCAGGTGCTCCAGCAGCCCCTCGACGTACGACACGTCCACGCGGACCTTCTGCACCCGGCCGTCCACGTCGCGCATGACGAACTCGCGGAACCCGAGTCGGGCGGCCGAGGTGGCGTCCACGGCGGAGAGTGAGGCCAGGGTGGCCTCGTAGCCGTCGCCGACCGGAACCCGGAGCAACCGCAGCGCCTCGGAGGCGATCTCGGTATCCTCGGCAATCCGGCCGACGAAGACGGTGGAGACGAGGTTCTGCACGTCGAGGCCGAGGATGTCCTTCGGGTTCTGCGACGCGACCAGGGCGGCCAGGTTCCACTTGCGGGAGTCGCGGGCGAGCCGGACCAGGAAGGACCGCCCGGAGCGCCAGCCCTCCATGAAGTGCGCCTCGTCCAGGCCGACCAGCTTCCGGGACGACATCGACCCGCCGTAGCAGCGCCGTACCGCGAGCCGGTGCGCGGTGTGCAGCATCGGCAGGGCGAGTGCCTCCTCGGCCGACCAGTACTCCCGCTCGATCTTGAGGTCGGGCAGGCGCAGGCCGGCCATGGTGATCACGGTGAGCGCCGCGTCGGCGCCGAGCAGCCCCTCCGGCGGCCGGCCGAAGAAGAGCATCGCCAGCGGCATCTCGGCGGTGTCGAGCAGCAGGTTCGCCAGCTCCCGGCCGGTGTCGTCGTCCATCCCTTGGAGGCAGGCGACCACGTCGTCCAGGGTGGAGGTCTCCTCCGCCGGCACCCGGCGTACGGCGTGCCGGAACAGCGTCGCGGTGGACGCCTCGCGGGCCACCTGCGGCGGCACCAGCATCATGCAGATGTCCTGCACCAGCATCCGGCGCTCGGCGCGGGCGTTGGAGATGGCGATCTCGAACTCCCGGTCGCCCGCCGCGCCGCTGCCGAACTCGCTGCGCAGCGGGGTCGGAATGAGCGAGTACGGTGCCAGCGTCCCGGGCTCGGAGCCGGTCAGGTTGAGCACCCGGGCGTACGGCCGCAGTTCGGGCATCGCGCAGAGCCGGGCCAGCGGGCCGGACGGGTCCAGCAGGGTCACCTGGACACCGCGCCGGGCGGCCAGGTAGCCGAGCGCGCCCAGCAGGGTCGACTTGCCGCCGCCCGGCTCGGCGACGAAGACCGCCAGGCCGGAGCGCTCGCGTACCTCCATCGGGAAGTGCAGGTCGAGGAAGACCGGCCGACGGCAGGTGCCGGCGGTACGCCCGATCAGGTCGCCGCGCCGGTCGCCGACGGTCGAGGCGGCCTGCGGCAGCGCGGCGGCGAGCAGGTTGACCGGCATCCGCCGGACGTAGCCGGTGTTGGCGATCGGCTCGCCGGGGATGAACTCCCGGGCCAGCCAGTCCTGGTTCTTCGGGTGCTGCAGCGAGATGCGCAGCTCGCGACTGTAGAGCTGGATGAGCCGGCGAGCCCGCTCCAGGCACTCCTCCCGGGTCCGGCCGCCGACCGCGATCCGGTGCCAGCCGTGCGCCCGGGCGGAGTCCACCGGCAGGCCGGTGGTCATCTCGTCGCCGATCACCAGCGCCCGCTTGGCCAGGCGTTCCAGCTCGGGCGGGGCGTCGATGCCGTGCTCGGCGTAGTCGAGCTGCTGGGAGCGGATCATCCGCAGCCGGTGCTCGAGGTTACGGAAGGAGTCGCCGGAGCCGAGGATGTCCACCCGGGTGGAGATCTCCATCGGCCAGGGCAGCCGCTCGTGGAAGTGCAGCCAGGGCTCGTGCTTCTCGGGGATCTCCAGCGGTTCCATCCGGCCGACGGCGAGCACGGCGACGTGCCGTTCCTCGCCGGTCATCCGGTTGACCAGCTTGACCGTCGAGCCGTACGGGGTGCGGTAGCGCTCGACCTGCTCGGTGAGGGCGAGCAGGTCGCCACGCTCCCACCGGCCGTTCGTGATCGGGGAGAGCGCGCCGGGCGGGGCCATGCAGAGCGCCACCGAGCGGTAGAGCAGCCACTCCAGTTCCTGGGAGGTCACCCGGCGGCCCCGCATGCCGAACGCGCCGAGCACCTCGTCGAACTGTTCGACGGTGCGGCCCAGCTTGCGGCGTTCGCCGTCGGCGGTGCCCCGGCCGAAGGCGCGCAGCAGCCGCTCGGTGAGCGAGTCGCCGAGCGAGCGCCGGGCGAAGGTGACGCCCAGGTAGGTCTGCCCCTCGGCGTGGTTGACCGCCATCAGGTGCCGTTGGGCGGCGACCAGATGGTCGGCCCAGCCCGCCGTGCCGGGCACGTCGGGCAGCGGCGAGGCGGTGTGCGCGTCGATCGTGCGGGCCCACTCGTCGGCCGGGAAGGGACGGCTGGTGCGGCGCAGGTGCAGCCGGAACCCGGCCAGGCCGGCGTACTGCTCGGAGATGGCGGAGAGCAGGGCCTCGCGCTCGGCGTCCGGGCGGAACGCCCAGCGCACCTCGGGCAGCCAGTACCAGGCGGTGACGGTGTTGGGGGTGAAGGTGAGGTGTCCGGCGATCTCGGTGATCGCCAGCTCGATCGACGGGTCCCGGTCCCCGAACTTGATCTTCGGGGCGCGTACCCCGACCGGCTTGGCGGGGGTGCTTTGCCTGTTGGCCGCCCGCTGCCGCGGCGGCGCCAGCTCCCGGGAGGCCGGCCCGGCCAGCTCCCGCGGGCCGGCGCCGGCGAGCTCGCGCGGGGCCGGCTCGGCGAGCACCTGGCGGGGTGGTGCGACGGCCTCGGCACGGAACGGCCCCGCGACCTCGTGCGGGTCGGGCTCGGGCCAGGCCGGGTCCGGGACCTGCTCCTCGACGGCGCGCCCCGCCGGCTCGGCGCTCCGCTCGGCCGCCGGGCGGCGGGCCGCCTCGGCCACCTCGCGGCGCGGGAAGGGCTCGGTCCGGGGGCGGCGCGGTGACCGCTGCGGCGGCGTCTCCGCCGGCCGGTCCGCGGCCACCTCGGGCTCGGCGGGCGAACGCAGCGCGGGCAGCCGGTCGCCGCCCTGGTGGGGGACCCGGGTACGGGCGGACGGGTCGACGACCGGGGGCGCCTCGATGGCGGGTGGCCGTGGTGGGTCGATGGTGGACGGGGTCTCGGGCGCGGGTGCCGGGGCGGCCGATGCGGGCGGGGCGACCGGCTGGTGCGGGATCGGCGCGGTGCCCGGGGGTGGGCCACCGAACAGGTCGAGGAACGGGGAGTCGATGTCGGTGCCGTCGCCGACCAGGATGGGCGCGGCGGAGACCGGCTCGACCGGCGTACCACGACCGGCGGTCGGGCGGGGTGCCTGGAAGACCCCCACACCGCCGTACCCGGGGGTGGTGACCAGTGCCGGGTCGTAGGTCTCCTCGTCCCGCGTCTCATCCTCCGGGTAGTCGAACGACCGCGCACGGTCACCGTGCGGGGCGCTGCGACCTCCGGCCGGATATCCCGGCGTGGAAGAGCGACTCATGCGACCGCCTCACCCGCGTGCTGCTGCGACTGCCCGATCGGCGTACGCCCGGTCATGCCAGTTCCTCCCGGATCCTGATCCGGCTGCCGACCAGGCGGGGGTCCCGCAGCTCGGTGGCCGGTTCCCGGGTGCGTCGCCAGTCGGTGAGCGCGGTACGGATGACCATCCGTGCCGGCCGGTCCGGGTCGACGTACCGGAAGATGAACGAGGTGGTCACGATGGCGAGGGCGATCTCCCACGCGGGGAAGAGTTCGACCTGCAGTGTGAACAGCCAGTGGATGAACATGTAGAGGGGTACGAGCAGCATGAACAGGCCGTACTGGGCGTACGGCAGGTGGACGGGAAGGGTGTAGCCGGGCGGCCCGAGATAGACCAGGCGGGCCCGGTAGATGTCGTCGTCGGTGCGCAGCCGCATGTCTCGCCCGGGCCTATTCGAAGATCAGGTCGATCAGGTAGTCACCGACGAAGAAGAGTGTGGCGGCGCCGGCGATGAAGGCCAGGCCGACGATCGCGATGGCCGAGCTGGTCAGCACCTTCGAGATCTCGCCCCGGCTGGCCCGGCCGATGAAGATGACACCGAGCACGGCGAGCAGGATCGGCGCGATCTTGCTGGCGAAGAACGTGACGACGCCGTTGGTGTCGATGCCCTTCGGAGCTGGCTCGGCCAGTGGAGCCGACGCCAGGGTGTGCAGCACCTGCGCGGCGCCGGACGACGCCGTCTCCATGAGCTCGAAGGCGATCACTGGAAACCTCCCCATAACGCGGCCGGCGGTGCCGCGGCGGTGCAGTAGGCAAGCCTGGCGGGAATCTGCTCACTCTGCGCAGCGTCATCGACGCTACGTTCGTTACCCACCACGATGAGTGGCGAGCTTTGGGGGGATTCTTCCCGCTTCGGCCCTCCCTCCAGGCTTGGCCATCGCGATGCTGGGCAATTCCACAGAGTACGGCGCGCCCCCCTTTGCGACAACCCGCGAAGACTCGGCCCGATTCGACCCGGACGACCGATCGTACACCTGTTCCAATGCGCACGTCAGCCCCGATGTGCAAGGTCGGCCCGGGGGCCACCGGAACGGCCCGGGACGACCGGTACGGTCTAGTCGTGACCGATCTGGTACGGGCCCAGGCCCCGGTGGTGATGGGCGTCCTCAACGTCACGCCCGACTCCTTCTCCGATGGCGGCCGGTATGCGGACCTCGACGCCGCGGTCGCACACGGAGTGCGACTGCGGGCGGAGGGGGCGCACCTGGTCGACGTGGGCGGCGAGTCCACCCGGCCGGGCGCCGACCGGGTCGACGCCGACACCGAGGCGGCCCGGGTGGTCCCGGTCATCCGCGAACTGGCTGCGGCCGGCGTGCCGATCAGCATCGACACCACCCGCGCCTCGGTCGCCGCCGCGGCCCTCGACGCCGGCGCGGACGTGGTCAACGACGTCTCCGGCGGCCTGGCCGACCCGGACATGGCCCGGGTGGTACGCGACGCCGGCTGCCCCTGGGTGCTGATGCACTGGCGCGGTCACTCGCGGGGCATGCGGGAGCTGGCCAGCTACACCGACGTGGTCGCCGACGTGCGGGCCGAACTCGGGCAGCGGATCGACGAGGCGCTCGCCGCCGGGGTCGCCGCCGACCGGATCATCATCGACCCCGGGCTCGGCTTCGCCAAGACCGCCGAGCACAACTGGGAATTGAGCGCCCGCCTGCCCGAGCTGCTCGACCTCGGCTACCCCCTGCTGTTCGGGGCGAGCCGCAAGTCGTACCTCGGCCGGCTGCTCGCCGGCCCGGACGGCACGCCACGCCCCACCGCAGGCCGGGAGGTCGCCACCGCCGCCACCAGCCTGCTCGCGGTCGCCACCGGCGCCTGGGGGGTACGCGTGCACGACGTCCGCGGCACCGCCGACGCGCTGGCCGTCTGGGCCGCGACCGGGCGGCCCCGGCTGGTCGCCGAACCCGCGACCCACCCCGCCGGCCGGGCCGGGCACGACGGCGCGCGGCCCGCAAAGCGAGAAGGCGCGCGCACGGGAGCGCCCGCGCCGACCGGCCCTCGAGAGGAAGCACGATGACCGACCGGATCGAGCTGACCGGCCTGCGGGCGCGCGGCAGGCACGGTGTCTACGACTTCGAACGCGCCCAGGGCCAGGAGTTCGTCGTCGACGCGGTGCTCGAACTCGACCTCGCCCCGGCCGCCCGCTCCGACGAGGTGACCGACACCGTGCACTACGGCGAGCTGGCCGACCGGCTGGTCGCGGTGGTCACCGGCGAGCCGGTCAACCTGATCGAGACGCTCGCCGACCGGCTGCTCGCGGTCTGCCTGGCCGAGCCGCTGGTCAGCGCGGCGACGGTCACCGTGCACAAGCCCGAGGCGCCGATCCCGCACACCTTCCGGGACGTGGCCGTGACGATGCGGCGTACCCGATGACCCGGGCCGTGCTGTCGATCGGCAGCAACCTCGGCGACCGGCTCGCCCACCTGCGCACGGCGGTGGCCGCGCTCGGCGACGCGGTGCTGGTGGTCTCCGGGGTCTACGAGACTCCACCGTGGGGGGACGCCGACCAGCCGGCGTACCTGAACGCGGCGGTGCTGGTCGCGGACCCGCCGGCGGGCCCGCGCGACTGGCTGGACCGGGCCCGGGCCGCGGAGGCCGCGGCCGGCCGGACCCGCGACCCCGGGCGCCGGTACGGGCCGCGCACCCTGGACGTCGACGTCATCGCGGTCTGGGACGACGCGGGCGAGCCGGTGCTCAGCGACGACCCCGAGCTGACCCTGCCGCACCCCCGCGCCCACCTGCGGGCCTTCGTGCTCCGGCCGTGGATCGACATCCAGCCGTACGGGCGGCTGCCCGGGCACGGCTGGCTCACCGACCTGCTCAACGCCGAGCCGGTCGCCGGTGAAGCGCTGGAACTCAGTCCCCGGCCGGATCTGGCGTTAGAGTCGACGCCATGACCCACTGGAGCCGGCCGGCATGACCCAGGCCCAGCCCCCGCGCGGAAGCGAACCCGACCGCTTCCGGATGGGCCCCACCCGGATCTCCACCCTGGTGGTGGCCGCCCTCGCTGCCGCGGGGGTGGCCTGGTTGCTGATCAGCGGCTTCTACTACGACCTCGCGCCCGGCCTGCCCTGGCTGCCGGCGGTCACGCTGGCCGCGCTCGCGGTGCTCGAGGCGTACGCGGCGGTCAACACCCGGGGCCGGATCGAGCGCAGGCCGGGCCGGGACCGGGTGAACCCGCTGCTGGTCGCCCGCTTCGTCGTGCTGGCCAAGGCCTCCGCGCTGGTCGGCGCGATCTTCACCGGCTTTTACGCCGGACTGACCGGCTGGCTCTTCATAGAGGACACCGATGCGGCGATCGGCGACCGGCCGGTGGGCGGCGCAGGGCTGCTCGCCTCGCTCGCCCTGGTCGGCGCCGCGCTCTGGCTGGAACGCTCCTGCCGGGTCCCCGAACAGGAGGACGACGAGGACCGGGACGGCCCCGATCGGCAGGGCCGACCGGGCCAGCGCTGATCAGGGGGTTACGTCCGGCCTCCGGCGCAGGTACCGTCCCTGGCGACCGGAATCAGCCGGCCGTCGACGGTGACGGCCGGCCACGTGGGAGGCGCGGCATGGCGTACGACGAACCGGGCCGCACCGCGTCGGCGGAGCCCTCGCCGGGTGTCCCCGCGCCCAGGCTCGAGAACGTCTTCGACGATCCGAGCCACGGCGAGCCGGGTCGGGACCGGGTCGGGGTGCACCTGCTCTGGGAGACGGTGCTCCTGGTCGCGCTGGCGGTGCTCGGCGTCCTGCTCTGGCGGGAGAACGCCGACGCCCTGCGCGGCGACGGCCTGCGGAGCCTGCTGGTCGACACGGTCGGGCTCGGCCTGCTCGCCCTCGCCGCCGGGCTGAGCCTGCGCACCGCGGCGGTGAACCTCGCCGTCGGGCCGGTCGCCGTGGCCGCCGCGCTGCACTTCGCCGAGCAGGGCGACCGGGGAGTGCCCACGGCGCTCACCCCGGCCCTGGTGGCCGCCGCGCTCGGCGGTCTGGCCCTGGCCTGGGCGGTGGTGGTGCTGCACGTGCCCGGCTGGGCCGCCAGCCTGGCCGCGGCGGCGGGCGTGATCGTCTGGATCGAGCGGCGTACCGCGCCGGTGGCGGTGCAGGGCGATTACGACCCGCACCGGACCGCCTTCTACCTCTTCGCCGGCTTCGCCGCGGTCGCCGCGCTGGGTGGGATCTTCGGCGCGATCCGGGCGGTCCGGCGGCTGGTCGGCCGGTTCCGGCCGGTGACCGATCCGGCCCGGCGCCGGGGCGTGGTGGCGGCCCTGGTGACGGCCGCCGCGCTGGTCGGCTCCACGGTGCTGGCCATGCTGGCCGGGGTGCTGCTCGCCGCGAACTCCACCGGCCCGGTGGCGCCCACCTCCGGGCTGGACTGGACGGTGCTGGCGGTCGGCGTGGCGATGCTCGCCGGCACCAGCGCGTACGGCCGGCGCGGCGGGGTCTTCGGCACGCTGACCGCGGTCAGCCTGGTGGTCGTCTTCCAGGCCTGGGCGGCGGCGCGGGGCTGGACGGTCGGCCGGTGGACCGTCGGCGGGGCGGCGCTCGGCGCCGGGCTGGTGGTGACCCGCCTGGTCGAGGCGTACGGCCGCCCCCGTGGGACGGTCGGTGAGGTGGCCGAGCTCGCCCCGGCCGGCGACGGCACGATCAGCTCCGGCTGGTCGCTGCCCCGGCCGAGCCAGAACGGCCACTGGCCGCCCGCGCTGCCGGCGCAGTCGCCGGCCACCCCGCCGGACCCGTGGGAGGCGCCGCGCTGGGAAGCGGGGGCGGACCGCTGGGACACCGGGGACCGCTGAGCGGGCCTGGATAACGGGGGCCGGCTCGGAGCCGGCGATCCGACGGTGCCGTGCCCCGTCCGGCGGGTCGGCGGTGATCTCGCCGGATAGGCTCGCGGACATGACCGAGACTCCTTCCGCCGGTACCGGCCGCACCTTCGACGAGCTCGACGCCCTCCCTACCGAGGAGCTGCGGAAGCGGGCCTTCGCGCTGGCCCGGGAGCGTCGCGACGTGGGCTTCTTCTGGTCGGTGCTGCGGCACCTGCCGAATGCCGACGAGGCCGCCGCGCTGGACGGGGCGGTGAACTCGATCGGCCCGACCATCGACGAGGCGTCGGCGCTGTGGCGGGAGCTGACCGGCCACGGCTACGAGGAGTCCGCCCCGCTGCTGCGCGCGGCGTTCATCGACTACCTGACGAAGCACTGACCGGTCGTACCGCCGGGTGGCGGAGGTTTGCCGGCCGGGGCGGCTCGGGAACTTCCCGCCGCATGGCCCTCACCAACCGCCCCCGGACCGTCAGCGGGTACGGCACCGCCGCGGGGACCGGCGCCTTCGCCGCGCTCATCCTGGTCGGCGTGTGCGGCAGCCCGTGGTACGTGGGCTGGGCCGAGGACCACACCGACCCGAACTCCGCCGGCGGCTGGTTCCTGCGGCTGCTCGCCTGGCCGGCCTGGCGGCTCCATTCGGCCGACCCGGAGCACGGCGTGCTCGCCACCGACCTGCGGGCCATCCTGCTGGTGGTGTTCGCCGCGACCTTCCTCTACCTGCTGCCCACCTCGCAGGTCGCCCGGGTGCAGGGCTCGGCCAGCCAGTTCCTCTCCGGCTGGGCGGCGTACACCCTCGCCGCCGCGGTGGCCACCCTGCTGGCGGCGCTGCTGACCAGCGACGGGTCGCTGCTCGCCGCGTTCCAGACCACCGGGACGGGTGCCACGTACGGCTTCTTCGCCGGATGGATCATCGGCCTGGCCAGCCTCGGCGGCCGGGCCTGACCGCCCGGCCCGCGAGCCGGTTCCGCCGCCGGGCCCGACCGCCCCGCCGGGAGCGTCAGGCGCCGGTCTGACCGAGTTCGAGCACCCGGGACCGGCTGAGCGTCCCCACCGGCCGATCGTCGGCGGTGACCACGACCGCGTCGGTGCCGGAGGTGAGCATCGCGGCGAGCGCGTCGTACGCCGACCCGCCCAGCGGCACCGCAGGCAGGTCCGCCCCGCCCGGCCCGGGGGCCAGTACCTCGCGGGTGACCGGGGTGACCGCCAGCCGCCGGATGCCCCGGTCAGCGCCGACGAACTCGCGGACGAACGGCGAGGCGGGGGCGCCGAGCAGGGCCGCCGGGGTGTCGTACTGCTCCAGCCGGCCGCCCTCGGAGAGCACCGCGATCCGGTCGCCGAGCCGGACCGCCTCGTCGAGGTCGTGGGTGACCAGCACGATGGTCTTGCGGACCTCGGCCTGGAGCCGAAGGAACTCCTCCTGCAGCCGGGTCCGGACGATCGGGTCGACGGCGGAGAACGGCTCGTCCATCAGCAGCACCACCGGGTCGGCGGCGAGCGCCCGGGCCACCCCGACCCGCTGCCGCTGGCCGCCGGAGAGCTCGTGCGGGTAGCGCCGGCCGAACTGCGCCGGGTCGAGCCCCACCAGCTCCAGCAGCTCGCTGGTCCGCTGGCGGATCCGCTCCTTCGGCCAGCCGAGCAGCCGGGGCACGGTGCCCACGTTGGTGGCCACGGTCTGGTGTGGAAAGAGCCCGACGTTCTGGATGACGTACCCGATCCGGCGACGCAGCTTCACCGGGTCGACCCGGGTGATGTCCTCGTCGCCGAGGAGGATCCGCCCGCCGGTCGGCTCGATCAGCCGGTTGATCATCCGGAGCACGGTGGACTTGCCGCAGCCGGACGGGCCGATCAGCACCACCAGCTCGCCGGCCTTGACCTCCAGGCTGAGCTCCCGCACCGCCTCCGTGCTGTCCGGGTAGCGCTTGCGGATGCCGTCCAGGGTGATCGACGCCGCGCTCTGTCCAGCGTCGGCGGGGGTTCCCGGGGTAACGTCCACGTGTGTCCTTCCACCTGAGCTACCGGGCCGATCCGGGTAACCCCTGGTTCTCCTGGCAGTACGTGCGGGACAACTCTGACACGATCCTGGCCGCGCTGCGGGAGCACGCCTCGCTGACCGCCCGGGCGGTGCTGATCGCCGCCCTGGTGGCCCTGCCGCTGGCGGTGGCCGCGTACTGGTTCCGCACCCTCGCCGGCCCGATTCTCGCACTCACCGGCGTGCTCTACACGATCCCGTCGTTGGCGCTGTTCGCCTTCATCGCCCCCTACCTGGGCATCGGTGCGGTCACCGTGCTGACCGTGGTGGTGCTCTACGCGCTGCTGGTCATCGTGCGCAACGCGGTGGCCGGGCTCAACCAGGTGCCACCCGAGGTGCGCGACGCCGCCGAGGGGATGGGGTACGGCCGCTGGGCCCGGCTGTTCCGGATCGACCTGCCGTTGGCGCTGCCCGGCATCCTCACCGGCGTACGGCTGGCCACCGTCTCCACGGTCGCGCTGGTCACCGTCGGGGTGGTGGTCGGGCGCGGCGGCCTGGGCCAGCTCATCTTCGCCGGCTTCCAGAACAACTTCTACAAGGCCGAGATCATGACCGGGACGGTGCTCTGCGTGCTGCTGGCCCTGGTGCTGGACCTGATCCTGGCCGGGCTGGGCCGGCTGCTCACCCCCTGGCTGCGGGGGCAGGTCCGATGAATCCGGTCGAGCAGGCGGTGCTCTGGCTCAACGACCCGCTGAACTGGACCAACCCGGGCGGCGTCCTGGACCGGCTGGGCGAGCACCTGAGCATGTCCGCCGCGGCGGTGCTGCTCGGCTGCCTGGTGGCCTGGCCGATCGGGCTCTGGCTGGGGCACACCGGCCGCGGTGGCGGTGCGGTGGTGCTGATCTCCAACCTGACGCTCTCCATCCCCACCCTGGCGCTGCTGACCATCCTGCCGCTGACCTTCCTCGGCTTCGGCCGGCCGGCCGTGGTGGTCGCGCTGGCCGTCTTCGCCGTGCCGCCGCTGCTGGCCAACGCGTACACCGGGGTGCGGCAGGTCGACCCGGAGGCGCGGGACGCGGCCCGGGGGATGGGGTTGTCCGGGTGGCAGGTGCTGCGCCGGGTGGAGCTGCCGCTGGCGGTGCCGTACCTGGCCGCCGGGTTCCGGACCGCCGCCGTGCAGGTGGTCGCCACCGCCGCGCTCGCCTCGTTCGTCAACGGCGGCGGGCTCGGCCAGATCATCCGGGCCGGCTTCGGGCTGGACATCGCCGCCGGCGGCGGGCAGATCATCGCCGGCGGGCTGCTGGTGGCCGGGCTGGCCCTGCTGGTCGAAGGGCTCCTCGCGGTGGTCGAGCGCCTGGTCACCCCGCGTCCGCTGCGGCGTACCCGGCGGGTGGCCAACCGGCGGGCGGCGGACGCGACCGCCGGGAGCTGAACCGGTCGATGACGATCCGGTGACGAACATCGCCCCGAGTTTGTCGGTCCGGGCCGGAGGATATTGGGTGGAACCGCGGGCGGCCCGACCGGATCGTCCGTCGGACACGCGGCCGGCCCTGGTGGGCCGCGCCGGGACACGGAAGGCGGGCACAATGCGCGTACGGACACGGCTGGCGGTCGGCGCGATGGGCGTCCTCACCGCGGCGGGTCTGCTCACCGGGTGCGGGGACGCCGGTTCGTCCGGAACCGACGCGCCGGAGCAGGGCGCCAGCGGCGCGGGCTGCGCCCCGGTCGCTGGCGACAAGCTGGTCGTCCTGGACGACGACAAGAGGCTCCAGAACACCGACAACATCATCCCGGCGGTCAACGCCGACGTGGCCAACCCCCAGCTGATCGCCGCGCTGGACAAGGTCTCCGCGGCGCTGGACACGCCGAAGCTGATCGCGCTCAACAAGGCCGTCGACGTCGACCGCAAGACGCCGAAGTCGGCCGCCGAGGAGTTCGCCGCGGCCAACAACCTCACCACGGGCATCGCCAAGGGCCCCGGCGGTCGGATCGTGGTCGGCGCCGGCAACTTCTCCGAGAGCCAGACCCTGGCCGAGCTCTACAACATCGCGCTGACCGCGACCGGCTACCAGGTCAAGGTGCAGCAGATCGGCAACCGGGAGCTCTACGAGCCCTCCCTGGAGAAGGGTGAGATCCAGGTCGTCCCGGAGTACGCGGCGACCATGGCCGAGTTCCTCAACACCAAGGCCAACGGCAAGAACGCCACCCCGGTCTCCTCCCCGGAGCTGGACAAGACGGTCACCGCCCTGAAGGCCTCCGGCGACAAGGTCGGCATCACCTTCGGCGCTCCGTCCCAAGCCCAGGACCAGAACGCCTTCGCCGTCACCCAGGCCTTCGCCGACAAGTACGGCCTGAAGACGCTCTCCGACCTGGCGAGCAAGTGCTCCGGCCAGGCGACCGTGCTGGCCGGCCCGCCGGAGTGCCCGCAGCGCCCCAAGTGCCAGGCCGGTCTGGTCGAGGTCTACGACTTCAAGGCCGGCTCGTTCAGCTCGCTGGACGCCGGTGGTCCGCAGAGCAAGAACGCGCTGAAGACCGGCACCGCCAGCGTGGGTCTGGTCTTCTCCTCCGACGGCGCGCTCGCCGCCAGCTGACCCCGGTCCCCGGTCGCGGTCGGCCCGCCCGGCCGCGACCGGGATCCGGCACGGAAAATGGCCGGTGAACGGGGTCCGGGACCGTTCCCCGCCAGGCCAACTCTCGGTAGGCTGCACAGCCATGTCCGCCCCGGTCCTCCCCGAGAAGCGCAACCCGCAGCTGCTGACCGTCCTGTTCTGGATCGGTGTGGCGATCGCCCCGATCGCCGCGCTGATCCTGCTGGTCGCCGACGGCAACGGCCCGCTGCGGTTCGCCGCGGTGCTGGCCATCGTGGCGGTGGTCCTGATCGGCCTGTCGATCGCGCTGCGGGCCGACGGCGGCGGGCGACCGGGTGGCGAGGAGCTGCTGGACGAGCTGGAGCAGCTGCGCCGGGAGCTGCGCAGCGAGATCGTGGCCGCCGCCCAGCGCGGCAACCAGGCGCTCGACCAGGCCCAGCGGGTCGAGGACCAGGTCTCCGCGTTGCGCCGCCGGCTGGACGCGGCGGCGGCCGGCATCGCCGCAGCCGCCGGGATCAGCCCGCCCGCCGCGGACGAACGGGCCGGCGCGGGTCGGGCCCGGGTCCCCGCACCCGAGCAGCACGACGACGCCCCGGCGGGCCGGCGGCGGGCCGCCGAGGAGACCCCGGCCGCCTGGGGCCGGGCCACGACCGACCGGGAAGACGACGGCCGGTACGGCGCCGAGCGCCCGGCCGCCGGGCAGGCCGGGGTGTACGGTGCCCCCGCCCGCGAACCGCGCGGCTCCGCGTCCGCCCCGGAGCCCGCCCCCCGCCCGCTCGGCGTGGTGCGGCACACCGAGACCGTCCACGTCACCACCCGGCACACGGTGATGGACGGTGCCGACCCGGCGGTCGGGAACGCCTACGGCGGCGGGGGGTACGCCGGCCGCTGGACGCCGTCCCCGGAGGAATCGTCCTGGGCCGGCGGGGCGCCGGAGGACTCCTGGTCGGGCCAGCACGAACCGACCGACCGGGCCTGGCCGGGCCAGCCCGAGGACCGTTCCCGGGGCGGCAGTCCCGGGCAGCGTGACGAGTGGCCCCACCGTGACGAGGGCTCCTGGCGCGACGAGCGGCCCCGGCCGGACGCGCCGCGTGACGAGCGCTCCTGGCGGGACGGGCAGCGCGACGATCGCTCCTGGTCCGGCGCGGTCGACGACCGACCCGAGCAGCCCTGGGCCGGCCGTTCGTACCCCGTCGAGGAGGCCGGGACGAACTGGTCCGGGGCGCGGGCCGGGGACCGTTGGGCGGAGGTCCGCGACGACGGGCACGCCCGCGAGGTGCGGGTCGGGGAGCGGCGGGCGGAGGTGCACGCCGATGGCGCCGAGTTCCGGTTCTCCGACCGCTGGGCCTCGGTGCGCCACGACGAGCCGCGCCGCGACGACGCGCGCGGGGCCGACCCGCGCCGGGAGTACGACCGGGCCGGTGAGCAGTGGGGTGGCGGTCGGGTCGAGCCGGCGGACCGGCCGGCGCTGCCGGCCGGCGGGGTGCCCGTACCGGAGGACTGGCGTCCCTCGACGCGGGACGAGCAGCCGGCCGGGGACCGGTGGGACCGGCTGCCCGCCGAGGAGCGGTGGGGCCAGCAGCCCGCCGAGGAGCGGTGGGGCCAGCAGCCGGCCGGCCAGTGGCCCCCGCCCGCGCAGTGGGACCGGGAGTCGGCCGAGGCGTCGCGGGCTTCGGAGCCGGAGCCGCGCGGTCGTCAGCAGTGGGGCGGCGAGGAGCGGTACGGCTACTACCCGCCGCGCGACGACGCCCCGCGCGCCGGCGGTCGCTGGGGCTGACCTGTCACCGGCCGCGTCGCGGCGCGCCGGCCCCGATGGGACCGCGCCGGACCGGCCACCATGGGCCGCGACCGGTCACTTGTCGATGTCGCCGACCACGAAGAACATCGAGCCGAGGATGGCGATCAGGTCCGGCACCAGGCAGCCGGGGAGCAGGGTTGCCAGCGCCTGCACGTTGGCGTAGGAGGCGGTGCGCAGCTTGAGCCGCCACGGCGTCTTCTCGCCCCGGGACACCAGGTAGTAGCCGTTGATGCCGAGCGGGTTCTCGGTCCACGCGTAGGTGTGCCCCTCGGGTGCCTTGAGCACCTTCGGCAGCCGGGTGTTGATCGGCCCGGTCAGCCGGTCGACCCGGTTCAGGCACTGCTCGGCGAGGTCGAGCGAGGCGTACACCTGGTCGAGCAGCACCTCGAAGCGGGCGTGGCAGTCGCCGGCGGTGCGGGTGACCACCGGGACGTCCAGCTGGTCGTACGCCAGGTAGGGCTCGTCCCGGCGCAGGTCCATGTCCAGGCCGGAGGCGCGGGCGACCGGCCCGGACGCGCCGAACGCGGCGGCCTCCGCCGCGGTGAGCACCCCCACCCCGACGGTACGGGCCAGGAAGATCTCGTTGCGCCGGATCAAGTTGTCCAGGTCGGGCATCCGCCGGCGGACCTCGCCGATGGCGGCCCGGGCCCGACCGGTCCAGCCGGCCGGCACCTCCTCCTTGAGCCCGCCGACCCGGTTGAACATGTAGTGGATCCGGCCGCCGGAGACCTCCTCCATCACCGCCTGAAGGGTCTCCCGTTCCCGGAACGCGTAGAAGACCGGGGTGATCGCACCGATCTCCAGCGGGTACGAGCCGAGGAACATCAGGTGGTTGAGCACCCGGTTCAGCTCCGCGAGGGCCATCCGCAGCCAGATCGCCCGCTCGGGCACCTCCATGCCCATCAGCCGTTCGACGGCGAGCACCACGCCCAGCTCGTTGGCGAACGCCGACAGCCAGTCGTGCCGGTTGGCCAGCACGATGATCTGCCGGTAGTCGCGGACCTCGAAGAGCTTCTCCGCGCCCCGGTGCATGTAGCCGACGATCGGTTCGGCGGCGATTACCCGCTCGCCGTCGAGCACCAGCTTGAGCCGGAGCACACCGTGCGTGGAGGGGTGCTGAGGGCCGATGTTGAGCACCATGTCGGTGCCGAGCTGCGCTCCGCCGGTGTCCGCCACCAGCCCGGCGCCGGTGCCGACGGTCAGCTCGCGGAGGTCGCCGGCGTCCGTGGTCATGTCCGTCATCGTGCCATGAACGCGTCGAGGTCGACGCCGACCGGCTGCCGGAGCCACCAGTGCCCGCCCAGCCCGGCCGGGTCGGTCAGCTCGGCCACCGCCGACGCGGCGGCGAGCGCCCGCACGTACCCGGCCGGGTCGTGGGCGGCCAGGCTCAGCGCCGGTCGGCCGCCGTCGGCCCCGAGCGCCCGCAGCGCCTCCCGCTGCGACCCCAGGGAGTACGCACACCGGGCGACCCGCTCACCGGCGGAGGCGACCGAGTCCACGGCCACGTGCGCGGTAACGTCGCAGGTCCCGTCCGGCACCGGGGGCACCTGCCTCCCGCCCCGGTACCCGGTCAGGCTGCCGTCGACCGGTCGCCCGTCCCTCAGGTGCCCGTAGTCCACGGCCAACGCCAGCCCCCGGTCGACGTGCCCCACCGCGTCGGCCCAGGCGTCGTCCCTGCTCCGACCGATCTCGGCTCTCGTTGCCGGTACGGGCCACCAGGCGTCCAGCCAGTCGGCGTCGGCGGGGTCCACGGGGCCACCGACGGACTCGTCGCCGGTGGTCGGGTCGACCAGCAGGTGGCGCCAGCCGTCGCCGGTGTGCGCCGCGACGTCGAGCGGGACGTTGTCCAGCCACTCGGTGGCGATCAGCAGCCCGGTGATCTCCTCCGGGATCCCGTCCCGCCAGTCGATCCCGGCGGGGAGGTCGTCGGGACGGGGCGCCCGCTCGACGGCGGTGAGCCGTACCCGACGGGCGAGCGGCTCCCCGGAGAGCCCGACGGCGAGTGACCGGAGCAGCTCACCCCGGCCGGCGCCCACGTCGACCACGTCGAGGCGGGCGGGGTGGCCGAGCGCCGCGTCGACCTGCTCCACCAGCCGCCGCAGGGCCGAGGCGAAGGCGGGGGAGGCGTGCGCGCTGGTGCGGAAGTGTGCGGCCGGCCCGGCCCCGGAGACGAAGAACCCGCCCGGTCCGTAGAGGGCCCGGTCCATCGCGTCCCGCCATCGCAGCGGGCCCTCGTGCCCGGTCATCGGCCGGCCGTGGGGGCGGACCAGATCTCCAGCATCGGGTCGGACGCCCGGAGCGCGTCGAGGTCGGGAGCCGGTCGGCCGGCGCGGGCGGAGATGGCTCGCACCGCCTCCCGGAAGCCGTCGACCGTCTCGCCGATCTCCATGAACTCGCCGGAGACGTGGGTGACCTCGACGTACCGGAACCTCTGCTCCTCGGGCGCGAGAGCGGAGACCGAGACGTGCTGGATCTCCGACCATGGCCAGCCCAGGCGGTGACCGGCATCCTCGGTCCAGACGCCGATCTCGTCCACCACCACCCGCTGGGTCACAGCCGGCACTGTAACCGTGGCGGGCCGGCCGTGCCCCCGGGGAACGCCCTGCCCGCCGGCCGGTGAAGGTTTTCACACATCCTTGTTTGGGCTCTGTCACCCCGGCGCATACTTGCGGTCGACCGGTACCCCCTCCAAGGACTGGATCGTTGCCATGAGCGCACCGCTGCGCCCGCGTCCGGCCGCCCCGCGTGAGGCCGCCGTACCGTCGGGCGGCGCCCCTGCCGGCGCCCCGCTCGCCTTCCCCCGCACCCTGACCGTCGGCGTCATCGGCGCCGGCCGGGTCGGCGCCGTGCTGGGCGCGGCGCTCGCCGCCGCCGGCCACCGGGTGGTCGCCGCCTCCGGCGTCTCCGGCGCGGCCAAGGCCCGGATCGCCCTGCTGCTTCCCGGCACCCGCAACCGCTCGGCCACCTCGGTGGCCCGCGCCGCCACCGACCTGCTGCTGATCGCCGTCCCGGACGACGCCCTGGCGAGCGTGGTGGCGGGCCTGGCCGAGACCGGCGCGCTGCGCCCCGGCCAGGTGGTCGCGCACACCTCCGGCGCGCACGGCCTGGCCGTGCTCGCCCCGGCCGCCGCGGTGGGCGCCCGGCCGCTCGCCCTGCACCCGGCGATGACCTTCACCGGTACGCCGGACGACCTGGGCCGGCTCGCCGGCATCTCGTACGGGGTGACCGCCCCGGTGGAGCTGCGCCCCCTCGCGGCCCGGCTCGTCGCCGACCTGGGCGGAGTGCCCGAGTGGGTCGGCGAGGCCGACCGGCCCCTCTACCACGCGGCGCTGGCGCACGGCGCCAACCACCTGGTCACCCTCGTCAACGAGGCGGCCGACCGGCTGCGCGACGCCGGGGTGGCCCAGCCGGAGAAGGTGCTCGCCCCGCTGCTGCGGGCCGCCCTGGAGAACGCGCTGCGCCTCGGCGACGACGCGCTGACCGGCCCGGTGTCCCGCGGCGACGCGGGCACCGTACGCCGGCACCTGGAGCGGCTGGCGGAGACGGCGCCGGAATCGGTCGCCCCCTACCTGGCGTTGGCTCGGCGTAGTGCCGACCGCGCGATCGCCGCGGGCCGGCTGCGGCCGGTGGACGCGGAGTCGCTGCTCGACGTGCTGGCGGGGATCCATCGGGAGGTGGCGGCGTGACGGAGCTGGTGCACACGCGGGCGGAGCTGGCGGCGGCGCGGGACGCGCTGAAGGGCAGCGTCGGCGTGGTGATGACCATGGGCGCGCTGCACTCCGGCCACGAGACGCTGCTGCGGGCGGCCCGGGAGCGGGCCGACCACCTGCTGGTGACGATCTTCGTGAACCCGCTGCAGTTCGGCCCGAACGAGGACTTCGGCCGCTACCCGCGGACCCTCGACGCCGACCTGGAGATCTGCCGCCGGGCCGGGGCCGACGTGGTCTTCGCCCCGTCGGTGGCCGACATGTACCCGGACGGGCAGCCCGCGGTCCGGGTCAACCCGGGCCCGCTCGGCGAGGACCTGGAGGGGCAGAGCCGGCCCGGCTTCTTCCACGGCGTGCTCACCGTGGTGATGAAGCTGCTCCAGCTCACCCGGCCGGATCTGACCTTCTTCGGCGAAAAGGACTACCAGCAGCTCACCCTGGTCCGGCGGATGGCCCGGGACCTGGACGTACCGGTCGAGGTGGTCGGCGTGCCGACCGTCCGCGAGCCGGACGGGTTGGCGCTGTCCAGCCGCAACCGCTACCTCTCGCCGGACGAGCGGCGGGCCGCGCTGAGCCTGTCGGCCGCGCTGCGGGCCGGGGCCGAAGCCGCCGAGGAGGGGCGCGACGCCGGGGAGGTGCTGGCCGCGGCGCACCGGGTGTTCGGGGCGGGCGTCCCGGGCGCGCAGCTGGACTACCTGGTGCTCACCGACCCGGGCCTGGAGCCCGGTCCGGTCGCCGGCCCGGCCCGGTTGCTGGTCGCCGCCTGGGTGGGCAGCACCCGGCTGATCGACAACATGGCGATCCGGCTCGCCCCCCGTTCCTGACCATCCCACCCACCAGACCCCGCGGAAAGGCACCCCGATGTTCCGGACCATGCTCAAGTCGAAGATCCACCGGGCCACGGTGACCCAGGCCGACCTGCACTACGTCGGCTCGGTGACCGTGGACCAGGATCTGCTCGACGCCGCCGACCTGCTCCCCGGCGAGCAGGTCGCGATCGTGGACATCACCAACGGGGCCCGGCTGGAGACGTACGTGATCCCGGGCGAGCGGGGCAGCGGCGTGATCGGCATCAACGGCGCCGCGGCGCACCTGGTGCACCCCGGTGACCTGGTCATCCTCATCTCGTACGGGCAGATGGACGACGCCGAGGCCCGCTCGTACCAGCCTCGGGTGGTGCACGTGGACGCGGAGAACAAGGTGATCGAGTTGGGCGCCGACCCCGCCGCGGTGGCCCCCGGCACCGCCGGCGACCCCGTCCCCAGCCCCCTCGCCGTCGTCGGCTGAGCCGGACCTCCGTTCTGTCACCGGAAGGTCATTTTTGGTTACCCTGAGCGGACCGTCCGATTGACGGTCGTCGGGCTGGGGGAGGCCGCGATGCGCCGTGCGATGACGACTCCGGTCGCCGCGTTGGTCGCGGGTTTCCTGCTGGCCGGCTGCGGCGCTCCGGGCGGGCTCGACGGGGACCTCACCGACGACTGGGCGCCGCCGCCCGCGGCCGGGGCCTTCACCCCGGAGGCGGGGGTCTGCCAGGTCGCCGACTTCACCGAGACGGTCACGCTGGGCGGATACGCGCCGGTGGACTGCGCGGTGGCGCACCGGGTGGAGACCGTGCACGTGGGCACCTTCCCGGGCGGCCGGGCCACCCCGCCGGCCAGCGGTTCGGCCGAGCTGCGCGGCGCCTTCGCCGAGTGCGACACCCGGGCCACCGGGTACGTCGGCGACGACTGGCGGGCCGGGCGGCTGCGGCTGGCGGTGGCGCTGTCCACCGCGCCCGGCTGGGTGGCCGGCTCCCGCTGGTACCGCTGCGACCTCAGCGAGCTGACCACCGTCGAGGCGGCGGCGACGGTGGTGACCCGGACGGGCAGCCTGCGCGACGCGCTCAAGGGGCCGTCCGCGCTGCGGCTGGGCTGCCAGCAGACGAAGGTGGGCGCCGTGCGGGGAGTGCGCACCCTGACCCCGGTGGCCTGCGGCACCAGCCACGACGCCGAGTTCGTCGGGGTGTGGAAGGCGCCGGACCGGCCGTACCCGACGAGGGACACCGACTGGCTCCCGCTCTACGCCGGCTGTCGTACGCTGCTCGGCCGGTACGTCGGCGTGCCGGACGACGCCGACCTGCGGTTCCGCAGCGGCGTGGTGGTACGCCCGCCCGGCGCGGGTCGCTGGCGGGTCGGTGACCGGGGCGTCCGCTGCTACCTGTGGCTCAGCGACCGTACGGTGACCGCCTCGCTGAAGGGCGGCGGCCCGGCCGGCCTGCCGGTCCGGACCAGGTAACCCGACGCCGTAGCCCATACCACTCGTCGTGCCCCCGCCGCCCGTGGTGAGGGCCGTTCGGGTTGACTGTGTCCATGGAACTTCCGACCGTCGACCTGCCGGCCCTGCCCCGGCTGCTGGCCGCTCCCGCGCCCGGCTGGGTGGAGACCACCGACGTGATCGTGGTCGGTTCCGGGGTCGCCGGTCTCACCGCCGCGCTGCACCTGCGCGAGGCGGGCCTGCACGTCACCGTGGTCACCAAGGTCAACATCGACGAGGGTGCGACCCGGTGGGCGCAGGGCGGGATCGCCGCGGTGCTCGACCCGGCGGACACCCCGGCCGCGCACGCCTCGGACACCGAGATCGCCGGTGTCGGCCTCTGCGACCCGGCGGCGGTGCGGGTGCTGGTCGAGGAGGGGCCGACCCGGCTGCGGGAGCTGATGCGGATCGGGGCCGAGTTCGACCGGAACCCGGACGGCTCGCTGATGCTCACCCGGGAGGGCGGGCACCGGGCGGACCGGATCGTGCACGCCGGCGGCGACGCCACCGGCGCCGAGGTGCAGCGGGCGCTGCACGCGGCGGTCCGGCGCGACCCGTGGATCCGGCTGGTCGAGCACGCCCTGGTGCTGGACCTGCTCCGCGCCCCCGGCGACGGCCCGGACGGGCTCGGCCCGGCCTGCGGGATCACCCTGCACGTGCTCGGCGAGGGCAGCGAGGACGGCGTCGGCGCGCTGCTGGCCCGCGCGGTGGTGCTGGCCACCGGCGGGATGGGGCAGATCTTCTCGGCCACCACCAACCCGGCGGTCTCCACCGGTGACGGGGTGGCGCTGGCGATGCGGGCCGGCGCGGCGGTCACCGACGTGGAGTTCGTCCAGTTCCACCCGACCGCGCTGATCGTGCCGGAGCACGCCCGGGTGCCCGGCGCCGGGCTGGCCCAGCAGCCGCTGGTCTCCGAGGCGCTGCGCGGCGAGGGCGCCCACCTGGTCGACGCGGACGGCAAGCGGTTCATGGTCGGGCAGCACGAGCTGGCCGAGCTGGCCCCCCGGGACGTGGTGGCGAAGGGCATCCACCGGGTGCTGCTGGCCACCGGCGCGGACCACGTCTTCCTGGACGCCCGGCACCTGGGCGGGGACTTCCTCGCCGGGCGCTTCCCGACCATCGTCGCCTCCTGCCTGGCGATCGGCGTCGACCCGGCCACCGACCTGATCCCGGTCGCCCCGGCCGCCCACTACGCCTCCGGCGGCGTCCGCACCGACCTGCGCGGCCGCACCTCCATTCCCGGCCTGTACGCCTGCGGCGAGGTCGCCTGCACCGGTGTGCACGGCGCCAACCGGCTGGCCAGCAACTCCCTGCTGGAGGGGCTGGTCTTTTCCCGCCGGATCGCCGAGGACATCGCCGCCGGCCTGCCGGAGCAGGCGAAGCCGGCGGAGACCGGCGCCTGGGTGGGCGGCGACGGCTGGGTGGTGCCCGCCGCGGGCACTCCGGCGCTGCAGCGGGCGATGACCATGGGTGCCGGCGTGCTCCGCTCGGCGGCGACCCTGGCCGACACGGCGGCGACGCTGGGCGGGATCGGCGCCGGCCGGGGCACCCCGCGGACCGCCGACTGGGAGGCGACCAACCTGATCACCGTGGCGTCGGCCCTGGTCGCCGCCGCGTGCGCGCGCCAGGAGACCCGGGGATGCCACTGGCGGGAGGACTTCCCGACGGCCGACGAGCGGTGGCGCGGCCACCTCGTCGAGGCGGTCGGGGTGCGGGGCCGGGTGACGCAGCAGTGGGAGGAGTCGCGATGAGGGAGTCGACGGAGCAGGCGTTGCGGGCCGGTGGCCTGGACCCGGAGCGGGTACGGCGGGTGATCGTCGACGCGCTCACCGAGGACCTGGGGCCGGACTTCCTCGACGTGACCAGCGTGGCCACCATCCCCGACGCGCAGACCGACACCGCCGACCTGGTGGCCCGCGCCGACGGCGTGGTGGCCGGCCTGGCCGTGGCCGCGGCCGTCTTCGAGCTGGTCGGCGAGGTGACCGGGTCGGATCGTACCGTCGAGGTGTCGGTGCTGGCCCACGACGGCGCGCGGGTGGCGCGCGGCGACGTGCTGGCCACGGTGACCGGCCCGACCCGGCTGCTGCTCACCGCCGAGCGGACGGCGCTCAACCTGCTCTGCCGGATGTCCGGGGTGGCCACCCACACCCGGGCCTGGGCGGACACGCTGGCCGGCACCAAGGCGATGGTGCTGGACACCCGCAAGACCACCCCCGGCCTGCGCGCCCTCGAGAAGTACGCGGTCCGCGCCGGCGGCGGCACCAACAAGCGGATGGGCCTGCACGACGTCGCCATGATCAAGGACAACCACAAGTTCGCCGCGGGTGGCATCACGGCCGCCTACCGCCGGGTCCGGGAGGCGTTCCCGGACGTGCCGGTGCAGGTCGAGGTCGACACGGTGGCCGAGGCGGTGGAGGCGGTCGAGGCCGGCGCGGACTTCCTGCTGCTGGACAACATGGCCCCGGAGACGCTGCGCGAGGTGGTCGCGAAGGTCGGCGACCGGGCCGAACTGGAGGCGACCGGCGGGCTCACCCTGCCGGTGGCCGCCGCGCACGGCGCGGCCGGGGTGGACTTCATCTCGGTCGGCGCGCTGACCCACTCCTCGCCGATCCTGGACATCGCGCTGGACCTGCGGACGGAGTGAGCCGGTCGAGCCGCCCTTCGTTCGCGACTGCGGGGCTCGCAAACCCGGCTCACTCCTCGCGCTCACCCGCTGGCCGGCGTCTAGGCTGCGTGCGTGCTGCTCTGCATCGACATCGGAAACACCAACACCGTGCTGGCGACCTTCGACGGCGACAAGCTGATGCACTCCTGGCGGATCAAGACCGATGCCCGTTCCACCGCGGACGAGCTGGGTCTGATGTTCCGCGGGCTGCTGGCCGGTGACGCCGTGGAGATCACCGGGGTGGCCGCCTGCTCGACCGTGCCGGCCGCGCTGCGCTCGCTGCGCACGATGCTGGCCCGCTACTACGCCGACCTGCCGAGCGTGATCGTCGAGCCCGGGGTGCGCACCGGTGTGCAGCTGGCCATCGACAACCCCAAGGAGGTCGGCTCCGACCGGGTGGTGAACACCCTCGCGGCGTACACCGTCTACGGCGGACCGTCGATCGTGGTCGACTTCGGCACCACCACCAACTTCGACGTGATCAGCGGTCGGGGCGAGTTCCTCGGCGGGGCGTTCGCTCCGGGCATCGAGATCTCCTTCGACGCGCTCGCCGCCCGCGCCGCCCAGCTGCGCAAGGTGGAGGCGACCAGGCCCCGCTCGGTGATCGGCAAGAACACCGTCGAGTGCCTGCAGTCCGGCCTCTACTTCGGCTTCGCCGGCCAGGTGGACCGGATCGTCGAGCGGATGGCCGAGGAACTGGGCGAGGTGAAGGCCGTGATCGCCACCGGCGGGCTGGCCTCGGTGGTGATCGGCGAGTGCCGGACCATCACCCACCACGAGCCGATGATCACCCTGATCGGCCTGCGGATGGTCTACGAGCGCAACACCTGACCCCGGCCACCGTCGGGGGTCGGGCGCCGTGCGGGGCTCAGGGGCGCCGGGCCCGGAAGACGAGCGTCCGGTACGGCAGCTCGACGGTCTCCCGCCCGGCCAGGTCCGGGTGGCTGGCGAACAGCTCCCGCAGCTCCCGGTCGACCCGCTCCCGCTCGTGCGGCGGGGCGGTCAGCCAGTACGAGCGGGTGTGCAGCATGCCGACCACCTCCTCCGGCGTGAGCGTGGTCCGGTGCGTGAACTCGGCCAGTTCCACCGGCCCGAACGCCGGGCCGAAGTCGGTGACCTTCTCGATCAGGTCGCCGGCGTGGCCCCTCGGGTCGGCGATCCTGCCCAGCTCCGCCACCCACTCGACGCTGTCGTCCCGGGTGTTCCAGATGGGGGCGAACGTCCCACCCGGCCGGAGCGCCCGGGCGACCTCGGCGTGCGCGCGCTCCTTGTCGAACCAGTGGTACGCCTGGCCCACCAGCACCGCGTCCGCCGCGCCGTCCGGCAGCGGCATCGCCTCGGCGCTGCCGGCCAGGGCGGTGGTGCCCGGGGTGGCGGCGTCCAGTTGGGCCCGCATTCCGCGGTCGGGCTCGACCGGCACCACCTGGTGGCCGAGCGCGAGCACGCCGCGGGTGAGGATGCCGGTGCCGGCCCCGAGGTCGACGACGCGGGCGGGCGCGACCATCCCGTCGAGCGCCCAGCGGAGCGCCGCTTCAGGATAGCGGGGTCGGAACCGGTCGTAATCGCTCGCGGCGGCCCCGAACGAGAGGGCCTGAGTGGCGTCCGTCATGGCGGGCAGGTTATCCCGTAACGGCCACCTGGGCGTTTGAGTACGCTCGGGGACTGACCCCGCCGATATCTCCTTCTTGAGGAAGCGTGCCGTGACCGAGCAGAACGCCGTGCCAGTCGACCCCGCCGACGACCTTCCCGAGCAGATGAAGGTCCGCCGGGAGAAGCGGGACCGGATGCTCGCCGAGGGCGTCGAGCCGTACCCGGTCGGCTTCCCCCGGACCAGCACCCTGGCGGAGATCCGCGAGAAGTACGCCGAGCTGCCCACCGACACCGCCACCGGGGACAGGGTCTCGGTCACCGGTCGGGTGATCTTCGTACGGAACACCGGCAAGCTCTGCTTCGCGACCCTGCGGGACGGCGACGGCACCGAGCTGCAGGCGATGCTCTCCCTGGACCGGGTCGGCGCCGAGCGGCTGGAGGACTGGAAGCGCCTGGTGGACCTCGGCGACCACGTCGGGGTGACCGGTGAGGTGATCACCAGCCGCCGGGGCGAGCTGTCCGTGCTGGCCGACGAGTGGGCGGTCACCGCCAAGTCGCTGCGCCCGCTGCCGGTGGCGCACAAGCCGCTCAGCGAGGAGGCCCGGGTCCGCCAGCGTTACGTGGACCTGATCGTCCGCCCGCAGGCGCGGCAGATGGTCCGCACCCGGGCGACGACCGTGCGCAGCCTCCGTGATTCGCTGCACGGCCAGGGATTCATCGAGGTGGAGACCCCGATGCTCCAGTTGCTGCACGGTGGCGCGGCGGCCCGCCCATTCGTGACCCACAGCAATGCGCTCAACACCGATCTGTATCTGCGAATCGCGCCGGAACTGTTTCTCAAGCGGGCCGTGGTCGGCGGCGTCGACCGGGTCTTCGAGATCAACCGCAACTTCCGTAATGAGGGCATCGACTCCTCGCACTCGCCGGAGTTCGCGATGCTCGAGACGTACCAGGCGTACGGCGACTACGACACCATGGCCGAGTTGACCCGCAATCTCGTGCAGCAGGCGGCGATCGCGGTGAGCGGCTCGACCGTGGTGACCCACGCCGACGGCCAGGAGTTCGACCTGGGCGGCGAGTGGCGTTCGGTGACCCTGTTCGGGGTGCTTTCGGAGGCCCTCGGCGAGGAGGTGACGGTCCGCACCGATCGTGCCCGTCTGGTGGAGTACGCCGACAAGGTCGGACTCTCCGTCGACCCCAAGTGGGGTCCGGGCAAGCTGACCGAGGAACTGTTCGAGGAGCTGGTGGTGCCGGCCCTGCAGGCGCCCACCTTCGTGCGGGACTACCCGGAGGAGACCAGCCCGCTGACCCGGGCGCACCGCAGCGAGCCGGGGCTGGCCGAGAAGTGGGACCTCTACGTGCTCGGCTTCGAGCTGGGCACCGCGTACTCCGAGCTGGTGGACCCGGTGGTGCAGCGGGAGCGGCTGGTCGCCCAGGCGCAGCTCGCCGCCCGTGGCGACGACGAGGCCATGCGGTTGGACGAGGACTTTCTCCGGGCCATGGAGTATGGAATGCCCCCGGCCGGGGGTATGGGAATGGGAATCGACCGGCTCTTGATGGCGCTCACCGGCCTGGGAATTCGGGAAACGATCCTCTTCCCGTTGGTCCGACCCGAGTGACCGGCGGGCGACTTCCCCGGGTCGTTACCGCATCCTATTGACGCGGCAACCATCGCGCAGGTTATCGTGCTCCTATTGCAGGAGCACCCTGCTCGAAAGGAATGTGGGACGTGGCCAAGCAGATCATTCACAAGCTGGTCGATGACCTGGACGGCGGGGACGCGGACGAGACCGTCAAGTTCGCCCTCGACGGTGTTCAGTACGAGATCGACCTGTCGAACTCCAACGCCGAGAAATTGCGCGACGTATTCGCGCCGTACGTGGCGGCGGGCAACCGGGTCGGTCGGGGCGGCGTGGTCGTGGGTGGCCGGGCGGCGCGAGGTCGGGGCGGCGCCACCGCCGACCGCGAGCAGAACAAGGCGATCCGCGCCTGGGCCAAGAAGGCCGGCAAGGACATCTCCGACCGGGGTCGCATCCCGCAGGAGATCGTCGACGAGTACCACTCCAAGGCCGGTCACTGACCGACGGCCGAGGCGACACGACGCCGGACCGGAGCATGGCTCCGGGCCGGCGTCGCCGTATCCGGGGTCCCTTCCCGTGGCTGCCCGGGCGGGAATTTTCCATCCCGGCGGACGTTGTCCACAACCGGTGGAGATTCCGTCCACAGCCTGTGGACGAGGCCGCCGCGCCGCCGGAAGGCCCTGCGCACCCGCGGCGAATTTCGCTCTGCGCGTACAGGTCGGGGTCCCGGAACACCTCCTGAGCGCGGATGGTTGGTCAAAACGACGTCTGAACGGCTCAGCACGGGGACACACGACCTCAGCGGAGTCGGTCGGCGGCGATAGAGTAATGAGGCACGGACGCCCGTCCCGGACGTCCGCGCACCGGCCCCGCCAAGATCATGGTAATCAAGGCGCACGGCACGTGAGGAGCACGAGGGCATGTTCGAGCGGTTCACCGACCGAGCGCGACGGGTTGTCGTCCTGGCCCAAGAAGAGGCCCGGATGCTCAACCACAACTACATCGGTACGGAGCACATCCTGCTGGGCCTGATCCACGAGGGTGAGGGCGTCGCGGCTAAGGCCCTGGAGAGCCTCGGCATCTCCCTCGAGGGCGTCCGCCAGCAGGTCGAGGAGATCATCGGTCAGGGTCAGCAGGCGCCGAGCGGGCACATCCCGTTCACGCCGCGGGCCAAGAAGGTGCTGGAGCTGTCACTGCGCGAGGCGCTGCAGCTCGGCCACAACTACATCGGCACGGAGCACATCCTGCTCGGCCTGATCCGCGAGGGTGAGGGCGTCGCCGCCCAGGTGCTGGTCAAGCTCGGCGCCGACCTCAACCGGGTCCGCCAGCAGGTGATCCAGCTGCTCTCCGGCTACCAGGGCAAGGAGCCGGCCGCGGCGGGCGCCGCGCCGGGCGAGGCCGCGCCGTCGACCAGCCTCGTGCTGGACCAGTTCGGCCGCAACCTGACCCAGGCCGCCCGCGAGGGCAAGCTCGACCCGGTGATCGGGCGCGAGAAGGAAATCGAGCGGGTCATGCAGGTGCTCTCCCGCCGTACCAAGAACAACCCGGTACTGATCGGTGAGCCCGGCGTCGGCAAGACCGCCGTGGTGGAGGGGCTGTCCCAGAAGATCATCAAGGGCGAGGTGCCCGAGACGCTCAAGGACAAGCAGCTCTACACGCTCGACCTGGGTGCCCTGGTCGCCGGTTCCCGCTACCGCGGTGACTTCGAGGAGCGCCTCAAGAAGGTGCTCAAGGAGATCCGCACCCGCGGCGACATCATCCTGTTCATCGACGAGATCCACACCCTGGTGGGTGCGGGTGCCGCCGAGGGCGCGATCGACGCGGCGAGCATCCTCAAGCCGATGCTGGCCCGTGGCGAGCTGCAGACCATCGGCGCCACCACCCTGGACGAATACCGCAAGCACCTGGAGAAGGACGCGGCCCTTGAGCGCCGCTTCCAGCCGATCCAGGTGGGTGAGCCCACGCTGGCCCAGACCATCGAGATCCTCAAGGGCCTGCGCGACCGCTACGAGGCGCACCACCGCGTCTCCATCACGGACGCAGCTCTCGTGGCTGCCGCAACTCTGGCCGACAGGTACATCTCCGACCGCTTCCTGCCGGACAAGGCGATCGACCTGATCGACGAGGCCGGTGCCCGGATGCGGATCCGCCGGATGACCGCGCCGCCAGACCTGCGCGACTTCGACGAGCGCATCGCCCAGGTGCGTCGCGACAAGGAGTCCGCGATCGACGCGCAGGACTTCGAGCGCGCCGCCCAGCTGCGCGACAAGGAGAAGCAGCTCCTCGGCCAGAAGGCGCAGCGGGAGAAGGAGTGGAAGGCCGGTGACCTGGACGTCGTCAGCGAGGTCGACGACGAGCAGATCGCCGAGGTGCTCGGCAACTGGACCGGAATCCCGGTCTACAAGCTGACCGAGGAGGAGACCTCGCGCCTGCTGCGCATGGAGGACGAGCTGCACAAGCGCGTCATCGGCCAGGAGGACGCGGTCAAGGCGGTCTCGAAGGCGATCCGGCGTACCCGGGCCGGCCTGAAGGACCCGAAGCGTCCGTCCGGCTCGTTCATCTTCGCCGGCCCGTCCGGCGTCGGTAAGACCGAGCTCTCCAAGGCGCTTGCCGAGTTCCTGTTCGGCAGCGAGGACGCCCTCATCCAGCTGGACATGTCCGAATTCCACGACCGCTACACGGTCTCCCGGCTGGTGGGTGCCCCTCCCGGCTACGTCGGGTACGACGAGGGTGGTCAGCTGACCGAGAAGGTGCGGCGTCGGCCGTTCTCGGTGGTCCTCTTCGACGAGATCGAGAAGGCCCACCCGGACGTGTTCAACACGCTGCTCCAGATCCTGGAGGACGGTCGGCTCACCGACGGTCAGGGTCGGATCGTGGACTTCAAGAACACGGTCATCATCCTGACCACCAACCTCGGTACCCGTGACGTCGCCAAGGCGGTGTCGCTCGGCTTCCAGGCGTCGGAGGACTCGGAGTCCACCTACGACCGGATGAAGCAGAAGGTCAACGACGAGCTCAAGCAGCACTTCCGGCCTGAGTTCCTCAACCGGATCGACGACACCATCGTCTTCCACCAGCTGCGCCAGAACGAGATCCTCTCGATCGTGGACATCATGATCCAGCGGATCGAGAAGCAGCTGCACAACAAGGACATGGGCCTGGAGCTGACCGACAACGCCAAGAAGTACCTGTCGAAGAAGGGCTTCGACCCGGTGCTCGGTGCGCGTCCGCTGCGTCGCACGATCCAGCGCGACATCGAGGACAACCTCTCCGAGCGGATCCTCTTCAACGAGCTGACCCCGGGTCAGATCGTGGTGGTGGACTGCGAGGGCGACCCGGAGGACATCGACAAGTCGAAGCTGGTCTTCCGTGGCTCGGACCGGCCGGCCGAGGTGCCGGACGCCGTCCCGGCCGACCTCGGTGGCGCCGCCACCGCGGGTGCGGACGAGTAGGCACGACAGCACGAGGGCGACGGCCCGGTGGCGTGAGCCACCGGGCCGTCGCCTTTTCCGCATTGCCCGTCCTCGCCGAGAACCGTATCCCGGACGGCGTTCGACGAGCTGTACCGGCGTACCTCGCCGTGGCTGGCGGTCCGGCTTCGGCGTCGCTGCGCCGACGACGACCCTGGTGGCCGAGCTCATGCAGGACACCTACGTGGCGGTGTGGCGGGCCGCTGGCGCGTTCGGTGGCCGCCGGGCCGCGGGCAGTGCGGTCGGTTGGCTGTGGACCATCGCCGCGCGGCGACTCATCGACGCGTTTCGGCGGGCCCGGGACGCCCGGGTGCCGACCGGCATGCTGGTGACGGAGCACACCCCGGCGGCGGAGGACGAGGCAGTGCACACCACCGTCGGGTTCAGATCCCGGCCGGGGCGGTGGGGCCGTCGCCGATGAGCCGGAACGACTCCTCGCCAACCGGTTCCACCAGGCCGTCCTTCACCAGCCCGGCGAGTGCCCGGGACCGTTGCACGTCGTCGTTCCACACCTGGTCCAGCCGCTGGTGCAGGACCGGGCCGGTGGCCTCGCGGAGCACGCCGAGCAGCAGCCCGCGTACCTGGCGGTCGGTGCCGGCGTACCGCTGGGGGCGCCGGGTCGGGCCGGCGGGCGCCGCCTGGCCGGAGGCCCGCCAGGCGCAGACCGACTCGACCGGGCAGTCCGCGCAGCGCGGCGAGCGGGCCGTGCAGACCACCGCCCCGAGCTCCATGAAGGCCGCGCTGGCCAGCGCCGCGGCGGCGGGCTCGACCGGCAGCAGCTCCTCGCAGGCGACCAGATCGGACGGGCGGGTGGCCGGTCCGGCGTCCGGCTCGCCGGCCACCGCCCGGGAGACCACCCGCCGGACGTTGGTGTCGACCACCGGATGCCGCTGCCCGTACGCGAAGGCCGCGACCGCCCGCGCGGTGTACGTCCCGATGCCGGGCAGCGCCAGCAGCTGGTCCAGCTGGTCGGGCACCGCCCCGCCGTGCCGCTCCACGATCGCCGCCGCGCAGTCGCGCAGCCGTACCGCCCGGCGGGGATAGCCGAGCCGGCCCCACATCCGGATCGCCTCGGCCGGGGTGTCGGCGGCCAGCGCGGCGGGATCGGGCCAGCGGGCCAGCCAGGCGTGCCAGGCGGGGAGCACCCGGACCACCGGGGTCTGCTGGAGCATGACCTCGCTGACGAGGATCGGCCACGCCCCGACCCCGGGCTCGCGCCACGGCAGGTCACGGGCGTTCTGCTGGTACCACCGGCTGACCCGGGTGGCGAAGATGGGTGCAGTCATCGCGTCGCCGATGATGTCACGCGCCGCCTTCCCGCAGGATGGGCGGGCCGGGCGGGGCGGCGCGGGAGTCGGACCCGGATCCGGGAGAATGCCCGGATGAACGAGCTCGCGATCACCGTCATCGGCCGGGACCGGCCCGGCATCGTGGCCGACGTCGCCGAGGTGCTCGCCCGGCTCGGCGCGAACCTCACCGATTCCACCATGACCCGGCTGCGGGGTCACTTCGCGATGACCCTGATCTGCGTCGGCCCGGCCGCCGCCGAGGTCGAGGCCGCGCTGGCCCCGCTCGCCGCCGACGGCCACCTGCTGGCCACCGTACGGGCGGTCACCCCGGACGGTGTGACGGCGCGGCCCGGCGAGCCGTACGTGATGGCGGTGCACGGCGCGGACCGGATGGGCATCGTGGCGGCGATGACCCGGGTGCTCGCCGACGCCGGCGGCAACGTGACCGATCTCAGCACCCGGCTGGCCGGCTCGCTCTACGTGGTGGTCGCCGAGGTGGACCTGCCTCCGGGCACCGCTGACGAGCTGGCCGGACGGCTCTCCCGGGCCGCCGCCGACCTGGGCGTCGAGGTGTCCCTGCGGCCGGCCGATCCGGACCTGCTGTGAGCGAGGAGGAGTACGCCGGCCTCGGCGACTGGACTCCCGGGACGCTGGGCCTGCCGGGGGAGGTGCGCGTGGTGGTCTCCGCCCCCGACCCGGTGCTCAGCCGGCCCGGGCCGGAGGTGGACCCGACCTCCGACGAGGTGGTCCGCCTCGCCGCCGACCTGATCGCCACGATGCGGGTCTCGCCGGGCTGCGTGGGCCTCGCCGCGCCGCAGGTCGGGGTGGGTGCCCAGGTCTTCGCGGTGGACGTCACCGGCCACCCGAAGGCGGCCGCCGTGCACGGCGCCTTCGTGCTCTGCAACGCCCGGGTGGTGGAGGCGAGCCGGTGGAAGGCCGGCAGGGAGGGCTGCATGTCGGTGCCCGACCTGACCGGTGACGTCAAGCGGGCCAGCCGACTGGTCATCGAGGGAGCCGTGCCGGGCACCGGGAAGCCGGTCCGGCTGGTCACCGACGGGTTCGAGGCCCGCGCGCTGCAACACGAGATCGACCACTGCGCCGGGCTGCTCTTTCTCGACCGGGTGGCCGGCGCGCACGCCGTCTACCAGCGCAAGGTCTACCTGTGACCCCACCCGACGTCTGTCGTGGGTGGAGGTCGTTCGGTGAGGCGGGAGGCGTCCGGCGCGTCGCGACGGGTCCTCGTGCGGCGCGCGACTACGGTGAGGCATCATGCGTCTGACGGTCGGTCCCTTGCCATCCGCCGTGTACTGGCGGCGTCGCGCCGTCGTACTCGGAGCAGGGCTTCTCTTCCTGATTGTCCTGCTCTATTCCTGCAACCAGTCGGGCGACACGACGACCACGCCGGGGGCGCGGCCCACGCCGTCGCCCGCGGTGCAGTCGTCACCGACCGGCTCGGCGCCGGCCCCGGGGTCCGCCGACCCGCCGGCCGCGTCCGGGGCGCCGGGCGGGTCGGGTGTCCCGGCAACCGGCCCGGGTACGACCACCGCCCCGCCGGCCGACCCCCCGGTGGCGCCGGCCGGGCCGGCCGTCGTCGACGACGGCACCTGCACGGACGCCGAGATCACGGTGGCCGCGGTGGCGTTGCCGTCCGAGGTGCAGCGGGGTGCTCCCGTCGACCTGAGCCTGAAGATCAGGAACAAGTCGCAGCGGACCTGCAGCCGGGATGTCGGCGCCGACGTGCAGGAGCTGTTCATCAAGGCCGGCGCGGCGAAGGTCTGGTCGTCGGACACCTGCGGCACCGGCAAGGGCTCCGACGTGCAGTCCTTCGTTCCGGGCTTCGAGCGTTCCTACCAGCTGACCTGGAACGGCATGGACGTCAGCCGCTGCGCCAACGGGGTGGCGTCCGGGCCGAACCCGCCGGGCGGGACGTACCAGGTCTTCGCCCGGGTCGGCACCAAGCTCAGCGAGCCGGTGACGCTCGTCATCAACGGCTGACGGCGGGGCCGGTCAGACGTAGCGCTCCAGGATGGACGCCTCGGCGAGGCGGGAGAGTCCCTCCCGTACACCCCGGGCCCGGGCGTCGCCGACCCCCTCGACGGTCTGGAGGTCCTCGACGGTGGCCCCGAGCAGCCGTTGCAGGCTGCCGAAGTGCACGACCAGCCGGTCGACGATGGCCACCGGCAGCCGGGGCACCTTGGCCAGCAGCCGGAACCCGCGCGGGCTGACCGCGGCGTCGAGGGCGTCGGAGGCGGCCGGGTAGCCGATCGCCTTGGCCACCGCGACCAGGTCGATCAGCTCGGTGGCGCCGAGCAGGTCCAGCTCGACCAGCCCCTCGTCGAGGGTGCGCGGCCTGCGGCCGGCGGGCAGGTAGTCCCGGATGACCAGGGTGCGGTCGGCGTCGACGCCGGCCATCAGCTCATCGAGCTGGAGGGCGAGCAGGCGACCGTCCGTGCCCAGCTCGACCACGTAGCCCGCGATCTCGTCGGCGATCCGGCGGACCATCTCCAGCCGCTGCACCACCGCGACGGCGTCCCGGACGGTGACCAGGTCCTCGATCTCCAGGGCGGAGAGCGTGCCGGAGACCTCGTCCAGCCGGAGCTTGTAGCGCTCCAGGGTGGCCAGGGCCTGGTTGGCCCGGGACAGGATCGCCGCCGAGTCGTCCAGCACGTGCCGCTGGCCGTTCACGTAGAGGCTGATGATCCGCATCGACTGGCTGACCGAGATGACCGGGTAGCCGGTCTGCCGGGCCACCCGCTCGGCGGTGCGGTGCCGGGTGCCGGACTCCTCGGTGGGGATGGAGGGGTCGGGCATCAGGTGCACGCCGGCCTGGACGATCCGGGTGCCGTCGCTGGAAAGCACCACAGCGCCGTCCATCTTGCACAGTTCGCGGACCCGGGTCGCGGAGAACTCGACGTCCAGCGGGAAGCCGCCGGTGCAGATCTGGTCGACCACCTTGTCGTAGCCGAGGACGATCAGCGCGCCGGTGCGGCCGCGCAGGATCCGCTCGAGCCCGTCGCGGAGCGCGGTGCCGGGCGCCATCAGGGCGAGGTTGGCCCGCAGCGGATCGCCGGCGCCACCGGCGCTTCCGGTCACGCTCACGCTGATCGGACGGGCGGGAGAACCCACGGCACCGGTGCGGGCGTGGGGCATCGCGCCGGCAGGCTTGGTGGTATCGCGGTCGATCGGCACGCGCACAGTCTACGGACTGCCCTGCGGTGGGTGCTGTCGTGGTTACTGTGATGTGTCACGGCGTCGGATTCCTCCGCCCTGTCGGGGGTGGCGGCCGGTGTCCGGTATGCGGTGGGCGGTCCGGCCCCGCGCGCACCGTCCGTCACTCGGCGGACGCGCGGGCGACGCACTGGAGCGCCGAGCGGACGTCGGTGACCTCCATCACCTGCATGTTCTCCGGGCCGGCCCCGGTGCTGCCCGGGCCGCAGCCGGACGGCACGAGGGCCACCCGGAAGCCCAGCCGGGCCGCCTCGGCCAGTCGCCGGGGCACCGCGCCCACCCGCCGCACCTCGCCGGTCAGCCCGACCTCGCCGATCGCCACCAGGTGCGGGGCGACGGCGAGGTTGAGCCCGCCGGAGGCGACCGCCAGGGCCACCGCGAGGTCGGCCGCCGGCTCCACCACCCGGATGCCGCCCACGGTGGCCGCGAAGACCTCCCGGTCGTGCAGGGTCAGCCGCTCGGTACGGCGCTGGAGCACCGCCAGCACCATGGCCAGCCGGGCCCCGTCGAGCCCGGAGACCGTCCGCCGCGGCGAGCCGGCCACCGTCGCGCCGATCAGCGCCTGCACCTCGGTGACCAGGGCCCGGCGCCCCTCCATCGCGACCGTGACGCAGGTGCCCGGCACCGGCTCGGAGTAGCGGGTCAGGAAGAGCCCGGACGGGTCGGCGAGGCTGCTGATGCCGCCCTCGTGCATCTCGAAGCAGCCCACCTCGTCGGCAGCGCCGAACCGGTTCTTGACGCCCCGGACCATCCGCAGCGACGAGTGCTTGTCGCCCTCGAAGTGCAGCACCACGTCGACCAGGTGCTCCAGCACCCGGGGACCGGCGACCTGGCCGTCCTTGGTGACGTGGCCGACCAGGACGGTGGCGATGCCGCGTTCCTTGGCGACCGCGACCAGGGCGGCGGTGACCGCCCGGATCTGGGTGACCCCGCCGGGCACCCCCTCGGTGCCGGTGGTGGAGATGGTCTGCACCGAGTCGAGCACCAGCAGGCCCGGCTTGACCGCGTCGAGATGCCCGAGGACCGCGCTCAGGTCGCTCTCGGCGGCCAGGTAGAGCTGGTCGTGCAGGGTGCCCATCCGCTCGGCGCGCAGCCGGACCTGGCTGACCGACTCCTCGCCGCTGACCACCAGGGACGGGCTGCCCGCGCCGGCGGCCCACTGCTGGGCCACGTCGAGCAGGAGCGTGGACTTCCCGACCCCGGGCTCGCCGGCGAGCAGCACCACCGCGCCGGGGACTAGGCCGCCGCCGAGCACCCGGTCGAGCTCACTGACCCCGGTGGGCCGGGCCCGGGCCGGGGCGGCGCTGATCGTGGCGATCGGCCGGGCCGGCTCGGACGGCATCCGGGAGCTGACCACCCGGCCGGAGACCATCGGCCCGGTGACCGTGCACTCGACCACCGAACCCCACTCGCCGCACTCCGGGCAGCGCCCCACCCACTTGGGCGGTTGGTGGCCGCAGGCGTCGCACTCGTAGGCCGGGCGCGGCTCGCGGACGGCCCGACCACGGGACGCGCCGGAGGCCGCGCCGCCGCGCGGAGAGGTCGATCGGGAGGTGGTCACCCCAGGACGCTAACCCCCTCCTACGACGAAACACCGCCGGCGTGGCGGTCACCACGCCGGCGGTGTCGTCGACGGTTCGTACGCCCCGAGGTCAGCCGCCGTGGCCGGAGGTGCCCTCCTCGCCACCCTCGCGGTGGATGATCGGCGAGGCCGGCGGGGCCGGGGTCAGCGGGACGCCGACCGGGGTCGGGGTGGTGATGGTCCGGCCGTTGCCGAAGTCGAAGGTCAGGTTGACCGTCTGGCCGGCGCGCAGCGACTCGTTCAGGCCGACCAGCTGCAGGTGGCGGCCGCCCTGCACGTTGAGCTGGACGTAGCCGAAAGCCGGGATCTCGCTCTTCGCCGGCTCGCCGGCCGGCGCCGGGGCGCTCTCCGACGGGGAGGCCGGGGCGGACGGCGAGGCACTCTCCGACGGCGAGGCGCTCTCCGAGGCCGGGGCGGACGCGGTCGGCGAGCCGGCCGTGCCGGTGAGCACGATCTCGCGCGCGCCGTCCGTGGTGACGGTCACCGTCACCGGGTTCGGCGTGTCGTTGTAGATCACGGTGTTGACCGAGGCGTTGGCACCGGCTGCGTAGCCCGTGTCGCCCGGGTACTCGACGTAGAGGCCGCGCACCTTGTAGGCGTTGTCCGGGGTCTGGACGTTGACACCCTGGACCGATGGCGCCTTGAGGGCGGTCTCCGCCACCTGGCCGGCCCCGCAGCCGCTCGCCAGCAGGGCGGTCGCGGCCGCCATGCCGGACAGCAGCAGGGCCGCCCGCCGGGAACCCCTGATCGAGCGCGTCACGTCGGTCCTCCTCGTCACGATCCCCTCCCGGCCGTACCCCGGGCACGGGGTGGTCATACCCGCGCAGACCGCGCTCCAGGGTAGTTGGGGCTGATCGACGGCCGCACGCCGACCCGGGGGTGCCACCCGGCCGGGTGCCGGTCAGACCACCCGACCGCTCGCCACCAGCAGAACCACATCGATCAGGGCCACCAGCATCACCGCCCGGAAGGCGGTCACCGGCCGGCCGCCGGCCCGGGTCGCGGCGCGTCCGCCGTACCAGCCGAGGGCCGGCACCACGGCGGCGGCCGCGACCGCCGACAGTCCGGCCCACGACGGCGGCCCGGGCGGCCCGACGACCAGGGTGACGGTCGCCGCCAGCAGCAGCCCGGCGGCGGCCACCCGGCTGCCGGCCGGACCCAGCCGGTGCGGCAGCCCACGCACCCCGGTGCGCGCGTCGTCGGCCAGGTCCGGCAGCACGTTGGCGAAGTGCGCGCCGGCGCCCAGGCAGGCGGCGGCGGCGACCAGCCAGGCCGGCGGGGCCGGCGCGCCGGGCAGGGCCAGCACCACGAAGGCGGGCAACGACCCGAAGGAGACCGCGTACGGCAGCACCGAGACCGGGGTGGACTTCAGCGGCCAGTCGTAGAGCAGCGCCGAGAGCAGCGCGACGGTGACCCAGAGCGCCGCGACGGGATTGCTGGTCAGCGCGATCGCCGGGGTGGCGAGCGCGGCCAGCAGGGCGGCGGCCGCCACCGTGCGCCGGCCGATCGCGCCGGTGGCGACCGGCTTGTCGGTACGCCCCACGAGCGCGTCCCGGTCGGCGTCGAGCGCGTCGTTGGTCCACCCGACGGCGAGCTGGCTGGCCAGCACGGTGCCGACCACCGAGACCACACCGGACGGCTGGTGGCCGACCCCCCACGCCAGCAGCCCGGCCACCGTGGTGACCGCCGCGCCCGGCTCCGGGTGGCTCGCCCTGACCAGCCCTAACACCGTCGACGACATAAGAGAAGTCTGGTCGTTACCGGGGAGTCGTGTCACGCTCGGTCCCATGCGGAACGGTCCGGTCGCCACCCGTGGCCGCGTGCTGCCCCCCAACGACCCCCGGCAGTACGACGACCTGGCCGGTGAGTGGTGGCGGCCGGACGGCGCCTTCGCCATGCTGCACTGGCTGGCCCGGGCCCGGGCCGAGCTGGTGCCGCCCGCGAGCCGCCCCGGCGCGCTCCTGGTCGATCTCGGTTGCGGCGCCGGGCTGCTCGCGCCGCACCTGGCCGGCAAGGGTTACCGGCACGTCGGCGTCGACCTGACCCGGTCCGCGCTCGCCCAGGCCGCGAGGCACGGGGTGACCGTGGTCAACGGTGACGCCACCGCGGTGCCGCTCGCCGCCGGCTGCGCCGACGTGGTCGCCGCCGGCGAGCTGCTGGAGCACGTGCCCGACTGGCGGCGGGCGGTGGCCGAGGCGTGCCGGCTGCTGCGGCCGGGCGGCCTGCTGGTGCTGGACACTCTCAACAACACCGCGCTGAGCCGGTTGATCGCGGTCCACATCGGCGAGCGGCTGCCGACCGTGCCGCGCGGGATCCACGATCCACGGTTGTTCGTGGACGACCGCGAGCTGGTCGCCGAGTGCGCCCGGCACGGTGTGGAGCTGCGGGTACGCGGCATCCGGCCGGGGTTGCGCGGCACGCTGGGCTGGCTCGTCCGGCGGATCCGGTCCGGTCCGGTCCGGACGCCCGGCCGGGAGCCGCGGATCCGGGCCACCCGGTCCACCGCCGTGCTCTATCAGGGACGTGGGGTCCGACACGGGTAGCCGGGTCGGGCCGGGGTAAAGGGTACGCCGAGAAGGGGGCGACATGACGGTGCACGCGCTGGAGGCGGCCCGCCGGTTGGCGCCGCGGTTCGCCGCGCGGGCGGCGGCGCACGACCGGGACGGCTCGTTCCCGGTCGACGACTTCGCTGACCTGCGGGAGGCCGGCCTGTTCGGGCTGATGGTCCCCCGCGGGCTGGGCGGTGCGGGCGCGACGTTCGCCGAGTACGCGGCGGTCGCCACCGAGCTGGCCCGGGGCAACGGCGCGACCGCGCTGGTGTTCAACATGCACGCCTCGGTCACCGGCGCGCTCGGCGCGGTCACCGAGGAGCTGGCCGAGGCGCTGGGTGTGCCGGACGAGGCGCTGGCCGCCCGGGACCGGCTGCTCCGCGCCGCGGCCGACGGCTCCTGGTACGCCGTGGCGATGAGCGAGCGTGGCGCGGGAGCCCGGCTCTCCCAGCTCAGCACGGTCTACGAACCGGTCGACGGCGGTTGGCACATCAAGGGCAGCAAGACGTTCTGCTCCGGCGCCGGCCATCCCGACGGCTACCTGGTGGCCGCGCGCAGTGCCGCCGACCAGTCGGTGGTCTCCCAGTTCCTGGTCCCGGCCGGCGACGGGCTGGCCGTGGAGCCGACCTGGGACTCGCTCGGCATGCGCGCCACCTCCTCGCACGACCTGCACCTGGACGTCACGGTGCCGGCCGACCGGCTGCTCGGCGGGGTGGAGGGGCTGGCCCTGGTGGTCGCGCAGCTGATGCCGCACTGGCTGGTGGCCAGCTACGCCGCCGTCTACGTCGGGGTGGCCCGGGCGGCGATCGACGCCGCCGCGGAGCACCTGAACGCCCGCAACCTCGCTGGCCTGCCGGCGGTCCGGGCCCGGTTGGGCCGGGCCGACGCGGCGGTGGCGGCGGCCCAGCTGGTGGTGGCGGAGGCGGCCCGGCGGGTGGACGACGCCCCCGGGGACGCCGAGACCAACCGCTGGGTCTGGCGGGCGAAGCTGCTGGCCGGCACCACCGCAGCCGACGTGGCGGCGTCGGTGCTGGAGGCCGCCGGCACCTCGGCCACCCGGCGGGGGCATCCGCTGGAGCGGCTCTACCGGGACGCCCGATGCGGATCGCTGCACCCGGCCACCTCGGACGTCTGCGCCGACTGGCTGGGCATCGCGGCGTTGGGCGGCGACCCGGACCGCGACGGATCGACCCCTCGTTGGTGAGGGCGGTGGTGTCGGCCGTTCCCCGGACGGGGACGGTCGCCGGGCGTGCAGTGCCGAACGAGAGGTGGGGGACATGGCCGTGCCAGTGATCGCGGGGCTCGGTACGGCGCAGCCGCCGGCCGTCGCGCAGGACGAGCTCTGGGAGGGCTTCTTCGCCAGGCATTTCTCCGGCACCACCCGGGCGCTGGCCCAGCGGATCTTCGCCAACTCCGGGGTGTCCCGCCGGCAGGCCGCGGTGAACCCGCTGCTGGAGGACGTCTCGGACTGGCCGACCGAGCGCCGGATGCGGCGCTACCAGGTCGAGGCGCTGCCACTGGGCAAGGAGGCGGTGGGCCGGGCGCTGACCTCGGCCGGGCTGGCCGCCGGGGACGTCGGGCTCTTCGTGGTCTGCTCCTGCACCGGGTACGCCACGCCGGGGCTGGACATCCTGCTCGCTCGGGACCTGGGCATGGCTCCCGACACGCAGCGGATGTTCGTCGGTCACATGGGCTGCTACGCCGCGCTGCCTGGTCTGGGCGCTGCGGGTGACTTCGTCACCGCCCGGGGCCGGCCGGCGCTGCTGCTCTGCGCCGAGCTGACCAGCCTGCACATTCAGCCGGCCTCGGCCAGGATGGACACCCAGCAGATCGTCTCGCACGCACTCTTCTCCGACGCCGCGGTTGCCGCCGTGCTGGTCCCCGGCGGTCCCGGCGGGTACGCGCTGCGCGAGGTCATTTCGGTCACCGACACCTCCACCGCCGACCACATGACCTGGGACGTCACCGACACCGGCTTCCGGATGGGGTTGTCGCCGAAGGTCCCGCAGGTGCTCTCCACCCATGTCCGGGGGCTGGTCGACGACCTGCTGGCCCGGCACGGCACCAGCATCGCGCAGGTGGACGGCTGGGCGGTGCACCCCGGCGGGCCGCGCATCCTCAACGTGGTGGAACGCGAGCTGGCCCTGCCACCGGGGGCCCTCGCGGCCTCCCGGGCCGTCCTCGACGAGCACGGCAACTGCTCGGCCCCGACGGTGCTGCTGATCCTGGACCGGTTGCTGCGGACGGAGCCGCTCCCGGAGCGGATCGTGATGCTCGCCTTCGGCCCGGGCCTCACCCTCTACGCCGCACTGCTGGAACGCCCCGCCGGTTAGGCTGCGCCGGTGAGCGTCGAGGCGGGTGACCGGCTGCGCGGCGGCGTGCTGGCCGGGGCCGCCCTGTTCGCCCTGGTGGCGGGCGGCTGGTGGTGGCGGGCCGCCGCACCGGCCACCGGTCCGGCCCCGGCGGCCGGCAGCACCCCGCCGTCACCGGACCGGGGCGCTCCCGACCCGGCCGGCGTGCTCGACGGCGTGCTGGCGGCGAGTCCCGACTCCGCCGTCCGGATCCGGGTCGACCAGGACGGTCGGATCGTCGAGTCGACGGTGCTGCCGGACGGTCCCGGCGACCCGGATCTCGGGCTGCCCCGGTTCACCGACACGATGTGGCGGGAGCGGTTGGTCCTCGTCCCCGGTCAGCCGCCGGAGCGTCGGGAGTCGCCGCCCGACGGCGTCCGGCACCTCCTCCAGTACCGCTGCACCGGTGACGGCGAGCTGCTGATCGCGGTGGTCCACGCGCCGTACCTCGACACCAGCCAGACCGCCTGTGACGGCGAGCTCGGCTCGCTGGTGCTGCCCGACGCCGAGGTGGCCACCCGGCTCGACCTCTCCGCCGTGGGTCCCGGGCCGATCGAGGCGGAGGTGCAACTGGTCGCCCTGCCCTGACCCGGGCGGCGGGACGTGGTCAGCCGGCCAGCCGGGCCAGGTCGGCTCGGTAGTCGTCGGCCGCGCCCAGCTCGGGCAGCACCCGGACGACCGTGCCGTCGCGGTCCACCAGCAGCGCGGGGGCGGCGCCGGGGCGGGCGTCGAGGTGCACCGCGGCCCGCAACCCGCCGGCCGGGTCGGCGAGGGCGCGTACCGGGCCGCCGGCGGCGGGCGTGGGGCCGACCGTACGGCCGCCGGCGACGGTGACCACCTGGACGCCGGCGGGCGCCGCCGCGGCCGCCGCGGCGACCTGCTCGGCGCAGGCGCAGCCGTCCACCAGGATGATCATGGCGGGGAGCAGCCGGCGCAGCGGCACCGGCGCCTGGCCGGCGTCGACCAGGTCCAGCGCGGGCAGCGCGCGCCCGGTCAGCGGGGCCGGCCCCGACGGGTACGGCAGCACGGTGGGCCGATCGGCGCCCCGGGGTGGGCGCGGCCAGGTGACCACGGCCAGGCCGGCGAGGGTGGTGAGCACGGCGACGAGCAGGATCAGCAGGGGCAGGCCGCGGGGCGGCCGGCCGTCGGGGCGGGGGGTCAGGCCCAGCCCTCCGCGCCAGCGGACGCCCGCACTGTGCCGCCGCAGCTCGCGCCGGAGCTGCTCGGCCTCGTCGGCCAGCGCCGAGGCGTCGTCCGGTACGACCACCCGACCCCACTCCGGCGGCAGGTCGGGCAGCCCGTCTGACGAGCCGTGGCCCTCTGCGTCAGGCATGCCCATCGGACCCCCGGGAAGCGTCGCGGCGAGCGGACAGCGGTACGACCTCCAGCGTCCCGCACCGTCCCCTCCTCCCGCTACACCCGGGCGCACCGGGCGGCGCCGGGATACCATGGGAGGAGCGCATAGCCCGAGACATCCACGCTCCGACCACCCGTACCGGGTTGTCATCCGTTGCTTACGGAGCGTGTTCGAACCATCGGTTTGACCGCCTGTCAAGCTGAAGAAAGACCTCTCACAGGGCCCCTGAGCTGCGCCAACGGTCAGGACAGCGGTGAGACATCGGTGCCTGAGCGTGTTACCCTAGACACAGCGAAAGGGGTTTCGAACCTATGGTTTTCAGTGTCGGCGAGACCGTTGTTTACCCCCACCACGGGGCCGCACTCATCGAGGCAATCGAGACTCGGGTCATCAAGGGCGAGCCCAAGCAGTACCTCGTCCTGAAGGTTGCGCAGGGTGACCTGACCGTCCGGGTGCCCGCTGAGAACGCCGAGATCGTGGGTGTGCGCGAGGTGGTCGGCGAAGAGGGCCTGGGCAAGGTCTTCGACGTGCTCCGTGCACCGCACACCGAGGAGCCGACCAACTGGTCGCGGCGTTACAAGGCGAATCTGGAGAAGCTGGCCTCCGGCAACCCGCTGAAGGTCGCCGAGGTCGTCCGCGACCTGTGGCGTCGGGAGCGGGAGCGGGGCCTGTCCGCGGGTGAGAAGCGCATGCTCGCCAAGGCCCGCGACATTCTCGTCGGCGAGGTCGCGCTGGCCGAGAAGAGCACCAAGGACGAGGCGGAGACGCTGCTCGACAAGGTCCTGACCGAGGCCTGATTTCCACAGCATCCTCGTACCCACCCCGCAGCAAAGAAACCCGAGGACCGCGACGTGACCGCGCAGCTCAATCCGCGCGGTGACGTTGCGGTCCTCGTGCCTGCGGCCGGTGCCGGGGTACGCCTCGGCCCGGGCGCCCCGAAGGCCCTGCGCCTGCTCGGCGGCGAGCCGCTGCTGGTGCACGCCGTACGCCGGATCGCGGCGGCGCCGTCGGTGCACACCATCGTGGTGGCCGCCCCGGCGACCGAGATGGTGGCCGTCCGTGACCTGCTCGCGCCGGTGGCGCCGGTGCTGGTCGTGCCCGGTGGGGCCGAGCGCCAGGCGTCCGTCGCGGCCGCCCTCGCGGCGGTCCCGCCCGGTCCGGGCATCGTGCTGGTGCACGACGCCGCCCGGGCGCTCACCCCGCCCGACCTCGTCGAGTCGGTGGCCGCGGCGGTCCGGGCCGGTCACCACGCGGTGATCCCGGTGCTCCCGGTGGTCGACACGATCAAGGAGGTCGGGGCCGGCGAGGTCGTCCTCGGCACCGTCGACCGGTCGGCGTTGCGCGCCGTACAGACCCCGCAGGGCTTCCGCCGGGACGTGCTCACCGCCGCCCACGCCGCGGCCGGCGACCCGCTCACCGACGACGCCGGCCTGGTCGAGAAGCAGGGCGTCCCGGTCTTCTGCGTGCCCGGTTCGGAGTACGCGCTGAAGGTCACCCGCCCGTTCGACCTGGCCCTGGCCGAGCACCTGCTGGCTTCGGGCCGCTGACGCGTACCCTCAGGTCATGATCGTTCCTCGGGTCGCCGTCGGCGTCGACGTGCACGCCTTCGAGGCGGGCCGGCCCTGCCAGGTGGCCGGCCTGCACTGGCCGGACCAGGATGGCCTGGCTGGCCACTCCGACGCCGACGTGGCCGCCCACGCGGCCTGCAACGCCCTGCTCTCCGCCGCCGGGCTCGGCGACCTCGGCGCGAACTTCGGGGTGGGCCAGCCGGAGTGGGCCGGTGCCTCCGGCGTGGCGCTGCTGACCGAGTCCGCCCGCCGGGTCCGGGCCGCCGGCTTCGAGATCGGCAACGTCTCGGTCCAGGTGGTCGGCAACCGCCCCAAGATCGGGCCACGCCGGGAGGAGGCGCAGCGGGTGCTCTCCGAGGCGGTGGGCGCCCCGGTGACCGTCTCGGCCGCCACCACCGACGGGCTGGGCTTCACCGGGCGCGGCGAGGGGCTGGCCGGCATTGCCGTCGCCCTCGTCTACGACGCCCCGGCCGGTTAGGCCCGCCGTGACCGGCGACGCCACCTCCGACCGGTCCGCCGCCGACGGCTACCGGCAGCGGGCGCAGCTCCTCGCCGAGCTGGGCCGCTACGACGAGGCCGCGGAGGAGCTGGGCTTCGCGCTCGCCCTGGGCCCGACCGACGCGGTGGCGCTGACCCTGCTGGCCCGGCTGCACCTCGCGGCGGGTCGCCCCGCCGAGGCACTCGCCGCGGCCGATTCCGCGTCGGCCGCCGCGCCGGACGCGGTCGCGCCCCTGGTCGCCCGCGGGTTCGCCCTGACCGACCTCGGGCAGTACGCCGAGGCGGCCCGTACCGCGGACCGGATCCTCGCGGCTGCGCCGGCCGACGCGTACGCCCAGCGCAGCGGCGCGGCGCTGTTGGCCGACGCGCGCAACGGCCAGCCGGCGCTGCACGCGGCCTGGCGCGGGGTGGAGCTGGCCCCCGACGAGTCGCAGGCGCACCTGGTGCTGGCGCTGGTCTCGGGCCGGCTGGAGCTGTTCGACCTGGCCGAGCGGGCCTACCGGGAGGCGCTGCGGCTCGACCCCGAGCTGGCCGAGGCCCGGCACGACCCGGGCGTGCTCCGACTGGAGCGCCGGCGCTGGGCCGAGGCGCTGGAGCAGGTGGCCGCGCTGGCCCCGGTCGACCCGGGGCGGGCCCTCGCGCCGGCCAGGCCCGACGATCTCCGACGCCTGGTGTTCCAGGGGGCCGCCTGGTCACTGGTGACCAGCGTGCTGATCGCCCTCCTGGCACCCGGCGGCGAGGGCCTGAGCCGGGCCGCCGCCGCGCTGGCGGCGCTCGGCGGGGCGCTGTTCGTCTGGCGCCGCGCCCGGCGGCTGCCCGAGCTGACCCGTGTCGTCCTGCCGGCGCTGCTGCGCACCGACCGTCCGCTGGCGCTGGCCGTCTACGCGGTCGCCGCCGGGCCGGCCCTGCTCCTGCTCTACGCGCTGGTCGGCACCCCGTGGCCGCTGGTCGCCGCGATCGCCGTCACCACCGCTGCCGAGCTGACCGTCCTGTCCCGTACGGCGCCCTGACCGCCTGCCCTCCCCTTGCCGTCCACCTCGACAACGAGCGGCGCACGCACCCCGCACCCCGCCGTGCGTCACCCGACGAGGAGCATCCGCCGGCCCGGCCGTCGAGCCGCCGCCAGCGGCGGAGAGTGACGTCCGGCCGTAGCGTCAGGCCCGGCGGGCCCAGGTCCAGGCGTAGCCGTCGTCCTCGCACTCCGTTGCGGCGTCGCAGAGGTCGAGCGGGCGGAAGGTGTCGACCATGACGGCCAGCTCGTCGAAGAAGTCCACCCCGATGGAACGCTCCGCCGCGCCCGGCTGCGGGCCGTGGGTGAAGCCGGACGGGTGCAGCGAGATCGAGCCCTGCTCGATACCGGAGCCGCGCCGGGCCTCGTAGTTGCCGCCGGTGTAGAAGAGCATCTCGTCGGAGTCGACGTTGTGGTGGTTGTACGGCACCGGGATGGCGTCCGGGTGGTAGTCCACCTTGCGCGGCACGAACGAGCAGATCACGAAGTTCGGGCCCTGGAAGGTCTGGTGCACCGGTGGCGGCTGGTGGATCCGGCCGGTGATCGGCTCGAAGTCGTGGATGGAGAACGCCCACGGGTACATGTGGCCGTCCCAGCCGACCACGTCGAACGGGTGGTTGGCGTAGACGTACCTCGTCCAGCCGCGCCGGTGCCGCACCAGCACCTCGACGTCGGTGCCGTCGACCAGCAGCGGGGCGTCCGGCCCGCGGACGTCGCGCTCGCAGTACGGCGAGTGCTCCAGGAACTGGCCGCGGACCGAGAGGTAGCGCTTCGGGGGGCCGATGTGCCCGTTCGCCTCCACCGTGAGCAGCCGGGTCGGCTGGTCGCCGGTGGGCACCAGCCGGTGGATGGTCGAGGTGGGGATGACCACGTAGTCGCCGGCGACCGCGTCCAGCACGCCGAACGTGGACTCGACCCGCAGGGTGCCGGCCTCCACGTAGAGGCACTCGTCGCCGGTGGCGTTGCGGTAGAGCGGGGACGGCCGGTCGGCCAGCACGTACGCGATCCGGACGTCGTCGTTGGCCAGCAGGTAGCGCCGGCCGAGCACCGGGTCGGCGCCGGAGCCGTCCAGCTTGTGGGTACGCAGGTGGCGCGGCTTGAGCGGCAGGTTCGGCACCCGGGTGAACGCCGGCGGGGCGAACTCCTCGGCGGCGACGATCGCGGTGGGCGCGTACCGGTGGTAGAGCAGGGAGGAGTCGGAGGAAAAGCCCTCCTGCCCCATCAGCTCCTCGGCGTAGAGGCTGCCGTCGGGCTGGCGGAACTGGGTGTGCCGCTTGCGGGGCACCTCGCCAACGCTGCGGTAGTAGGGCATGTCGCCTCCCGTTATGTCCCGTTCTCCGGCCGCTGGCGTCCGATAATCGGACGCTGTTGTCCGTTCCTTGTAGGGTCCCGTAGATTCTTGTCTCGTGTCAACGCAGGTCCCCCGCCTCTTCGCCGGCCTCGTCGACGACGCCGCCGTCTTCCCGCCCGGCAGCGCGTCGCTGCCCGACGCGCTCGCCGCGCACCGCGGGCACCGCGTCGCCTGGTACGCCGACCTGGTCGGCCCGCTGCTGCTCCCCGCCTCCCGGCTGCCGGAGCTGGCCGAGCTGCTCGATGCCGACGAGCGGATCGCGGTCGGCATGATCGGTGACGTGCCGGTCGACCGGCTCGCCGAGGCCCGGGCCGACGCCGACCCGCGCATCGAGGTCCGCCAGATCGAGGCGGCGGTCGCCAAGCGCGGCGAAGACCCGCTCCCGGGTCTCACCGCCCTGATCGACCTGGCCCGCCGCACCGCCGGGCCGGCGGTCACCGCCGGGCCGCGCGACGTCGCCGGCCTCGACTGGTACGCGGAGATTCCGCTGACCTTCGGGCTGATGGGCGCGCTGGACGCCCTCGCCGCCGCTCGCGCCGACGGCGTCCCGATCGCCGCCAAGTTCCGTACCGGCGGGCTGGCCGCCGAACTCTTCCCCACCCCGGTGGAGCTGGCCGCGGTGATCGGCGCCTGCCGCGACCGCGACCTGCCGTTCAAGCTGACCGCCGGGCTGCACCACGCGACACGCCACCTCGACCCGGAGACCGGCTTCACCCACCACGGCTTCGGCAACGTGCTGGCCGCCACGCTCGCCGCCGCCGAGGGCGCCGAGGTGGACGCGGTCGCCGCGCTGCTCGCCGCGACCGACCCGCTGCCGCTGGCCGAGCAGGCCCGGGCTTGGCGCGACGCGGAGCGTCCGGTGTGGGTCGGCTTCGGCTCGTGCAGCATCCTGGAACCACTGACCGATCTGATCCGGCTGAGGCTGGTGAACGGGAGATTCGACCGATGAGCTGGGTGACGGGCGTGGACGGTTCGCCGTACGGGGTGGCCAACCTGCCGTACGGGGTGTTCCGGCACGGCGGGCGCGAACCGCGGATCGGCGTACGCGTCGCCGACCTGGTGTTCGACCTGGCCGGCGCGGAGGCGGCCGAGCTGGTGCTGGCCGGCGGCGCGCTGGGTCGGCCCACCCTCAACGACTTCATGGCCCTCGGCCGTCCGCAGTGGACGGCGGTGCGGCAGCGCGTCGTCGAGCTGCTCACCGACGACGCGCACCGCTCGGCGGTCGAGCCGCTGCTGGTACCGCTGGCCGAGGTCGAGCTGCTGCTGCCGATCGAGGTGGCCGACTACGTCGACTTCTACTCCTCCGAGCACCACGCGTCGAACGTCGGGCAGATCTTCCGCCCCGGCCAGCCGCCGCTGCTGCCCAACTGGAAGCACCTGCCGATCGGCTACCACGGCCGGGCCGGCACGGTGGTGGTCTCCGGTACGCCGGTGGTCCGCCCCACCGGGCAGCGCGCCACCCCGCAGGGCCCCACCGCCGGCCCCTCCGTACGCCTCGACATCGAGGCCGAGGTGGGCTTCGTGGTCGGCGTGCCGAGCGTGCTCGGCGACCGGGTCTCCGTGGACGACTTCGCCGACCACGTGTTCGGCGTGGTGCTGGTCAACGACTGGTCCGCCCGGGACATCCAGGCCTGGGAGTACCAGCCCCTCGGCCCGTTCCTCGGCAAGTCCTTCGCCACCTCGGTCTCGGCCTGGGTGACTCCGCTGGACGCGCTCGCCGAGGCGTTCGTGCCGGCGCCGGAGCAGGACCCGCCGGTGCAGGACTACCTGCGGGACACCCCGCACCTCGGCCTCGACCTCAGCCTGGAGGTCGAGTGGAACGGCGAGCGGGTCGCCGAACCGCCCTTCGCCACCATGTACTGGACGCCCGCCCAGCAGTTGGCCCATCTCACCGTCAACGGCGCCTCGCTGCGCACCGGTGACCTCTACGCCTCGGGCACCGTCTCCGGCCCGGAGCGCGGCCAGGTCGGCTCGTTCCTGGAGCTCACCTGGGGCGGCGCCGAGCCGGTCAAGGTGGGTGGCGGGGAGACCCGCACCTTCCTGGAGGACGGCGACACCGTCACCATCCGGGCCACCGCGCCCGGCCCGGACGGCACCACCGTCGCCCTGGGCGAGGTGACCGGCCGGATCCTCCCCGCCCGCTGATCGTTCCGCCCCGCCGGTCGCACCTGCTGTCCGACCGGCGGACCCTCCTGCCGCGTTGATCGACCGGATTCCGTCGCCACGCCACGCCGCCCCCACCCGGCGGCCGCGTCGGCGGCGGCCGGCGTTTCACGTCCCAGCGACAGGAGGTACGAGCATGAACGATCTCGTGGGCGCGGTCTGGCGCACCAGCAGCCGCTCGAACGACCAGGGGCTCTGCATGGAGGTGGCGGACAACCTGGCCGCCACCCGTGGCGTGGTGGGGATACGCGACTCCAAGGCTCCGCAGGGGCCGGCCCTGGTCGTCGGCCCGCCGGGCTGGGCGGCGTTCGTGGCCGCCGTCCGCCGGGGCCGGTTCCGCCCCTGAGTGGTTCCCCACGGCAGCACCGGTGCCCCGGTCGGGGCGCCGGTGGTGGAAATTCCGCGCGTGCTCTCCCATGGCACGCTCACTGGCCGTACGGTGGACGACACGGGAGGTGTCATGTCGACGGTCACGGTCACCGCGTTCATCGAGGCACCGGCCGTCGACGTGTGGGCGCGCTTGGCCGACCTGCCGGTCCGTGCCGAGTGGCTCTCCACCGTCGGCGGCGTCGAACTGCTGACCCCGGGCCGGTTCGGCCCCGGCACCAGCTGGCGGGAGACCCGGACCAGGCCGGACGGGGGCGACCAGGCGGAGGAGTTCGTCGTCCTGGCGGCCGAGCCGCCGCGCCGGCTGGTGCTCAGCTCGCCCGGCATCGGGGTGGACTACCGGATCACCTGGACCCTGCGCACCGTGCGGCGACGTCGCCGGGGCTGCACCGCGGTCACCGTCGAGCAGGAGGCGCTGCCCACCGCCCCGTACGGGCGGGTGGTCGCGCTGCTCTTCGGCGGGCTGGCCGCCCGCGCCGTGGAGGGTGCCATCCGCCGCGACCTCGCCGACCTCGCCGCCGCCAGCCACGGCGACAACGCCGTGGCGGCCTGAGCCGAACCCGCCCGGCCCGCCGCCAGACCTGGCAGGGTCGTGCGGGGACTGCCTCGGTAGGGTGCCGGGCGGAGGTGCGGCATGGGTTTCCCGAAGGGCCGGCGACCGGTCGTGGTCGCGGTCGCGGCGCTGCTCGCCCTCGTGGCGGCCGCCGCCATCGGCTACCGGGTGCTCGCGCCCGCCGAGGTCAGCACGCCCGCCAAGGGTGACCTGCCGCCGGCGGGCACCCCGGCGATCGGGACGGTCGGCCGGCTGCCGGTCGCACCGCTGATCGTCGACGGCCGGCTCCGGGTGTACGCCGCCGAGCGCCAGGTCTACGCCGACCAGCCCGCCGACAGCCGGTACCGGGTCACCCCGTTCTGGTCGTACCGGCGCTGGCCGGCGCAGCTCAACGGGGTGCTGGCGGAAGGCACCACGGTGGTGAGCCGCTGGTCGGACGGGAAGCTCGTCGCGCTGGACGCGCGCACCGGCCGGGTGGCGTGGCGGGCCGACGGCCCGGAGCCGGGCGCGGGCTTCACCTCCCGGCGCACCGGCGCCGCCACGGTCTGGGACCCGCGGGGGATCTCCGTCGCGGCCGGCCCGCCCGGCCGGCCGGTGCTGGTGGTCTCCGGCGAGGGGCGGCTGCGCGGGTACGCGCTGGCCGACGGGGGTGAGCTGTGGCGGGTCGACGGCGACCCGGACTGCCGTACCGACCTGGGCACCACGGCGGCCGGCCGGGTGGTCTCCGTCGACTCCTGCGCCGGGCCGGCGACGGTCGAGTTCCGGGACGTGGCGACCGGCGGGGTGGCCACCCGCTGGCGGCCGCCGGACGCGGGGACGGAGCTGACCGTGACCCCGGTCGGCTGCCTGACACCCCGCTCGCAGTGTCGGGGGCTGCGGACCTCCGGGCCGGGCGACGCCGCCGGGCGGGGCTGGCTGGTCGGCCCTGGCGAGCCGGTCGCCGCCCCCACCCTGGACGTCGAGGACGTCACGCTCGCCGGTGACCTGGCAGTCGGCAACATCGGCCCGGTGCTGACCGGCCGCGAGGCCCGTACCGGCAAGGAGCGGTGGCGCCGGGGCGACCTGGGCGAGGTGCGGGTGATCGCCACCGAGCCCGGCCGGGTGCACGTGCTGACCGGAGCGAAGGAGCTGGTCACCCTCGACTCGGTCACCGGCGCCGAGCGGTCCCGGTTCCCGCTGACCGTGGGCCGGGAGGGGACCGGTTGGGATCCGGGGAGGGCCTACGCGGCCGACGGCTACGTGGCCGTGGAGCGGCTGCGCGAAGGGGCCCGACCGGACGACGACGACCCGGCGTGGTTCCTGACCGCCGAGCCGGTGGTGCTCGCCGCGACCTGAGCCGGCCGCGGCGAGCCCGCCGTACGGCTCAGCCGAGCGCGGCCTCGGCCGCGGCCAGGAACGCGTCGTTCTCGGCCGGGGTGCCGATGGTGACCCGGACCCCGTCGCCGGCGAACGGCCGGACGATCACGCCGCGCGACTCGCACGCCTTGCCGAACTCCACCGCCCGGTCGCCCAGCGGCAGCCAGACGAAGTTGGCCTGGCTGGACGGCACGTCCGGGACCAGCTTGCGCAGCGCGTCGGTGACCCGGTCCCGCTCGGCGACGACCAGCGCGCAGCGCCGCTCCACCTCGTCGGCCTGGGCCAGCGCGGCGAGCGCGCCGGCCTGGGCGGCCATGCTGGTGGAGAAGGGCGTGACCACCTTGCGGACCGCCGCCGCGACCTCGGGCGCGGCGACCAGGAAGCCGATCCGCAGGCCGGCCAGGCCCCAGGCCTTGGAGAGGGTACGCAGCACCACGACGTTCGGCCGGTCCAGGTAGGTGAGGCCGTCCGGCACCTCCGGGTCGGTGACGAACTCCCGGTACGCCTCGTCGATGACGACCAGCACGTCCTCGCCGACGGAGTCGAGGAAGCGGTCCAGCTCCGCCTTGCGTACCGCGGTGCCGGTGGGGTTGTTCGGGTTGCAGACCAGCACCATCCGGGTCCGGTCGGTCACCGCCGCGGCCATCGACGCCAGGTCGTGGCCGTGCCCGGCGTCGTTGGGCACCCGCACGCTGGTCGCGCCGCTGGTCGCCGCGATGATCGGGTACGCCTCGAAGGAGCGCCACGAGTAGAGCAGCTCGTCACCGGGGAGGCAGGTGGCCCGGACCAGGTGCTCGGCCAACGCCACCGACCCGCAGCCGGTGGCGATCCGGTCGGCGTCCACGCCGTACCGGTCGGCGAGCGCGGTGCGCAGCGCCACCACGCCCATGTCCGGGTAGCGGTGCGAGCCGGCGACGGCCTCGGCGACCGCCTCGACCACGCCGGGCAGCGGGCCGTACGGCACCTCGTTGCTGGCCAGCTTGATCGCCTCGTCCAGGCCCAGCTCGCGGGCGAGGTCGGCGGGGCTGCGGCCCGGTACGTAGTTGGGCAGCGCGTCCAGGTCGGCGCGGGTCAGCCGCAACGCCGGCTGGTGACGTCCGGAGTCGGTCATGGGGTGTCTCCCGGGGGGTTGGCGCGGTCGTTCGGGGTGGCGGAGCCGGCGGTGCGGGGGAGTTGCACGACCACGGTCTGCGCCCGCTTGTCGTGCAGCGCCTGACGCAGCGGGTGGTCGAAGAGCGGGGAGAGCGCGTCGATGAGCTGGAGCAGCAGGCCCAGGCCGAAGCAGCACCAGAGCAGGGTGGGCACGCCGCCCAGGGTGTTCCACCGGCGCAGCGACCGGCCGAAGCCGAGCGGCTGGTCGGCGGAGAGCGGCACCGCCCTGATCCGCATCACCCGCTTGCCGAACGTCTGGCCGGACGACGCCATAGCGGGCACCTCGTAGGCGAGCCAGAGCGCGGTGGCGATCACCACGATCGCCAGCTGAAGGCTCCCGGCCTGCTCACCGATCGGCGGCAGACCCTCCGTGGAGGAGTCGCGGGCCATGAACCTCCGGCCCACCTCGAGCCAGTACGGGCTCGTCTCCTCGATCAGCCGCCAGAGGAACCAGCCGTTCACCACCGCGTTGAGCGCCAGGAGGACGCCGAAGTCGATCAATCGGGCGACCAGCCGGGTGCCGTAGCCGGCCAGCGGAAGCCCGTGCGGACGCGGCTCGGGCGCGCGCCCCGGCCAGCCGGGTGGCGGCGCCCAGCCGGGCGGCGGCGTCCAGCCGGGTGGCGGCGTCCAGCCGGGTGGCGGCGTCCAGCCCGGCGGCGGGCCGGCCGGGTGGCCGTACCCCCCGGGCGGGGGCGCCCAGCCCGGGACGGGCCCGGCGGCGGCCGGCGGGGCCGACCCCGGGGCCGGGCCGGCCGCGACCGGCTGCGGCACCGGCTCGGCCGGCGGCGGTGCGGCGGGCGGCGGCTCGACCGGCGGCGGGCCCTCCGGCGGGGTCTCGTCGACGGGGATGGGCGCGCCGATCCAGCCCTCGCCGTCCCAGTAACGCCTGGTCGAGGGCTCTGCGGGGTCGACGTACCAGCCTGGTTGAACGCTCACCAGGACACCTTAACGACGACGGTGTCGGCGAACTTGTCGTGGAGGCACTGCTGCCAGGGCTTGTCCCAGAGCTGCCACAGTCCGTCGAGGTAGCTGAAGCCGGGGATGAGTGACCCGCCGACCTGGTGGGCGGCCCACCGCTTGACCGCCATCCGGCGGTCCATCGTGCGGGCCGGGTCGGCCGGCACGATGCGCAGCTTCATCACCCGCTTGCCCAGGGTCTGCCCGGTCCGCAGCATCATCTCGACGTGGTAGACGTAGGTCACGCCGAACGTGAGCAGGATGATCCCGGCCTCCAGGCCCAGGAACGGCAGCAGGAAGTCCGCGAACGGGTCCGGCTCGACGTACGTGCCGGCGGGGGTGGTGGCGGTCAGGTCGGGCAGCACCGCCACGAAGAAGACGATCATGGCGGGCACGATGAAGACCATGCAGACCGCCATCAGCACCAGCCCGTCGATCAGCACCGCCAGCAGCCGGTCGCCGAAGCTGGCCAGCGGGTGGCCGCCCGGTGAGAGCGGCACCAGCGGGTAGCCGGGGCGCGGCGGGGCGCCGGGCGGCCCCGCCGGATAGGCCGGGAGCCCGGAGTACGGGCCGGGCTGCGGCGGCACGGCGTACCCCTGGGGGTAGGGGTAGGGGCCGGAGGGCGGCGCGAAGCCGCCGGCGGCGGGTAAGGGCCCGCCGGCCGGCGGCGTCGGGTGCGTCGGAGGCTGCGTCACGCTCGACAGTGTTACAGGTTGCCGCGTGCTTCCTGCTCGCGCTCGATGGCCTCGAAGAGCGCCTTGAAGTTGCCCTTGCCGAAGCCGAGCGAGCCGTGCCGCTCGATCAGCTCGAAGAAGACGGTCGGGCGGTCCTGCACCGGCTTGGTGAAGATCTGCAGCAGGTAGCCGTCCTCGTCCCGGTCGACCAGGATCTTGCGGGCCTTCAGCTCCTCGATCGGCACCCGCACCTTGCCGATCCGGGCGCGCAGCTCCGGGTCGTCGTAGTACGAGTCCGGGGTGTTCAGGAACTCGACGCCGGCCGCCCGCATCGCGTCGACGCTGGCCAGGATGTCGTTGGTGGCCACGGCGATGTGCTGGGCGCCCGGGCCCTGGTAGAACTCCAGGTACTCGTCGATCTGCGACTTCTTGCGGGCCACCGCCGGCTCGTTCAGCGGGAACTTCACCTTGCGGGTGCCGCTGGCGACGACCTTGCTCATCAGCGCCGAGTAGTCGGTGGCGATGTCGTCGCCGATGAACTCGGCCATGTTGCTGAAGCCCATGACCCGCTTGTAGAACTCCACCCACTCGTCCATCCGGCCGAGCTCGACGTTGCCGACCACGTGGTCGATCGCCTGGAAGAAGCGCTTCGGCTGGATGCCGGCGTCGATCATCGGCTGCCGGTCCACGATCGGGCCGCGGGCCACGAAGCCGGGCAGGAACGGGCCGGTGTAGCGGGACCGGTCGACCAGGGTGTGCCGGGTGTCGCCGTACGCCGCGATGGCGGCCAGCCGGACGGTGCCGTGCTCGTCGCTGACCTCGTGCGGCTCGACCAGGCCGGTCGCGCCCTGGGCGACGGCGTACGCGTACGCGGTGTCGACGTCCGGCACCTCCAGCGCGATGTCGGAGACGCCGTCGCTGTGCTTGGCGACGTGGTCGGCGCCGGCGGCGTCCGGGCGGACCGCGCCGGTCAGCACGAACCGGGCCGAGCCGCTGGTCAGCACGTACTCGGCGTGGTCCCGGTAGCCCTGCTCCGGCCCCCGGTACGCCACGCAGGTCATGCCGAACGCGGTGGAGTAGTAGTGCGCGGCCTGCTTGGCGTTGCCGACCAGGAAGTGCAGGTGGTCGAGGCCCTTGACCGGGAACGGGTCCCGGCTGATGTCGTGGTCGACGGCGCCGACGAGCTGGTCGACGTCGACCTCTTCGGTCGACTGGGGTCGGTCGATCGCCTGGGTCATGGTGGCCTCCCTTGCGTACCGGCCGGCCTCGTGGGCCGCCGCGGTGGTCCGGTTGTTCTTGTGGGGAGGATCGCGGTGACCCGGCTCGCTGGGCAACCGTCAGCCTTTTTGCTGGTCAGCTTGCACATTAAGTAGAGTGCTCAAACATGAACGTTGGACAGGATGTACAGCTGGACGAGCTGGACACCCGGATGATCCAACTCCTCGCCGACGAGCCGCGGATCGGGGTGCTGGAGTGTTCCCGCCGGCTCGGGGTGGCCCGCGGCACCGCCCAGGCCCGGCTCGACAAGCTGGTCGAGCGGGGGGTGATCGGCGGGTTCGGGCCGGACATCTCGCCCGCCGCGATCGGCTTCGCGGTGACCAGCTTCGTCACCCTGGAGATCAGCCAACGGCACGGCCACGATGCGGTCACCGCCCACCTGGCCGCCATCCCCGAGGTGCTGGAGGCGCACACCATCACCGGCTCCAGCGACCTGCTCTGCCGGATCGTGGCCCGCTCCAACACCGACCTGCAACGGGTGATCGACCAGATCGTCTCGTACGAGGGCATCCGCCGCGCCTCGACGATCATCGCCCTGGCCGAGCAGATCCCGTACCGCGTCCTGCCCTTGGTCCACTCCGCCACCGCCTCCCGCTGACCGCCCGCCGCTGCGAGAAAGGGCGGCGACACGGCGGGCGAGGGGCACGGGAGCTCGGTGATCGTGGCTACCGTGTCCGGTGTGGCGAAGGGGAGCGGGCCGTGCGTGAAGTGCTATGTGGCACTCGCGCTGGTCGCGGTGGTCGTCCTCGCCGCGACCGGGGTGTGGAACCCGTTTCCGGGCGTGTGGGAATGGGTCGACCGCAGCGAGCCGATCTCCGAGCCGGACGTGGTCTGGCAGCAGCGCGTCGGCGGCACCCCGAAGAGCGTGACCATCGCCGGGGACACCGTCATCGTCGAGCAGCGCACCCGGGTCGAGGCGCGCAGCCTGGCCACCGGGACGCAGCTGTGGGAGCGCAAGGCGGACTGGGCGGCGGTGTCCGGCGGCGACCGCGACCCGGTCGTCGCCGTGGGCAAGCTCCTGGTCAAGGGGTACGAGCTGCTCGACCCGACCACCGGGGTGGTCCGCCGGCGCGACGACGACGCGGTGGCCGTCTGGACGTACCGCAACCTGCTGCTCGACGCCCGGTGCTTCGAGCCCACCGACTGCACGCTGAGCGCCTGGGACCCGCGCGGCACCGCGCCACTGTGGACGGCCGCTCTGCCCGGTGTCAGCACCGGGCTCTTCGCCGACAACCCCCACCTGCTCGGCACCCGCCGGCTCGCCGCGCCCCGGATCGACGCCGACGCGGCCGGCCCGGAGCCGGTGCCCCCGCTGCTCGGCTTCCCGGTCGACGGCCGGGTGCACGTGGTGGACACCGCCACCGGGCGGGTGGTGCAGAACGTCGAGCCCGGCCGGGACGAGCGGCTCGCCGTGATCGGCGGCCGGATGCTGCGGATCACCGCCGTCTCCCGGGACGGCACCTGCCAGTTCGCCATCTCCGCCCGCGACCCGGCCACCGGCCAGGAGGTGTGGCGGCGGGCCGGGTTCAACCTGCGGACCGCGGACAACGCCGGCTGCCCCCAGCGGGAGGACCCGCAGGGTGCCCGGAACGTGCTGATCGGGGTGGGGCCGGACGGCCGGGAGGCCGTCCTCGACGGGTACGACGGCCGGCTCCTGCTGGTCGACGCCGAGGGCGAGAAGCTGCTCGCCGTCGACGACCGGTACGCGCTGGTCCGCAGCGCCGACAAGAGCACCATCGTCGGCCGGGAGCTGGGCGGCGGACGGGTGCGCTGGACGCGTCCCGCCGGCGGGAAGGCCGGCGCCGCGCTCACCCCGTACGCGGCGGTGATCGCCGAGGACAAGCCGAACCGGCTGATCGCGCTCGACCCGCGCACCGGGCGGGAGCTGGTGGTGCTGCGGACCAGCGCCAACGCGCTGGCGGTCGGCCCGCACGGCATGATCATCGGCGAGGGGCGGGAGATCGGGTACGTCCGCTGGGGCGCTGGCGCCGCCGTCCCGCCCGCCCCGCCTGAGGACGGCGGCGGCCTGCCCGGACCCGGGGCGACCGGTGGTGTTCCCGGCGTCGAAGACAGCTGCGGACCCAAGCGGGAACTCTGCTACCAGGGGGACGACGGGGACGAATGAGAGCGGCGTCCCACGACGCACCCGGCGGGTGCCACCGATCGACCGGCCTGCCCTAGGCTTTCCGCTCATGAGCAGTGCCGCCGCGTTCTCGTACGCCCCCTTGCTGCCGACCGGTCCCGACCAGACCGAATACCGCCTGGTCACCGACGAGGGCGTCGACGTCGTCAACGGCCCGGGGGGCCGCCGGTTCCTGACCGTGGAGCCAGCCGCGCTGACCGCGCTGACCGCCGAGGCGATGCACGACATCGCCCACTACCTCCGTCCCGCGCACCTGGCCCAGCTGCGGTCGATCATCGACGACCCGATGGCCTCCCCGAACGACCGGTTCGTCGCGCTGGACCTGCTGCGCAACGCCAACATCGCCGCCGGCGGGGTGCTGCCGATGTGCCAGGACACCGGCACCGCGATCGTGATGGGCAAGCGCGGCCGGCACGTGCTGACCGACGGCAGCGACGCCGAGGCGATCTCCCGGGGGGTCTACCAGGCGTACACGAAGCTGAACCTGCGCTACTCGCAGCTCGCCCCGCTGACCATGTGGGACGAGCGGAACACCGGCAGCAACCTGCCGGCGCAGGTGGAGCTCTACGCGGAGGACCCGGATGGGCACCCGGACGCGTACAAGTTCCTCTTCATGGCCAAGGGCGGCGGTTCGGCGAACAAGTCGTACCTCTACCAGGAGACCAAGGCGCTGCTGAACCCGACGCGGATGATGCAGTTCCTGGAGGAGAAGCTCCGGCTGATCGGCACCGCCGCCTGCCCGCCCTACCACCTGGCCATCGTCATCGGCGGCACCTCCGCCGAGTACGCCCTGAAGACCGCCAAGTACGCCTCCGCCAAGTACCTGGACGCGCTGCCCACCTCCGGCTCGATGACCGCGCACGGCTTCCGGGACCTGGAGCTGGAGGCGGAGGTGCTGGAGCTGACCCGCAACTTCGGCATCGGCGCGCAGTTCGGCGGGCGGTACTTCTGCCACGACGTGCGGGTGGTTCGGCTGCCCCGGCACGGCGCCTCCTGCCCGGTGGCGATCGCCGTCTCCTGCTCGGCCGACCGGCAGGCGGTCGCCAAGATCACCCCGTCGGGCGTCTGGCTGGAGCGCCTCGAGACCGACCCGGCGCGCTTCCTGCCCGACGTCACCGACGAGACTCTGGACGCGTCCGAGGTGGTCCGAGTCGACCTCAACCGGCCGATGGACGAGATCCGCGCCGAGCTGTCGAAGTACCCGGTGCAGACCCGGCTGTCGCTGACCGGCCCGCTGGTCGTGGCCCGGGACATCGCACACGCCAAGATCGCCGAGCGGCTGGACGCCGGCGAGCCGATGCCGCAGTACCTGCGCGACCACGCCGTCTACTACGCCGGCCCGGCCAAGACCCCCGAGGGCTACGCCTCCGGCTCGTTCGGCCCGACCACCGCCGGCCGGATGGACGCCTACGTGGAGAAGTTCCAGGCCGCCGGCGGTTCCCAGGTGATGTTGGCGAAGGGCAACCGGTCCGCCCAGGTCACCCGCTCCTGCCAGCAGCACGGCGGCTTCTACCTCGGGTCGATCGGCGGCCCGGCCGCCCGGCTCGCCCAGGACTGCATCAAGCACGTCGAGGTGCTCGAATACGCCGAGCTGGGCATGGAGGCGGTCTGGAAGATCCAGGTGGAGGACTTCCCGGCCTTCATCGTGGTCGACGACAAGGGCAACGACTTCTTCGCCGAGGTCACCAAGCCGGTACTGACCGTCGGGCGGCGCTGACCGGAGCGTACGTGGAAAGGGGCGCCGGGCTTCCGCCCGGCGCCCCTTCGTCATCTGGTGCTCGCCGACATCGGTGCGCCCGACCAGGTGTTCGCCGGCCGGGCGCACCGCCCCCGTCGGATGTCGTCACCGACAACCGGGACGAGTCTGTGCTCCGCTGCTGTCGTTCCGCTATCGGATCGCTATCGCCTCGACCGGGCGAGCCGTGACGGCCGGGCTACGCTGCTGGACAATGCAATGGCGGCGTGCGGGGGCGCAGATGCGGTTCGGGATCCTGGGACCCTTGCGGGTCGGCGGCGGCGAAGCCACCGTCACCGCAGGTCGGGACCGGGTCGTGCTCGCCATGCTGTTGCTGCGCGCCGGTCGGGTCGTCCCGGTCGAGGACCTCGTCGACGCGGTCTGGGAGGAACGTCCGCCCGCCACCGCCCGGGCCCAGCTGCAGAGCTGCGTGTCGCGGTTGCGACAGCGCCTGGCCGCGCTCGGCCTGCCCGCGGACGTCATCGTCACCGACCCGGTCGGGTACGGCGTCCGGATCGACCCGACCGACCTGGACGCCGAGGTCTTCGCCCGGCGGGTCGAGGCCGCCCGGGCGGCGGGTGCCGCGGGGCAGCCGGCCGAGGCGCGCCGGCACTACCGCGACGCGCTCGCGCTCTGGCGCGGGCCGGCGCTCGGCGGCATCCCGAGCCGGAGCGTGCGCCGGCGGGCCCAGGCCCTCGACGAGCAGCGGCTCGCCGCGCTGGAGGAGTGCGTCGACGTCGAGCTGCGGCTGCGGCAGGCCGCCGACCTGCTCGACGAGCTGACCGAGGCGGTCGATCGCCATCCGCTCCGCGAGCGGCTGCGTGGCCAGTTGATGCTCGCCCTCTCCGCGGTCGGCCGGCAGGCCGACGCCCTCGCCGTCTATCGAGAGGGCCGGCGGATCTACGCGGACGAACTCGGCATTGAGCCCGGCGCGGCGTTGCAGGAGCTGCACCAGCGGGTGCTCGCCGGCGACCTGGCGATGAGCGGGCCGGAGAACCGGACGGCAACCCTGGTCCGTTCGTTGCCCCGGGCGATCAGCGACTTCACCGGCCGACAGCAGACGATGGCGCGGCTGGTCAAGGAGATCGAGGAGGACGCCGCCCGGATCCAGCTGATCGACGGGATGGCCGGCAGCGGGAAGACCACCCTCGCGGTGCACGTGGCGACCGCCCTGGCGGACCGCTATCCGGACGCGCACCTCTTCATCGACCTGCACGGGCACAGCGAACGGACCCCGTTGGCGCCCGCGGCGGCGGTGGCCACGCTGCTGCGCCAGCTCGGCGTTCCGGCGGAGCGGGTCCCGCTGGACCTGGACGACCGGATCGCCCTCTGGCGCAGCGAGCTGGCCGGCCGCCGGGCCCTGGTGGTGCTGGACAACGCCGCCAGCGCCGACCAGGTGGCGCCGCTGCTGCCCACCGGCCCGGACTGCCTGGTCCTGATCACCAGCCGCCGCCGGCTGATCGGCCTGGACGAGGGCCGGCCGTCCTCGCTGCCGCTCCTCGACGAGGATGAGGCGGTCGAGCTGCTCGGCCGCGTGGCCGGCGAGGAGCGGATCGACGCCGAACCCGAGGCGGCCGCCGAGGTGGTGCGCCGCTGCGGGTACCTGCCGCTGGCGATCCGGCTGGCCGGCGCCCGGCTGGCGCACCGGCCCCGCTGGCGGGTCGCGGACCTGGCCGACCGGCTGGGTGCCGGGCCGGGCCCGCTCGCCGAGCTGGCCGCCGGGCAGCGCTCGGTGGGGCAGGCCTTCACCCTGTCGTACGCCCAGGTGTCGTCGGCGGCGCAGCGGGTGTTCCGGCTGCTCGGGCTGCACCCTGGCGTACGGTTCGACAACCGGGTCGCCGCCGCCCTCGCCGAGCTGCCCCTGCCGGAGACGCAGGACGTGCTGGACGAGCTGGTCGACGCGCACCTGGCGGAGGAGGCGGAGCCGGGCCGGTACCGGCTGCACGACCTGATCCGGGAGTACGCCCGCACGCTGCTCACCGAGCCGGGGCGCGCCGACGAGCGGCGGGCCGCGCTGGAACGGCTGCTCGACCACCATCTGCACGTGGCCGCGAAGCTGGCCAGTCAGATCGAGTCGGGCGGCCGGTACCAGCCGCTGAAGTTGCCCCCGCCGGCCCGCCCCGAGCTCGTGGCAGCCGGCGTGGCGCAGGGGACCGGCTGGTACGACGAGAACCGGGGGGTGCTCACCGCCCTGGTCAGCCTGGCGGAGGCGGAGGGGTTCCCCCGACACTGCTGGCAGTTGGCCCGTGCGGTGTGGCGGTCCCACTTCAACGGCGGGCACCTGGACGAGCTGATCGAGACGCACACCGTCGGCCTGCGGGCCGCCGAGCGGTCCGGCGACGAGGCGGCCGTGGCGACGATGCTCAACTACCTCTCCTCCGCGTACCTCCGGTTGGCCCGTTTCCACGAGGCGATCCGGCTGATGGAGGTGGCGCTCGACCTGCGTCGCCGCCTCGGCCTGCGGCACGAGGAGCGGGTCACCCTGTGGAACCTCGGCGTCTCCTACTCCGCCAACGGGAACCATCGTCGGGGGATGGAGTGCCTGGAGTCCGCCCGCACGCTGACGCTGGACGCCGCCGACCAGGCCGTGCTCGTGAACGTCTACAACAACATGTCCTACGTGCTGCTGTGCTGGGGGCGGTACGAGGAGGCGCTGCGCGTCGGCCGCCTGCACCTGATGCTCACGCGGCAGGTCGACGACCGCCGACAGTTGGCCAACGCGATGGGGCATGTCGGGATGGTCCGGCACCGGATGGGTGACCTGGCCCCGGCCCGGCGGCTGCTGCGCACCGCGCTGCACCTGAAGCGACGGATGGGCAACCGGTTCGGCGAGGGTGAGGTGCTCAACGAGATCGGCGTGATGGAGCGGAACGCCGGGCGGCCGGTGCAGGCCGCCGCGCTGCACCGGGAGGCGCTGGTCGCGATCAGCGAGGCGGGGGACCAGATCGGGCAGTGCGCCTCCCGCAACCTGCTGGCCCGGGCGATCCTCGATCAGGGCGACGTGTCCAGCGCGCTGGACCTGCACCGCCGGGTGCTCGCCGACGCCACCCGGCTGGGCGCCCGCTACGAGCAGGCCCGGGCGCTGGACGGCATCGCCCGCTGCCTGCGGGACACCGACCCGGCCGCCGCCCGCTCGCACTGGACCCGGGCCCTGGCGCTGTTCCGCCAGGTCGAGTCGCCGGACCAGCACGAGGTGGAACGGCTGCTGGCCGAGCTGGACTGAGCGATCATCTGCGAGTCGGCGGCGGGCGCGGCAGGATAGAACGCGTGACGACTCCTGAGGCAGCCGGCTACCGGATCGAACGCGACTCGATGGGTGAGGTGGAGGTGCCCGCCGAGGCGCTGTGGCGGGCGCAGACCCAGCGCGCGGTGCAGAACTTCCCGATCTCCGGGCGTGGCATCGAACCGGCCCAGATCAAGGCCCTGGCCCAGATCAAGGGTGCCGCGGCGCAGGTCAACGGCGAGCTGGGCGTGATCGGTGCGGACGTGGCCGAGGCCATCGCCACCGCCGCCGCGCACGTGGCCGACGGCGGGTACGACGACCAGTTCCCGATCGACGTTTTCCAGACCGGATCGGGCACCTCGTCCAACATGAACACCAACGAGGTGATCGCCACCCTGGCCGGCCGGGAACTGGGCCGCGACGTGCACCCGAACGACGACGTCAACGCCTCGCAGTCCAGCAACGACGTCTTCCCGTCCTCGATCCACCTGGCCGCCACCCAGTTCGTGGCGGAGGATCTGATCCCCTCGCTCCGGCACCTGGCCGGGGCGCTGGAGGAGAAGGCGGCCGAGTTCGAGACCGTGGTCAAGGCCGGGCGTACCCACCTGATGGACGCCACGCCGGTCACCCTGGGCCAGGAGTTCGGCGGGTACGCCGCCCAGGTCCGCTACGGCGTCGAGCGGTTGGAGGGCGCGCTGCCCCGGTTGGCCGAGCTGCCGCTGGGCGGCACCGCGGTGGGCACCGGCATCAACACCCCGTTCGGCTTCGCGGCGAAGGTGATCGAGAAGCTGCGCGGCTCGACCGGGCTGCCGCTGACCGAGGCGCGCAACCACTTCGAGGCGCAGGGTGCCCGGGACGCCCTGGTCGAGACCTCCGGCCAGTTGCGCACCATCGCGGTCGGGCTCTACAAGATCGCCAACGACATCCGATGGATGGGCTCCGGACCCCGGGCCGGCCTGCGCGAGCTGCGCATCCCTGACCTCCAGCCCGGTTCGTCGATCATGCCGGGCAAGGTGAACCCGGTGGTCGCCGAGGCGATGCGCCAGGTCTGCGCGCAGGTGATCGGCAACGACGCGACCGTCGCCTTCGCCGGCTCGCAGGGCGACTTCGAGCTGAACGTGATGCTCCCGGTGATGGGCCGCAACCTGCTGGAATCGATCCGGCTGCTGGCCGCGTCGAGCCGGCTCTTCGCCGACCGCCTGGTGGTCGGCCTGGTCGCGGACGCGGAGGTCTGCCTGGCGTACGCGGAGGGCTCGCCGTCGATCGTCACCCCGCTCAACCGCCACCTCGGGTACGACGAGGCCGCGTCGATCGCCAAGGAGGCGCTGGCGAAGCAGACCTCGATCCGCGAGGTGGTGATCGCCCGGGGCCACGTGGACTCCGGCAAGCTCAGCGAGACCCAGCTGGACGAGGCCCTCGACCTCCTCCGCATGACCCACCCCTGACCGACACGGCGCTCACCGCCACTCGATCCACGGAGTCGATCATTCGTCCGACGCGGGCCAGTCTTCCCGGCCGGGCCGGAAGCGTTTGCGTCCACTGCCGGAGCGGTGTTGCGCTCGCGACCGTCCCGACCGGCGAGGCGGTGGAGTCGATCATCGGGGCGCTGGCGCGGTCGAGCTGGGGCAGCAGCAGCCCACCGCGAAGTACCTGGAACTGCTCGTCCTGTTCTGGGTACGGGTGACGCGCTGGCTGATGACCGGCCGCGCCGGATAACCGGTCGACCGGTGCGTGGCCCCCCGGGCATGCTCCCCGCCATGACCGGAGACGACGGCGACGTGCTGCTGGAGACCGCGCGGCTGCGGCTGCGCCGCTTCACCATGGCCGACGTGGACCACCTGGTCGAGCTCGACGGTGACCCCGAGGTGATGCGCTTCCTGACCAACGGCCGCCCCACGCCGCTGGCGACGGTCCGGGACGAGCTGCTGCCCCGGCTGCTCGGCTGGTACGACCGGCATCCCGGCCTCGGCCGCTGGGCCGCGCTCGACCGGGCCGCCGGCGACTTCCTCGGCTGGTTCGCGCTCGACCCGTCCGGCGACGGCACGGAGGCGGAGCTGGGCTACCGGCTGCGCCGGTCGGTCTGGGGGCGGGGCCTGGCCACCGAGGGCTCCCGCGCGCTGGTCCGGCACGCCTTCGACACGGTGGGCGTCCGGCGGGTCTGGGCCGAGACGATGGCGGTCAACAACGGTTCCCGCCGGGTGATGGAGAAGGCCGGGCTGCGCCACGTACGGACCTTCCACGTGGACTGGGACGACCCGATTCCCGGGACCGAGCACGGCGAGGTCGAGTACGAGCTGCTCAGGAGCGACCGGCCGCCTTCCGCGCCCGGTACGCGCTGACCGCGGCCCGGTTGCCGCAGCCCGCCTCGCAGAACCGGCGGGACCGGTTCTTCGACAGGTCGACCAGCACGTTGTCGCAGTCCGGGTGCTCGCAGGTCCGCAGCCGGCCCAGCTCGCCGCCGCGGACCAGGTCGGCGACCGCCATCGCCGCCTCGACGGCCATCCGGGTGGCCAGCGGCGCGTCGCGGGGCACCGCGTGCAGGTGGTACGGCTCGCCGTCGTGCCGGATCAGCTGGGGCAGCGCCCGGGACTCGCGCAGCAGCTCGTTGACGACGGCGACCACCTCGTCGGTGTCGGCGTGCCAGATGCGGCGCAGCCGGGGCCGCAGCTCGCGTACGGACCGCAGCTCGGCCTCGGTGTGCTCGTGCCGGCCGGTCCAGCCGTGGGTGGCGAAGAACTCGTCGAGGGCGGTCACGTCGGGCAGCCCCTCGCCGTCCCGGCCGTCGGTGTTGACCAGGGCGGCGGTGGCGATCAGTCCGCACTCGGTGTCATGGGCAAAGAGCAACTTGACTCCTGTCATCGACGACCACTAGCGTCACGGGCATAAGGGTACTTTGCTCATGACGTGTTGGAGGAGCCCCATGCCGCACCGACCCACCGCCGGCGCCGGTCTGGGGTTGGCCCTGCTGTCGGCCGTCACCTTCGCCACCTCGGGCACCTTCGCCCGCTCGCTGATCGAGGCCGACTGGTCGGCCGAGGCCGTGGTGGTCGCCCGGGTCGGGATCGCCGCCCTGGTGCTGGCGGTGCCGGCGGTGCTCGCCCTGCGCGGCAAGCGTGAGGTGCTGCGCCGCACCCTCGGCCCGGTCGGCGTCTTCGGTCTGCTCGGCGTCGCCACCGCGCAGGCCTGCTTCTTCAACGCCGTCCGCTACCTGCCGGTCGGTGTGGCGCTGCTGCTGGAATACCTCGGCATCATCCTGGTGGTCGCCTGGATGTGGCTGGTGCACGGGCAGCGCCCCCGCCGGCTCACCGTGGTCGGCTCGGTGGCGGCGCTGGCCGGGCTGGCCTTCGTGCTCGACCTGACCGGGGCCGGCCGCCTCGACCCGGTGGGCGTGCTCTGGGGGCTCGGCGCGGCGGTCGGGCTGGCCGGCTACTTCGTGCTCGCCGCTCGGGTCGACGCCGACCTGCCGTCGGTCACCATGGCCAGCTTCGGCATGGCGGTGGGCGCCGCGGTCCTCGTCCTGCTCGGGCTGGTCGGGGTGCTGCCGCTGCGGGCCAGCTTCGGCGCGGTCGACTTCGCCGGCCAGCGCACCAGCTGGCTGGTCCCGATCGCCGGGCTGTCGCTGGTCGCCGCGGTGGTCGCGTACCTGGCCGGGATCGCCGCGACCAGGATCCTCGGCGCGCGGCTGTCGTCCTTCGTCGGGCTGACCGAGGTGATGTTCGCGGTGCTGATCGCCTGGCTGGTCCTCCGCGAGCTGCCCAGCGTGGTGCAGCTGCTCGGCGGCGCGCTGATCGTCGCCGGGGTGGCGCTGGTCCGCCTCGACGAGCTGCGCGACGTGCGCGCTGAGCGCTCTGACGCGCGGGCGGACGAGCCGGTCCTGACGTAGAGCCTGGCCGGTGTGCTGAGCGCGCTGGCCGGCGAGGTCACCTTCGAGCTGTACGCGCACGACGACGGCCTGCCGAAGAAGCCCGACCCCGCGTTCTACGCGGCCGTGGTCCAGGCCGCCGGCGTGCCGGCCGGGCGGATCGGGTACGTCGGGGACTCCCTCGTCCACGACGTGGTCGGGCCACAGCGCGCCGGCCTGCGGGGGATCTGGCTCAACCGGCTCGGCCTGCCACGACCGGCCGGGGTACGCCCCGACGCCGAGGTGTCCACGGTGGCGGCGCTTCCAGAGGCGCTGCGGCAGATGCAGCCGACGAATGCCTGATACAAGTTCAATTCGGACGGACGCCTGGCGGAATTGATGTCGGTGCTATGTGATGGCTGCCACGTCCCTCAACGAGAGGATCTGATGTGGTGAGCAAGCGCTTCACCGCCGGAGCCGTCGCGACCGCGGCGACTCTGGCACTCACGGTGACCGGCATGGTGGCCCCGGCCAACGCCGAGCCGACCAGCAGCCGGACGTTTACCGTGGTGGCGGAGGACGGCGTGTCGGCGGACGCGGCCATCGCCGCCATCCGGGCGGCGGGCGGCACCGTCGTCTCCCGTACCGATGAGGTCGGTCTGTTCCAGGTCACCAGCGACCGCGCCGACTTCGCCCGGCAGGCCACCGCCGCCGGTGCGCTGCTCGGCGCCGCCGAGCAGAAGGCCATCGGCCGCAAGCCGAAGCTCGACCGCGTCGAGCAGGAGCACCTGCTGGCCGCGGCCGGGAGCAAGGGCGTGGCCAACGGGCGCAGCAAGAAGATGGACCCGCTGGACGACAAGCTCTGGGGCTTGGAGATGATCCGGGCCGACCAGGCCCGCAAGATCGAGCCGGGTGACCGTCGGGTGACCGTCGGCGTCCTGGACACCGGTGTCGACGCCAGCAACCCCGACCTTGCGCCCAACTTCAACTGGGCGCTGTCGCGCAACTTCGCCCCGGACATGGTCGACGTCGACGGCGAGTGCGAGGTGGCGAGCTGCCTCGACCCGGTCGGCACCGACGACGGCGGTCACGGCACCCACGTCGCGGGCACCATCGGCGCCGCGGCCAACGGCTTCGGCCTCTCCGGCGTCGCCCCCAAGGTCTCGCTGGTCGAGCTCAAGGGCGGCCAGGACTCGGGGTACTTCTTCCTCAACCCGGTGGTCAACTCCCTCGTGCACGCGGGCAACGCCGGCCTGGACGTGGTCAACATGTCCTTCTACGTCGACCCGTGGCTCTACAACTGCACCGCCAACCCGGCCGACTCGCCGGAGGCCCAGGCGGAGCAGCGGGCGATCATCACCGCCATGAAGCGGGCGCTCACCTTCGCCCACCACAAGGGCGTCACCCTGGTCGGCGCGCTCGGCAACAACCACGAGGACCTGGGCGCTCCCCGAACCGACGTCTCCAGCCCGGACTACGGCTCGGACCCGTACCCGCGGCCGATCGACAACGACAGCTGCTGGGACCTGCCGGCCGAGGGGCCGCACGTGATCGGCGTGTCGGCGGTCGGCCCGTCCGGCAAGAAGGCCGACTTCTCCAACTACGGCACTGAGCAGATCTCGGTCGCCGCGCCGGGTGGCTGGTTCCGCGACGGCTACGGCACCGACACCTACCGCACCGACGCCAACATGATCCTCTCCACGTACCCGAAGAAGGTGCTCCAGGAGGAGGGCTTGGTCGACGAGGACGGCAACATCGTCGCCGGGTTCGAGGAGTCGGTCTTCAAGCAGTGCACCGCCGCCGGTGAGTGCGGGTACTACACCTACCTGCAGGGGACCTCGATGGCGTCGCCGCACGCCGCCGGTGTCACCGCCCTGATCGTCAGCAGGTTCGGCAAGAAGGACGGCCGGGGTGGCTTCGGCCTGGCGCCGGACCTGGTGGAGCAGCACCTCTACCGGACCGCCGCCGAGCACGCCTGCCCGGAGCCGCGCCTGCAGACCTACACCAACGAGGGCCGCTCGGCCGAGTTCGACGCGTACTGCGCCGGCTCGCTGAACTTCAACGGCTTCTACGGGTACGGCATCGTCGACGCGTACGCCGCGGTGAAGAGCCCGCTCAAGCCGCACGTCCAGCCGTAACGCATTTCCTGCGAAGGGCCCGGGTGACCACGGTCGCCCGGGCCCTTCCGGCTCTTGCGCCGCTTCCGCCCCGCCGGGCGGCGGCGTGGCCGTGGTCAGGACAGGGCGGCGGCGATCGACTCAGCGGCGGCCGCCACCTGGGCGCCCACCGTGTCGACGTCCAGCGGGGCCAGCGCCACCACCCCGACGCTCGCCTCCAGCCCCGCCACCCCCAACACGGGCGCGGCCACCCCGTACGCCCCGGACTGCAGCTCCCCGGCGGTGCTCACCGGGCCGGCGGCGCCCGCCCGGCCGGCGAGGATGGCCCGCCCGGCGGCCCCCAGCTCCAACGGGTGCCGGGCCCCCGTCCGGTACGCCACGTGGAACGACGTCCAGCTCGGCTCGACCACGGCCAGGGCCACCCCCTCCCCGCCCTCGACCACGGTGAGGTGCGCGGTGGCGCCGGCCTGCTCGGCGAGCCGGCGCAGCGCGGGCAGCGCCCCCTCGGCCAGCAGCGGTTGGGCCCGCCGGGCCAGGTGCAGCACGCCGGCGCCGAGGCGCAGCCGGCCATCGCCGTCGCGGCGCAGCATCCCGTGCCCGGTCAGCGCGCCGACCAGCCGGTAGACGGCGGCCCGCCCGATGCCCAGCCGGTTCGCCGCCTCGGTGACGGTCAGGCCGGCTGGCGCGTCGGCGACCAGGTGCAGCAGCCGCAGGCCCCGGTCCAGGGTCTGCGCCGTCTCCCCCGGCCGGGCCGCCACCTCGCCGGGCTCCCCGGGCCGCGCCGTCGTGTCCACAGCACGCAGCGTACGGCCCGGCTCCGGCCGACCCCGGAATGCATGGACGGCTACCCTTGTACGGTGACGCTACGCCTGTATGACACCGCCACCCGATCGGTGCGGGACTTCGTCCCGCGGGAAGCCGGCAAGGTGGGGGTCTACCTGTGTGGTCTCACCCTGCAGGCCCCGCCGCACATCGGCCACCTTCGCTCGGGCGTCAACTACGACGTGCTGCGCCGCTGGCTGCTGACCGCCGGCTACGAGGTCATGTTCATCCGCAACCTGACCGACATCGACGACAAGATCCTGGTCAAGGCGATGGAGCAGGGCCGGCCGTTCTGGTCGATCGCGTACACCAACGAGCTGGTCCTGGCCGCCTCGTACCGGTCGCTGAACGTGCTGCCGCCGACGTACGAGCCGCGGGCCACCGGGCACATCCCGGAGATGCACGAGCTGATCGCCAAGCTGATCGCCGACGGGCACGCCTACCCGGCCACCGACGGCTCCGGCGACGTCTACTTCGACGTGGCCTCCTGGCCGGCGTACGGGTCGCTCTCCGGCCAGTCGCCGGACGACATGCAGTCCGCCGGGGACGCCCCCGAGCGGGGCAAGCGTGACCCGCGGGACTTCGCGCTCTGGAAGGGCGCCAAACCGGACGAGCCGGCCGATGCCTACTGGCCGTCCCCCTGGGGTCGGGGCCGCCCCGGCTGGCATATCGAGTGCTCGGCGATGTGCTGGCGTTACCTGGGCGCCGAGTTCGACATTCACGGCGGTGGGCTGGACCTGACCTTCCCGCACCACGAGAACGAGCTCGCCCAGTCCCAGGCCGCCGGGCTGCCGTTCGCCCGCTACTGGGTGCACCACGGGCTGCTCAGCATCGGCGGCGCCAAGATGGGCAAGTCGCTGGGGAACGCCCTCGACCTGACGTACGTGGACTCGCTCGGGGTGCGCCCGGTCGAGCTGCGCTACTACTACGTGGCCGCCCACTACCGGTCCCGGATCGACTACTCCGAGGACTCGCTGCGCGAGGCGGCGGTTGCCTACCGGCGGATCGAGGGCTTCGTGCAGCGCGCCGCCGAGCGGGTCGGCGCCGGCGAGCTCGGCGTACTGCCGGCCGGCTTCGCTGCGGCGATGGACGACGACCTGAACACCTCGGCCGCGCTCGCCGTCCTTCACGACCTCCTGCGGGACGGCAACAACGCGCTGACCAACGGCGATGATGTGACCGTCCGCACGGTGCTGGCCGCCGTCCGGAGCATGCTGGATATCCTCGGAGTCGACCCCCTGGATCCGGCCTGGACCGGCGGTGACCGCGCGGAGGACCTGCGTGGCGTGGTGGACTACCTGATCGCGCTGGCCCTGGAGCAGCGCGCGCAGGCCCGGGGCCGCAAGGACTGGGCCGCCGCGGACGCCGTACGCGACCAGCTCAAGCAGGCTGGCGTGGTGGTCGAGGACACCCCCCAGGGCCCCCGTTGGACTATTGGAGAGCAGGACTGATGGCCGGCAACTCGCAGCGCCGTGGCCGGCGACTGGCACCGAAGCAGGGCGCCCCGAAGGGCTCCGGCGGCAAGAACAAGGACTCCCTCGCGGGTCGGGGTCGTACCCTCCCCGCCGATGAGCGGCCCTGGCACAAGGCGTACTCGGGCACCGAGAAGCTGCCCCAGCGCACCGCCTGGAAGCAGGACAAGGAGCGCCGCGCGGCGGCCGAGGAGGGGCGCGCCCCCAAGATCGGCCAGCCCGGTGCGAAGGACACCACCTGGGGCAGGGGCGGCGGCCGGGGCGTACCGGCCAACCGGGGCGGCGCGGGCGGTCGGGGCGGCAAGCCCACCGGCCGCACCGGGGGCCCCCGGGTCGCGCCGGGGCGCAAGTCCAACCCGTCCAAGGACACCCCAGAGCTGCTGGTCGGGCGCAACCCGGTGCTGGAGTCGCTGCGCGCCCAGGTCCCGGCGACGGCGCTCTACACCGCGCAGGGCCTCGACATGGACGACCGGGTCAACGAGATCGTGCGGACCGCCGCGGACCGGGGCATCGCCATCCTGGAGATCAGCCGGGCCGAGCTGGACCGGATGACCGGCGGGGTGCTGCACCAGGGCGTCGGCCTCCAGGTGCCGCCGTTCGCCTACGAGCCCTTTGACGACCTGGTCGCCGCCGCGCTGGAGCAGACCGCCCCGCTGCTGGTCGCGCTGGACGGGGTCACCGACCCGCGCAACCTCGGCGCGGTGATCCGCTCCGCCGCCGCGTTCGGCGCGCAGGGTGTGTTCGTACCCGAGCGGCGGGCCGCCGGGATCACCGCGACCGCCTGGCGGACCAGCGCCGGCGCGGCCGCGCGGGTCCCGGTCGCCCAGGTCACCAACCTGACCCGGTCGCTCAAGGCCTGCCAGGACGCCGGCTTCATGGTGGTCGGCCTGGACGCCGACGGCGAGACCGACCTGTACGACCTGGAGGCCGCCGTCGGCCCGCTGGTCGTGGTGGTCGGCTCCGAGGGGCGCGGGATGTCCCGCCTGGTCGGGGAGACCTGCGACCTGACCGTCAGCATCCCGATGGTCTCCGACGTGGAATCGCTCAACGCCAGCGTCGCCGCCGCGGTCACCCTGGCCGAGGTGGCCCGGCGCCGGGCCACCGAGGCGTAGCCAACCGGCAGACACGGAAAAGGGGCGGTCCGCCGATGCGGACCGCCCCTTTCGTACGTACGTCAGATCCGGTTGCCGGTGGCGGCGTTGAAGACGTGGCTGTTGCCGGCGCGCGGCTTGACGAACACGGTGTCGCCCATGTTCGGCATGGTGCGCCGGTCGGTACGGACCACGAAGCGCTCGTCGTGGCCCTCCAGCGCGGCGTGCCCGTAGACGTTGGCGTCCGAGCCGAGGTCCTCGACCAGCTCGACCACGACCGGCATGCCGCCCTCGGTCGGGCTGACCAGGTCGCAGTCCTCCGGACGGAAGCCGACGGTCACCTTGCCGTCGCCGCCCTCGCCGCGGGCCGCTTCGACCTGCTCGCGGGTCAGCGGGATGTGCATCTCGGCGAAGGCCGCGCCCTGCTCGTTCAGCGGCACGGTCTTGATGTTCATGGCGGGGGAGCCCATGAAGCCGGCGACGAAGACGTTGGCCGGGGTGTCGTAGAGCGCACGCGGGGTGTCCACCTGCTGGAGGACGCCGTCGAGCATGACCGCCACCCGGTGGCCCATGGTCATCGCCTCGACCTGGTCGTGCGTGACGTAGACCGTGGTGATGCCGAGCTTCGCCTGCAGCGACGCGATCTGGGTACGGGTCTGCACCCGGAGCTTGGCGTCGAGGTTCGACAGCGGCTCGTCCATGAGGAAGACCTGCGGCTCGCGGACGATCGCCCGGCCCATCGCGACGCGCTGGCGCTGACCGCCGGAGAGCGCCTTCGGCTTGCGGTTGAGGTATTCCTCGAGCTGGAGCAGCGCGGCCGCTTCCTTCACCCGCCGGTCGATCTCGGCCTTGGAGGTCTTGCGCAGCTTGAGCGCGAACGCCATGTTCTCGTACACCGACATGTGCGGGTAGAGGGCGTAGTTCTGGAAGACCATCGCGATGTCGCGGGCCTTCGGCGGCAGGTGGGTGACGTCCCGGTCGTCGATGTAGATCGCGCCGTCGTCGACGTCCTCCAGGCCGGCGAGCATGCGCAGGCTGGTGGACTTACCGCAACCGGACGGGCCGACCAGGACGAGGAACTCGCCGTCGCCGATCTGGAGGTCGAGCTGGTTCACCGCGGGGCGCTCGGTGCCCGGGTAGATCCGGGACGCCTTCGCGTACGTGACCGTAGCCATGTGGGTGCGCTTCCTTTCACCGGCAGGAACGTGCCGGACGATCCGAGTGAAGGAGCCACCGGCACCGCGTCGGTGCCGGCCGCGGGCGACGCACCGGGGGGCGGCCGGAGCCGGTCGGGTGTCGTCCGTGCCACTGCACGGTAAACGGCTTTTCCACCCCTGCCAAGACGAGAGGCGACGGACGGGACGGGCAGCATGCGCATAGCGGTCAGGCGGGCACTCCCGGGCATCAACTACCACGGTGCCCGGCCGCCCCAGGACGGATCCGTCGGCGAACCGGTCGGGAAATTGACGTTTTCCATGCTCGGGACCGCTGCCGAGCGGGAAATCCGGACGACGGTCGCTATGCTGACGTCGGCACACGCGCCCCTGTAGCTCAGCTGGCCAGAGCACTCGCCTTGTAAGCGAGATGTCGCCGGTTCGATCCCGGCCGGGGGCTCCAATTCCACCAGGCATTTCGCGTCGGACGCTGTTGTCAGCCGACCGGTTGACAGCAACGCTGACAGCAACCGGGGTCACGAGAGTGGCTGGACAGGACCAGGGCGCGGTTCGCCGACATGGGCGCTTCCGTAAGCGTCGTGTGGGTCTACTGCGACCCGGACACCATGAACCTGTACCTACGAAGGCGGGGAGCGGCCCGAGATGCTGCGAAGCTGGCTGACTGGGCCGGCTACCTCGACTGCATCGACACCGAATTCCGTCCGTTGGTCGAGCACACAGTCATCAACAACTGCGCGTCGGCCAGGCCGCTACAAGACCAGGCCGAAGCGCTCGTGAAGTCGCTGATAGGGCTGGAACTCGACTGATGCGGGGCGTGATCCTCTACGGACCGCCTGCATCCGGCAAGGACACGGTGACCGCAGCCTTACACCGGCTCGACAACCGATACCAGCAGTTCCGACGTCTGAAAGCCGGGCCTGGTCGCACGTCTGGTTACAGGATGACCACCGATGGCGAACTGGCGTCGCTTCGTGCGTCAGGCGGGGTGGTGTGGGAGAACCGCCGGTATGGATCGGTGTACGTCGTCGACGGCCCCGGGCTTCGTCAACAGCTTCACGAAGCCATCCCCGTGGTGCATCTCGGCCAGGCCGACGCCATCGACGCCATACGTCGAGCATTCCCTGACGTGGAATGGACCGTCGTCGCGCTCACCTGCCCCCGAGCCGTGGCGGAGCGGCGGATTGTCGAGCGGCAGACCGGCGACGCTGCGGAACGGCTCACGGCATGGGACGAGACAGAACCTTTCGCTGGGGCTGACCTCGCGATCGACACTTCCAGGACTCTTCCCGGTGCGGCGGCAGAGCTGATCGACCGGGCAGCGCAATCCAACAACACCGGCGCCGAGTAAGAAGGAGGCGCTGGCGAACATGCCAAGCGTGATGCGGCGCGACCAAGGCATCTGCCAGGCGCGACTCGCCAATGCCCATGCCGCCCTCGGCGACAGGGCCAGCGCGTGTCGCGGACTGGCTAGCGGATGACCGCCCCCACCTGCTGACGTTGGCCATGGCCCCCCTTCGCAGAACACCTACGGGTCCACGGCGTCTAGCCGCGCCACCTGTTCGCGCACGGCAGCGTCGAACCGGTCGTCCGCCTGGTACCGCGAGTGCCCCTCGATCGGGGGAGGGACGGTGTCGGATGGCTCCAGGGTCACGTCGCGCGGGTCCCGCAGACGCCGGTCGACGCCTCCGGGTGGGCCGTTGACGGCCGGTTGTTCGCCGAGACGGTGGGGGGAGAAGATCCAGCCGCCGATGGGATCGGTGTCGCGCCACAGGTTCAGCCAACGCCATCCCACCCGATCTCCCACCTCGCGCAGCGTGTCATCGCTGACGTAGGCCGGGAAGAGCCGGGCGTAGATGGGGTGCAGCGGAGATCCGTAGGTCAGCAGGGCGACCCGGCGTAGCGTCTCCGGCGGCAGTTGCAGGATGGTGGCGGCCAGTAGCGCCGAGCCGTGGCTGTGCCCGGACAGCAGGACCGTCCCCTGCTCGGCGAGGTAGCGGGTCCGTCGCACCAGGTCCGGAACCACGCGTTCGGCGTAGCTGGGCGGCGCGAACGGGTGGGCGGCGCGGGGCCAGAAGGTGGCCAGGTCCCACAGCACGCCGACGAGCCGCATGGCCGGGGATCGGTAGGCGAGCAGGCCGGCAACTGCGAGGCCGACGACGAACAACCCGACGAGGTACGCGCCGAGGTCAGTGGCGAAGTCCACCACCGCCCTCGCCCGCTCTCCGGCCAGCCGGGCGGCGAGTTGCCCCGGTGCGATGCCGGCCAGCGCGAAGCCGGCCGAGCCGAGGCTGAGCACTGCGACCAACGGATAGGCGGCGCGCATCGGCCTCAGGCCCTCGGTGACCCGTCCCTTCGCGACCGCGTCGCGGACGTCCCGTAGGCGGGGCTTCGCCTGCGCAGGGGCATCCGGAAAGTCGCGCGCGACGACCTCTGCCGCCGCCCGGCGCCGGCGGGGCAGCGTCCGCCGACTCCAGCACAGCTCCGCGAGGATGGCCAACAGCACCGCGGCGCCGAAGCCCAGCACCAACCACCGGTACGAGACCGGCGGCTGGAGCTGCGGGGCGTAGGCCGGCAGCGGCCGGACCGGGCTGGGGAGGGAGCCGCGGTCCAGGAAGTCGGCAACGCGGTAGACCAGTCCGGCGGTGAACGCCAACGCCAGGCCGATCGCGACGGCGATCACCGCCGGGGCGTCCAGGTCGCCGAGCAACGACCGGGCGTCCGGCCGACCCTGGCGCTGCCACAGCACGACCGCCCCGAGCGCGATCAGCAGGGCGGCCTGCCCGAGGAAGATCCACGCGACCACGGACTCGTACCCGGGCAGGGGCCCGGTCACCGGAAGTTCGGCGGGCCGGGTCGCCGCGTACCCGAGGCACAGGGCGGTCAGCCCACCGGCTACGGCGCGAACCGCACGGGCGGTTGTCTCCATTCGTGCGCCTTGGCTGCCCCGATCGGTGGTTTCCGGCAGGCAGAGCAGCACAATGCACGCCACCAGCAGAGTCAGCGCAGCCGCGAGGAGGGCGTGGCCCGTCACCGCGACGTCGAGGGGCGCGAGGGCCGTGAGCAGGCTCGCGTCCACCGTTGCGAGCGCGACCGCGATATGGATCGATCGTAGACGGACGAGGAGCGGCTTGCCGGCCCAGTAGCCGGGCGCGTCGAGCTGGTTGCCCTCGGGGCGTACGGCCGCCGGAGTGAATGGTCCGGACGCCTGCCAGGAGCGCGAGCTGAGCCACCAGGCGAGGCCGATCACGGCGATCGGCGCGAGGGCGAGGAGCGCGAGACGCTGTCCCGGCGGTACGCCGCCGAGCCAGGACAGGTATGGGCGGCCTTCCAGGCATCGGGGATACGACGCGCACTGCCAGGCGACGAGATCGAGCGAGACGCCGACGAACGCGAGGGCAACCATCGCGGTGATGGTGGCCGCGAGCAGGCGGCAGAGGGCCTTCGCGGCTACGCCGGACCGGGACGGGGGCGCGTTCGGCAGCATCCAGATCGCGAGGTTGCTGAGCATGAACGGCAGCAGCAGCACCAACGACAATGTCCGCACTGCTGTGCCGGCCGTCAGATTGCTCCAGTGGTACGCCTCCAGCGTCACGCCCCCCGGCCCGGTGGTGGCCCCGTACTCGGGGCGGGGCCGGTAGAAGCCGGCGTTCGCATCGCCGGCGACGCGGAAGACGAGGGGTCGGTCGAGCATTGCATCGGCGTCGTCGCCGGACACGCCGTGCACCCGCAACTCCGTCACCCTGACCGACATCCGCCGCCCCGCCGGTGCCTAGCGACGGCATGCCTGATAGCGCCATCACCCGCACCCGGCGACCAGCGGAGAGCCCGTCCAGGTCGAACCACAGCCGCAGTCCGTCTCCCGGAATCCCCAGCCACCGGTTTCGGACGCCGAGCGGAACGATCGCTCCCGTGCACGTGACCCTTCCTCCCCCTGCTGTCTGCGGCGCAAACGGACGTGACAGCCCGCAGCCGGAGCTCCGCCACCGTGCCCGGTTGCGCGACCACCCCGTCCGACCTGAAGCCGGCGCGGTATACCCCGCTACAGGAGGTGCTATGCCAGGTGGCGCGCTGTCGGCACTGACAGCCGCCAGGCCGTGGTACGACTGCTTCAACGCTGGCCGAGCCGACAGAACAGGCGAGTCGATGACCAGGAACAGGTCGACCGGGCTGCTGCGAAGCCCCGGGGATCCGCAGCGGCCGGCCTTCCTGGAACTCTTCTTCGACCTGGCGTTCGTCTTCGCCCTCACGCAGCTTTCGCACGGGCTGATCGAGGACCTCAGCTGGAGCGGCGCCTTCCAGACCCTGGTATTGCTGCTGGCCGTGTGGTCGGTCTGGTCGCTGACCGCGACGATCACCGACCGGCTGAACCCGCAGCGGTCGGCGGTGCAGCTCCTGGTCATCGCCACCATGGTCGGTAGCCTGGTGATGGCGGTCGCGGTGCCAGACGCGTTCGGCGACACCGGCCTGATCTTCGCGGGCGCCTACGTCGCCATCCAGGTCGGCCGCGGCGTCACCCTCCTGGTCATCCTGCGGGACCACGAGCTGCGCCTCGCCGCCGTGCGGGTGCTGTTCTGGTCCATCGTGTCCGCGCCGCCGTGGATCATAGGGGCGGTTGCCGAGGACGCGGCGCGTGGAGCGCTGTGGGCGCTCGCGGTGGCCGTGGACTACACGGCGGGCCGACTGCGCTATCCCACGCCGGGACTCGGCCGCTCACCAACGTGGCAGGGGACGGTCGCAGGTGAGCACCTCGCCGAGCGCTACCGGCAGGTATTCATCATCGCGCTCGGCGAGGACATCCTAGTGACAGGGCTGGCGCTCAGCAGCCGCGGCTTCGCCGCCGACCGCACCATGGCGTTCCTCCTGTCGATCGCCACCACCGTGCTGATGTGGCGGATCTACCTCCATCGAGCCGGACAGTCCCTGGCTGAGGCCATCGCAGCAGCTCCCGCCCCGGAACGCCTCGCCCGGTCGGCGCTCATGGCTCACCTGCTGATGGTGGCCGGCATCGTCGTCACCGCCGTCGGTGACGAACTCCTCGTCACCCATCCCTTCGGGCACACGGAACCATCCTCCATCGCCGTCATCCTCGGCGGGCCAGCGCTGTTCGTGCTCGGACGTGCCACCTTCGAGTACGCGGTCTACGGCCACGTGTCCCGGGACCGGCCGATCGGGCTGCTCGTGCTGGCAGCCATAGCGCCGGCGACGCTCCTCGGGCCGCCGTTGCTGGCCGCCCTCGCCGCTACGGCAGTCCTGGCCGGGATCGCGGTCACCGACGCGGCCCGCGACTGGGAGCGTGAACCAGCGCCGCCGCGGCGGTCAGCCTGAACGACGATGCTGACCCCGCCAACGCCCAGACCGCTGGTGGCCGCGACTAGTCAATGGCGCTCCGGCTCCAGGATGGACGAAGATCGTCGGCGGGTGCCGGGTTCGTGGGTGGCTGCGGTAAGCCATCCCGCCTGCCATCGACCCGGGCAAGCCGAGCAGACCACCGCCCGGCGCGCCAGCGTCCGAACGTCTGTCAAGGCCCGCTTGACGTGGCGCACCGGGCGGCGGCCCGCTCCCCAGTTGGGCGGGTCGATGGCAGACAGTGAGGATGGTGGGGTGGGTCGCCGGGCTGGTCTGACTCACCGGCAGACCGACGATTGCTGTCCTCATCCCGATTCGTCGGCCAGCTCGGTGGCCTCGCGAGCTGCATGTCACCGGTCAGGCGTCGTGACCTGATAGGAGCCTGTGCGAGAGGCGCCCACCACT